>CAYNUO010000028.1:0-34571 GCA_964400405.1 uncultured Bifidobacteriaceae bacterium | reverse complement strand
CCGATGGCGAACCTGCTGACCGCCGTTCGCCTGCTCCTTGCCGTTCCGCTCGCGTTTCTGATCGTCTCACCTGACCCGCGCGCGCCCGTCGTGGCCGCGCTTGCGATGCTCGTCGCCATCGCCACCGATCTCGCCGATGGTCCCGTGGCCCGCCGCACCGGCACCGCCTCGGCGTTCGGCGGCACGTTCGATCACACGACTGACTGCGTCTTCGTCGTCAGCGGCATGACCGGCTCCGTGCTGCGCGGCGACGTGCCCTTGATCCTGCCCGTGCTCGTCGTCGCGGCGTTCCTGCAATACACGATCGATTCCTACTGGTTCCACGGCCAGCGCCGGCTGCGAGGCAGCAAGCTTGGCCGATACAACGGCATCCTCTACTTCTTCCCGGTCTGCGGCGTCATCCTCATCCGCCTCGGCCTCACGTTTCTGACGCCCGCCCTCGTCGCCGTCTGCTGGCTGCTCGTGGCCAGCACCGTCGTGTCGATCGCGGAACGGCTCACGCTGGTGCGGAGGGCCCTCCGAACAGATTCGACGTCGCCTTCCTGAGGAAGATCAGGCCGATGGCCGCGTTGAACAGGATGAAGAAGTTGTGCTGCACGAAGCCGAACGCGGTGATCTCGCCCGGCTTCTCGGGGAAGAGCACGACCCACAGCAGGACCGCAACCGAATGCATCGGGCCTGGCGCCGCCGCGCCGAACAGGATGACCGGCAGGTAGCCGAGGATCTGCAGGTAGCTCGCCTCGATGCCGAACAGGCGCAGCGCCATCGTGTAGACGAAGACGGCGGCGATCATCATCGGTGACCGCATCACGAAGAATGCGCCGTAGTACCAGAGCTTCGCCTTCCGGAAGGCATGGAAGACCGGCTTGTCGCGCAGGGCGGCGAGCGGGCCCGCCGGTATGCGCCCCGTGAAGAACAGGTAGAAGACGGCGAGGAACACGAGCGCGCCCGCGAAGATGGCCGGGATCGAGTGGAAGACGGCCGGCAGCGCGTCGCCCTGAATCGTGACGCCGATGGTGGCCCACGCCATCAGGTAGTAGAGCTCGCAGAACATGATGAAGATCATGCTGGAGCCCACCTCCCACCCCGGCACGCCCGAGCGGCGGTGCAGGTAGATCGCGACGGCGCCCTTGCTGACCTGCTCGTTGATGATCGAGAGGATGTAGGAACTCGCGCGCGCCGGGACGATGTCGGCGTAGGCGATCTTCGCGTTCAACCAGTTCACGACGCGCCAGAGCACCATCGTGTCGATGAGGAAGAAGAACAGGCAGTAGGGAATCATCAGCCCGAGCCACTTGAACCAGCTCACGCTGGCGAAGATCCGGGCCAGGTAGGGCACGAGCGGACTGCCCTGCGCGCGCGCCGCGCCGTCGAGGCGCGTGTAGAGGAACGCCAGGCACGCGACCGTGATGACCCAGGGCAGCAGCTTCTGCCACAGCGCCATCTGCGGGCGGGCGTGCGGGGAGGCGGCCGCCGGGACGGAGGTCGGGGTCATCGAATCTGGTCCTTCGTGCGGTCACGCGCCCGTCGCGCGCTGACCGCCCGAGGCCACGCTGGCGCGAATCATCTCGTCGAGGCCGGTCAAGCGTATGCCAGGTTCGCGTGCGGCCGGCCGCGGGTCGAGGTTGGTGTCGGGGCCGGTCGTGACGCAGCGCGCCCGTGCCTTCGGTGACCGGCGCGAGCAGGAGCGGCACCCGGGGGATGGATTGCCCGACGGCGCTATTGGCACCCGCAATGACGATACGCACGATACGATTCCTGGTGGCGCCGGTGCCGGACTGGTGCCCGGACAGGACCCGCCGCGCGCGGCGTCTGCAGGTCACTTGACGGCGTTCGACTCTACCATGACTCCTGTTCCTTGACAGTGTTCAGGAACGGGCCAGAATGTGAGCACATGTTCCGCACGATTCCATACGTCCTTCTCGCGCTGGTGATGGCGCCCCTCTCCGTGGCGGCGCAGACGCTGGACCGCGCGGAGATCCATGGCACGGTGAGAGATGAAACCGGCGCCGTCCTCGACGGTGTGGCGGTCACGATCCGCGAGACGGCGACCGGCTTCGAGCGCGCGGTCACGACGGGAGCGACCGGCGCGTTCGCCGCGCAGCTGATGCCCGTCGGCACCTACGTCGTCCACGCCGCACGCACCGGCTTTGCCTCGGCCCGTAGCGAACAGTTGACCCTGCGGGTCGGGCAGTCGCTCGCGGTCAGCGTGGTGCTGCGCGTCGCGGGGCTGGCCGAGACCGTGTCGGTGGCCGCGGCGGGTGACCTCGCCGCCACGCCGGGAACGACGCTCGATTCCGACGCGATCCGGAACCTGCCGATCAACGGCCGGGACTATCGCGACTTCGCGCTGCTCGCGCCGACGGCCCGCGCGATTACCGGCACGCGCGGCACGTTCCGCGTGGCCGGGCAGCCCGGCGACTATCTCGCGCTCAACGTGGACGGCGCGGACTTCACGAACAACTTCTTCGGTGAGTTCTTCGGCTCGCTCGAGCGGCAGAACTTCACGATTCCGCTCGAGGCGGTGCAGGAATTCGAGGTGAGCGCCGGCGGCCTCGGCGCGCAGGCCGGGCGCTCGAACGGCGGCCTGGTGAACGTCGTCACCAAGTCGGGCGGCAACCAGCGTCACGGATCGCTCGCCTACTTCCTCCGACACCACGCGCTCACCTCCGACGACACATTCGGCAACGCGCCTGCGGGGCTGGTCCGCCATGTCGGAGGCGGCAGCTTCGGCGGCCCTCTGGTCGCCGACCGCACCTTCTATTTCGTGGCGGCCGATCTCCAGCGGCAGACGACGCCCATCACGGTGAAGTTCGCGCGGAACGTCGCCGGCCTGGCCGTGCCCGAACTCGGGATCGCGAACCTGGCGAGTCTCGAAGGCCAGTACCCGAGGAAGGAGGACGTCACGACGCTGCTCGGCAAGCTGGACCACGCGCTGACGGCCAGCCAGCGCCTGAGCGTGCGTGGCAACTTCACCCGCAACAAGGGCAGCAACATCGCGGGCGGCTCCGTGCTGCTCAGCCAGGCCACGTCGAATCTCGAGTCGTTCCGGAACCAGGGCCTCTCCGTCGTGACCAGCGTGAACGGTGCCGTCGGGCCGCACACCTTCCTGGAGACCAAGGTCCAGGTGTCAGGCGAGGTCCGCCCGCGCACGGCCCAGGCGACCGGACCGCAGGTCCAGATCGCCGACACCGGGACCTTCGGCACGCCGCTCTTTCTGCCCGGCACGCAGGACATGTATCGCTACCAGGTCTCGGAGAGCGTCGTCCACCAGCGTGGCCGGCACGACCTGAAGTTCGGCGCCGACGCGAACTCATTCAACATGCGGAACAATGCGTTCGCGCTCGGCCTGCACGGCGCCTATACCTTCCCGACGCTCGAGGCCTTCGTCGCGCGCCAGCCGTCGCTCTATGCACAGAACTTCGGGCTGAACGGCAACACCGCTCAGGACGCGGCGCTGCTCAGGAGCTTCTGGCAGCACGAGGTCGCGGCCTATGTGCAGGATCGCCTGCGCCCGACACCGCGTCTGACGGTGACGTTCGGCCTCCGCTACGACATGCAGATCAACCCGCAGCCGCAGGCGGGGATTGCCGGTGTGCAGGTGCCGGTCGGCGAACCCCGGCGCGTCGGTAATGACGTGCGGCTGACCTATGCGCCGGTGCCGCAGGGCATTCCGAACGACCGCAACAACTGGGGACCACGGGCGGATGCCGCGTATCAGCTGGACGACACCGGCCGGACCATCGTGAAAGGCGCGGCGGGCGTCTACTACGGCCGCACGCCGATGATCTACTTCCCGATGCGCGGCGCGGGCGTCAGCAACACGACGCTCTTCTCGCCGCCGTCGCGGTTCGGCGTCACGTTCCCCGCGGTGCTGCCGTCAGCCATCGCGCCGGGGTCGGCGCTCGCGTCCCTGCTGGGGCCGCCGGCCATCTCCTACGTCGATCCGGACTTCAACAATCCGCGCGTCGTCCAGATGAACGCGTCGGTGACGCGTCAGCTCGCGGGGATCTCCCTCGAGGCGGGCTATCTCGCCAGCTGGTCCGAGAACCTCCGGATCGGCGGGTTCCGTGCCACGCTGTGGGATCGGAACATCGCGGCGCCGGCGGCGTTCGACGACGCCGGCCGCGGCGTGAACCTGCTCGGCACGGCCAGACCCGATGCCACGATCGCGCAGGCCAACGCGCTGACCAGCTTCGGTCACGGCCGCTATCAGGCGCTGTTGCTGACGGTCAACCGGCCGATGCGGAACCGCTGGCAGTTCTCGGCGAGCTACACGCTCGCGAAGAGTCTCGGCAACGGGTCGACCGAGCGCGACACCGAGGCGCCGTTCGGCCCGTCCGATCCGTTCAACCTGGATGCGGATTACGGCATCAACGAGCTCGACGAGCGTCACCAGCTGCGGTCCTACCTCGTGGTGATGCTGCCGGGCGACGCCACGGTGGCGTCCACGTGGAGCGCAGGGTCGGGACTCGCGTTTCCCGTCTACAGCGCGGTGGACCTCAACGGCGATCGGGCACTCAACGACGGCCTCAATCCCGACCGGCCGATCGTGGATGGCCGGCCCCTCGCGCGGTTTCCGTATCACCAGCCGGCCTATGTCACCTGGGACCTGAGGGTCGCCAAAGGTCTCCGCGTGCCGGGCACGGGCCGTGCACAGCTCATCCTCGAGGTCTTCAACCTGCTGAACGGCGCGAATCGCTACGCCGATCCCCGCACGCAGGCGATCCTCGGGAGTCCGAACTTTCGTGTGAACAACCGGACCCTCGGGCCGCGCCTGGCGCAGTTGGGTGTCCGCTTCGATTTCTAGCCTGCGCGATCCCGGCTACTCGGCGCTGGGCGCCGGTGCAGGCACGGTCGCGGTGTTCGCCCCGGCCGGCTGACGGACCAGGCCCGCCTGCAGACCCATGATCCCGGCGTCGAGCAGGTGCCGCGCGACGGCGTCGAGCTCGTCGGTCGGGGGCCGGCCCGTCAGTCCCATGACGGCCGGGCCGTGCACGGCGCTGAACAGCACGGAGCTGGCCATGATCAGGTCGATATCCGGGGGGAGCAGGCCCTCCGCGATGCAGCGCCGCATGCGCTTGTGGACGTCCTCGCTCATCCGCAGGATCATCGCGATCTGCGGTTCCTGCTGGCTCGTTGCGGCCGCCGGGTCCATCCAGAGCAGCGTGAAGTACTCCGGGTGGGCCTTGCTGAACTCGTAGTAGCGCAGATAGGGCAGGCGCAGGTTGTCGAACGAATCGGCCAGCTCCTCGGAGGGATGCTGTGCCTCGAGCAGCCGCAGGCCTTCGTCCGCCAGCGCGGCGAACATCGCTTCCTTGCTGGGGAAGTAGTAGTAGATCGCCTGCGCGCTGAAGCCCATCCGTTTGGCGACTTCGCGCATCGAGACGGACGCGTAGCCCGCGATGGTGTAGAGCTTGTGCGCGACCTTCAGAATCTTCCGGCGCGTCCGGTCGTGATACCCGCCCTGGTCGGCGGACATCCGCTCCTTCAGCATGCTGGTCACGGCCGCGGCCGTGGGGCCCTGCCCTGGAGTGCGCCGAGTCTTCCGCGATGTCTTCCGAGCCGCCCGAGCCACCTGGAGGCACATTCTAGTCGCGGCCGGTTCTCCGGGCGATTCCCAGATATAGGTAGTGAAACCAAAGCGCGCTCCCGTTGATATCCTCGCAACAGCCCGTATGAGCGACACTCCCGCCAGCGTCCAGCAGAAAGCCCTCCGCATCAACCTCGACCCGACGCGCTACGGGACGTTCGCCGAGATCGGCGCGGGTCAGGAAGTAGCCCGGAACTTCTTCCGCGTCGGCGGCGCCTCCGGCACCGTGGCCAAGACCAGCTCTGCCTATGACATGGCGGTCAGCGACGCCATCTATGGCCCCGCGGACCGCTACGTCAGCCGCCAGCGCCTCGTCGCGATGCTCGACCGCGAGTACGCGCTGCTGGTCGACCGGCTGGGCACCACGCGTGCGAACACCGCGCTGTTCGTCTTCGCGGACACGGTCGCCACGAGCAGCTTCCGCACGAAGAACGAGGCCCACGGCTGGATGGGCATCCGTTTCCAGGCTGAGCCGGGCGCGGAACCCTCCGACATCCTGATCCACGTCCGGATGCTAGACAAGGAAGCCGAGCGGCAGCAGGAAGTGCTCGGCGTGCTCGGCGTGAATCTCGTGCACGGCACCTTCTACGCGCACACGCGGCCCGAGGCGCTCATCGGCGAGCTGCTCGACAGCCTGACGTGGGAGCACGTCGAGGTCGATACGATCCGCTTCTCGGGACCGGCGTTCGCCGGCGTCGACAACCGTCTGATGGCGCTCCAGCTCGTGAAGTCCGGTCACACCGAAGCGGCGATGTTCACCGCCGACGGCGAGGCGGTGCAGTGGGCCGAGGTGCTCTACAAGAAGCCGGTGCTGGTGCAGCGGGGCAGCTACCACCCGATGACGAACCCCATGCTCGACATGCTCACGCGGGCCGAGGCGCAGTTCGTCCGTGAGCCCGGGCTGGAGGGCGAGAGTCCGGTCGTGCTGCTCGAGATGACGCTCCGGCAGCTGAAGGTCGGCGACGAGATCAACCATCGGGACTTCCTCGACCGCGTGGACATGCTGAGCGCGCTCGGCCATCCCGTGCTGATCTCCAACTTCCTGCGGTATCACCGCCTCGTGGCCTATCTCTCCCGCTACACGCAGAAGCCGATCGGCCTGCCGCTCGGCGCGGTGCGGCTTCGGGATGTGCTCGACGAGAAGTTCTACACGGACATGCCAGGCGGCATCTTCCAGGGACTGGGGCAGATGTTCCGGCGGGGTGTGAAGGTCTACGTGTATCCGTCGCTGGACGCCGGTGGCCACCTGACGACGGTGCAGAACCTGACCGTGGCGCCGCACATCCGGCACCTCTACGCGCACCTCGTCGACAACCACCTCGTCGAGGACCTGCCGGCGTACACGCCGGAGTTTCTCGCGACCAACTCGGGCCGTGTGCTCGAGCAGATCCGATCCGGTGACGCGGGCTGGGAGCGGCACGTGCCGCCGCCGCTGGCCGAGGTCATCCGGACGAAGCGCCTGTTCGGCTGCGCCCGATAGCGGCAGGCCGGGGCAGCCCGTTCAGGGCAGGAACTTCGCCTTGTTCGTCGTACGCGTCTCGGCGTCGGCGGCCTTCTCGGCTGCGGCCGCGGCCTTCACGCGAGCCGCCTCCAGCGCCGGCGCTTCGCGGTTATCCATCACGACGGCTGCGGCCTGGGCCTTCCGGGCCAGGTCGTCGCGCGACACCGACGTGACGACGAGTCCGAACGTCCCGCTGTACTCGGACGTGTGGAGCGTCACGGAGGCGTCGCCTTCCCGCCACGCGGCGATGGGAAGCACGGCGTCGAGGTTGTCGTGGGTGTCCCGCCGTCTCGGCGGTGCCGGCAACGGAGACACGGGCCCGTAGACGGCGGCCAGCGCGGCCGTCATGTCCGCGTGGCTCAGGCCTTCCGTACCGCTGCGGCTGTAGTCGACGACGATGCGGAACAGGCGATCGTCCAGGAAACTGAAGTGCACGGCGCTGATGGAGGCGTTCGCGTCGCCCGGGCCGCTGCGGGCCGGACGCCATGAGAGCTCCTGCAGCAGCGACGGACGCGTGTGAAGCGTTCTCAGGTCGCGTGGCGTGGCACGGGTCCCGGCGAGGATGTCGGCGGTCGACGCGCCGATCACGAACTCGCGATAGCGGTCCAGCCCGGCGGCAGCAGCCGTCGAGCCCGACAGCACGGCCAGCAGGAGCGGAAAGAGCAGGAGGTACGCACGGAAGACAGGTGTACTCATCCTGTGAGACTACGGCTCCGCGCGAGCCCCTGTCTGTTCTCTTGTGGACACCGGTCTTCCCGGGCCGGCATGAAGACCACCTCCCCGAGTCCCGTCCGGTGGGTGCCGGGCAGCCGTGTCGCGGATCGTCGCTGGCCGCCACCGGGCCTGCGCGGCATGTCAGTATGTGCGGTGCTGCCTGTGCTGCTTCGTGGCGCCGGCACGTGCTCGTGTTGCGGTTACCCGTCGTCCTTCATGGAGTGCAGTGAGTGATTGACAGATTCCGGCGCGTCCGCCGCCTCGCGGCCGCGTGCCTGGCGACGGGTCTCGTGGCCGGCTCAGCCGCCGCGCAGACGCCTGCTCCGACATCGACGGCAGGCCCCGCCCGTCCCCTTCCGGCACCGCCGGCGACCGTGTCGGTGCCGGGCCTGTCCGTGCCGATCTTCGGACCGCCGCCGCCCGAACTGCCTGCCACGTCGGCGCGCGACGCCGCCGGCCGCCTCACGATGCGCGCCGTGAAGCTTCCCGCGCCACTCAAGATCGACGGCAGGCTGGACGAAGCCGTGTACGCCACAGTACCCGCCGTCACCGACTTCATCCAGATGGACCCGCAGGCCGGTGCGCCGGCCACGCAGAAGACCGAGTACTGGGTCTTCTACGACGAAAAGAACCTCTATGCCGTGGTTCGCGCGTACGAGTCCAACCTGCGCGGGATGGTCGCCAATGAGATGCGGCGCGACGCGGTCGTGCTGACGCAAAACGAGTACGTGAACTTCGTCTTCGACACGTTCTACGACCGGCGGAATGCCCAGCTGTTCCTCGTCTCACCGACCGGCGGCCGGATGGATGGTCAGCTCACCAGCGAGCGCCAGTACAACGGCGACTGGAATCCGGTGTGGACGCTCCGCTCGAGCCGCTTCGAGGGCGGCTGGACGGCCGAGGCCTCGATTCCGTTCCGATCCCTGCGCTACCGGCCCGGCAAGGACCAGGTCTGGGGACTGCATGTCAGCCGCTACAACCGCTGGAAGAACGAGCTCGCGTACCCGATTCCGATGGACCGCGCGCGCGGCAGCGCCGGTGCGTTCCAGATGTCGGTGGCGCCGACGCTGGTGGGGATCGAGGCGCCGCCGCAGGGGAAGAACGTCGAGATCAAGCCCTACGGCATCGCCGGCATGAGCAGTGACCTGCTCGCGAACCCGCGGATCAGCAACGACGCGACGACGTCGGCCGGCATGGACGCGAAGATCGGCATCACCGAAGGCATCGCGGCCGACCTCAGCTACAACACCGACTTCGCGCAGGTCGAGGCGGATGAACAGCAGCTCAACCTGACGCGCTTCAACCTGTTCTTCCCTGAGAAGCGCGACTTCTTCCTCGAGAACCAGGGCACGTTCCAGTTCGGCGGCATTGCCGGCGCCGGCAGCGATGCGCCCGTGATGTTCTACAGCCGGCGGATCGGTCTGAACGGCGCCCGCGTCGTCCCGATCTACGGCGGCGGCCGCGTGTCGGGCCGTACCGGTCGCTACAGCCTCGGCGTCGTGGAGATGCAGTCGAAGGAGGACACGGTCTCGGGCGCGCCGAGCACGACCTTCTCTGTGTTCCGCCTGCGGCGCGACATCCTGCGCCGGAGCAGCATCGGCGGCCTCTACACGGGCCGGTCCCACGCGCAGGTGGGTCCCGGCGCGAACCACACGTACGGCGTCGACGGCTCGTTCGCCTTCTACCAGAACCTCGTGATCAACTCGTACTGGGCACGCTCGGCCAGTGAGAACCGGACCGGCGAGGACACGAGCTACCGGGCCCAGCTCGACTACGCCGGCGATCGGTACGGGCTGCAGGCCGAGCACCTCGGCGTCGGCCGGAACTTCAATCCCGAGATGGGCTTTGTGCGCCGCAACGACATCCAGAAGACGTACGGACTCGCGCGGTTCAGCCCGCGCACGAAGAAGTTCAAGTCGGTCCGGAAGTTCTTCGGCTCGGTGTCGGGGCAGTACCTGCAGAACGCGGCCGGCCGCCGGGAGCTCCAGAGCATGGACGCCGAAGGCGCGATCGAGTACCAGAACAGCGACCGGGTGGCCGTGAACTACACCGGCACCTACGAGTACATCCCGGTACCGTTCCGCATTGCGCCCACGGTCACCGTGCCCATCGGAGGCTACGACTACGACAACCTGAAGCTGACGTTCAACATCGGCCAGCAGCGGCGCTTCAACGGCATCGCCTCGGTCGAGTACGGCACGCTCTACGGCGGCACCAAGCGCACGGTCGGCTTCAGCCGCGGCCGGATTCAGCTGCACATGAAGATGTCGGTCGAGCCGACGGTGACGCTGAACCACGTGGAGCTGCCGCAGGGCACCTTCAACACGAACCTGATCGGCACGCGTGCCACGTTCACGCCGACGGCGCTGATGTTCGTCAGCGCGCTGGTGCAGTACAACTCGACCGCCCGGTCCCTCGCGGCCAACGTCCGCTTCCGGTGGGAGTACACGCCCGGCAGCGAGATGTTCGTCGTCTACAACGACCAGCGCGACACGCGCGGCCTCGGTTTTCCGGACCTCACCAATCGCGCCTTCATCGTGAAGGTGAACCGCCTGCTGCGCTTCTAGCCGTCAGATGCGCATCCGGGTTCTCACCGCGGCCGTCGCGCGGGCGGTCTGTGCGGCGTCACTGTGCACGGCGGCGACGGCATCCGCCCAGGCCGTCGCACCCGCGGCGCCCGCGTTCGCGGCAGACGCCGTCAAGTCGACGGACGCCTCCGGACACGTCACGCTCCGGGCCGTCCGTCTCGCGGGGCCGATCAAGGTCGACGGCGTACTCGACGAGGCGACGTACCGCGACGTGCCGTCCATCTCGAACTTCATCCAGGTGGAGCCGCAGCAGGGGCCGCCGGCGAGCCAGAAGACCGAGGTGTGGGTGCTCTTCGACGACGAGGCGATCTACGTCAGCTTCCGGTGCTGGGAGTCGGACCTGGACCGCATGATCGCCGACGAAATGCGGCGCGACAGCATGAACATCACGAATCAGGAGTTCGTCGGCTTCTCGTTCGACACGTTCAAGGACCGCCGCAACGGATTCACGTTCAACGTGACGCCGCTCGGCGCGTTCATGGACGGCCAGGTCACCGACGAGCGGAGCTACAACGGCGACTGGAATCCGGTCTGGCTCGTGAAGGCCGGCCGGTTCGAGGGCGGCTGGACGATCGAAACGCGCATGCCGTTCAAGTCGCTCCGGTACCCGGCCACGCCGGGACAGGAGTGGGGCATACAGCTCCGCCGCGAGAACAAGTGGAAGAACGAGATCTCCTATGTGAACCACGTGCCGCGCACGTTCGCGATGCGCGGCATGATGGCCGTCTCCACGTGGGCGACGCTGGTCGGTCTGCAGGTGCCGCCGACCGGTGTCCGGCTCGACGTCAAGCCCTACGTCACCGGCAATCTGTCGACAAACCGTGTGGCGCGGCCGCCGGTGTCGAACAAGCCCGATGGGGATTTCGGCGTGGACGCCCGCTGGGGCGTGACGGGCAACCTCTCCGCCGACCTCACCTACAACACGGACTTCGCCCAGGTCGAGGCCGACGAGCAGCAGGTCAACCTCACGCGCTTCAGCCTGTTCTTCCCGGAGAAGCGCGAGTTCTTCCTCGAGAACCAGGGCATCTTCGCCTTCGGCGGCGCCGGCGGCGTGCTCGGCGCCTCGTCGACCGACACGCCGACGATGTTCTATAGCCGGCGCATCGGGCTGGGTCGCGGGCAGGTCGTGCCGATTCGCGCCGGTGGCCGGCTGACGGGCCGCACCGGGCCGTTCGTCATCGGCCTGATCGACATCCAGTCGGACGACGCGCCGGCGCTGGGTCAGCCAAGCACCAACTTCGGCGTCGTGCGGGTGAAGCGGGATCTCCTGAGGCGCAGCAGCATCGGCGGGATGGCGACCTACCGGTCCCGCGGAGAGGTCACGCCAGGGCAGAACACGCTCTACGGCGTCGATACCACCCTGACCTTCTTCAAGGACGTCTTCGCGAGCGCGTACTGGGCGCGGACCGAAGCGCGGGTGGCCGACACCAGCTACCGGGCGCAGCTCGACTGGAGCGGTGACCGCTGGGGCGCGCAGGCGGAGCGGCTCTACGTCGGTCCGGACTTCGACCCCGGCGTCGGCTTCGTGCGGCGTCCCGACATGGCGAAGACGCAGGCGCTCTTCCGCTTCAGCCCGCGCCCCGGAAAGGTGGGCAGGGTCCGCAAGTACACCTACCAGGCGTCGGGCTCGAGCACCGCGAACAGCCGCGGCCGCGTGGAGTCCGAGGACCTGTCGGGGCAGTTTGCGATGGAGTTCCAGAACGGCGACCGGTTCAGCACGCAGTACAACCACTCGTTCGAGTACCTGCCGCGGCCCTTCGCGATCGCGCAGGGCGTCACGCTGCCGGTGGCTGACTATGCATTCGACGACGTGCAGGCTTCTTTCACATTCACGCAGCAGCGCCGGCTGTCGGGCACGCTGTCGATCCAGGCCGGTGAGTTCTACGACGGGACGATCCGATCCGTGGCCTTCACGGGCGGCCGCTTCGAGTTCAGCCGACAGTTCTCGATCGAGCCGAGCACGACGTTCAACTGGGTAGCGCTGCCGGCCGGCGACTTCACGACGCGGCTCGTCGGCTCGCGGGTCACGTTCACGATGACGCCGCGCATGTTCGCCAGCGCGCTCATCCAGTACAACTCGTCGGGCCGGAGCCTGGGCACCAACGTCCGGTTCCGGTGGGAGTACACGCCTGGCAGCGAGATCTTCCTGGTCTACAACGACCAGCGCGACACGCTTCGGCCGGGCTTTCCGGAGCTGATGAACCGGTCGCTGATCTTCAAGACCACCCGCCTCGTCCGGTTCTGACGCCCGGCTGTAGGAGAATGGTTCCATGACCTTTCGATCATTCCACCCGCCCCAGCGTGTCCTCATGGGGCCGGGTCCCTCCGACGTGAGCCCGCGCGTGCTGGCCGCGATGGCGCGCCCGACGCTCGGTCACCTGGACCCCGTGTTCATCTCGATGATGGATGAGGTGAAGGCGCTCCTCCAGGCGACGTTCCTCACGGCGAACGACCTGACGATGCCGGTCTCGGCGCCGGGCTCGGCCGGCATGGAGACCTGCTTCGTCAATCTGGTGGAACCGGGCGACACCGTCGTCATCTGCCAGAACGGCGTGTTCGCGGGCCGCATGAAGGAGAACGTCGAGCGCGCCGGCGGCACCGCGGTGATGGTGCAGGACGATTGGGGCCGCGCCGTCGACCCGCAGAAGCTCGAAGACGCCCTGAAGGCGCATCCCGAGGCCCGCATCGTGGCGTTCGTTCACGCCGAGACGTCGACCGGAGCGCTCTCGGACGCGCAGGCGCTCGTGAAGATCGCCCATGCGCATGGCTGCCTCGCGATCGTCGACGCCGTCACGTCGCTGGGCGGCGTGCCGCTGCGGGTCGACGACTGGGGCATCGATGCGATCTACTCGGGCACGCAGAAGTGCCTGTCCTGCACGCCGGGACTGTCGCCGGTCAGCCTGAGCGCCGCGGCGCGCGAGAAGGTGACCGGCCGGAAGTCCAGGGTGCAGAGCTGGTTCCTCGACCTGAACCTCGTGATGGGTTACTGGGGTGGCGCGACCAAGCGCGCGTATCACCACACCGCGCCCATCAACGCGCTGTACGGCCTCCACGAGGCGCTCGTCATCGTGCAGGAGGAGGGTCTGGATGCGGCCTGGGCGCGCCACCGCAAGAACCACCTCGCGCTGCGTGCGGGCCTCGAGGCGCTGGGCCTGCGCTTCGTCGTGCCTGAGGCGGACCGGCTGCCGCAGCTGAACGCGGTGGCCATCCCCGACGGGGTCGACGATGCCGCCGTCCGCGGCCTGCTGCTGTCGGACTACAGCCTCGAAATCGGCGCAGGTCTCGGCGTGATGGCGGGCAAGGTGTGGCGCATCGGGCTGATGGGCCACGGCAGCAATCCCCGCAACGTCCGCTACTGCCTGGCCGCCCTCGAGGACGTCCTGGGCCGGCTCAAGGCGCCGGTGGCTCGTGGCGTCGCCCTCGACGCGGCCAACGCGGTGCTCGGCACGGTCTAGCGGGAAAGCTGCAGCGACTGATGACGTTCGTACCCACGGCCGATCTCTGTGACCGGCACGCCGACCGGCTCGGCGTCCTCGCGCCCGGCTTCGAACACTTCGGCGGAGTCCGGGCCTTTTCGGGGCTCGTGACGACGCTGCGTGTCCGCCGGGACAACGCGCTCGTACGGGAAACGCTTTCCCAGGCGGGCGACGGGCGCGTGCTCGTCGTCGACGGCGGCGCGGTCGTCGACCGCGCGCTCGTCGGTGGCAAGCTCGGCGAGCTCGCCCAGAAGAACGGCTGGGCCGGCATCGTCGTCTGGGGCGCCGTGCGTGACCGGGCGGAGCTGGCCGTGTGTCAGGTCGGCGTGCTGGCGCTGGCGAGTTGCCCGTTGCCGTCGGCCAAGGCCGGTGTGGGCGAGCGCGACGTGGCCGTCGAGATCGCGGGCTCCGTCATCCACCCGGGCCAGTGGCTCGCCGCCGACGCCGACGGCGTGGTCGTCGCCGATCATCCGCTCGTCTGACCCGCGCCGATCCGGCGCGGGCTCCCGGCTACTTCACCGGATTCCTGAGCGAGCCCACGCCCTCGATCGTGCAGGTCGAGACGTCGCCCGGCTTCAGGAAGAGCTGCTTCGACGCGCCGACGCCGGCGGGGCTGCCCGTGTCCAGCAGGTCGCCCGGCTGGAGCGTCACCACATGTGAGGCGAAGCTCACCAGCTCCCTCACCGTGTGCGTCATCTTCGCGGTGTTGGAATTGGTCATCAGCGTCTCGTTGTGCTTCAGCGTCACCGCCAGCTTCTGCGGATCGGGCACGAACTCCTTCGGCACGATGAACGGCCCGATTGGCGCGAACGTGTCGAATCCCTTCGCGACGAGCCAGTCCGAGCCGTGGCGGTCGTCCTGCCGGCCGCGGCGGTCCGACACGTCGTTCTCGATCGTGTAGCCGAAGATCACGTCGTCGGCCTTCTCGACCGGAATGCGGGACGCCGTGGCGCCGATCACGGCCGTCAACTCGCACTCCGCGTCGATCTGGTCCCGGTCAGGCGGCACGCGGATCGCGTCACCGTGGGCGATCACGGCCGTCGTCGGCTTGATGAAGAAGTACGGATTGTGCCGCTGGTCATTCGCGGGTCTGGTCCACACCCCGGGCATGGACGCCACGGGCCTGCGAACGCCGGCTACGTCGGCCGCGGAGACGCCGGGCACGATGCTCGGATCCTTCGCCAGTTCCTGGGCGTGCTCCTCATAGTTCAACGTCGCGTTCAGGATGATGCGCGGCATGACGGGAGGGAGCACCGTCACGGCGGTGAGGTCATGGACGTATGCCGGCCGGCTTCCCCTGGCAGCCCCGGCTACGAGCGTGACGACGTCGACGACCAGCTGCCGCGAGCGGCTCCACGTGGCGATGAGCTGGTTGACGTCCCGTGGCAGCATCGGCCGGGCCGACGCGAGGTCGACCACCGTCGTGTCGTCCAGTACCGCACCCGCGAACGTCCGCGGTCCGGAGCGGAACATGCCGAGCTTGAAGGCGGGGGTGGCCGGTACCTGGGCCCCGAGGTCGAGCAGCGCCGGCGAGGCGGCGGTCGAGAGGGCGGCGACCAGAACGGCAGCCGGGATACGGGTGCTGGAGGAACGGCGAGTACGCATGATGCGGGAATATTAGCCGCTGTATAGTTCCCCCGATGGCCGAGGAAGACGGTTTGGGTCAGCTCGAACAGCTGCGCACGGTCACCGCGCTCGCGGAGACGCTCGCCACGTCCTCGAACCTTGAGGAGATGTACGACGCCGCGCTCGACGGATTCTCCCACGCGTTTCCGGGCGATCGTCTGGCCATCCTCGTCAGAGATGCCAGGGGCGTGCCCGGCTTCGTGCGCTGGCGCGGACTCTCCGCGGCCTACAGGACCGCTGTGGAAGGGCACTCGTTCTGGACCGCAGACGATCCCGATCCGCAGCCGGTCGTCGTGCCCGATCTGGATGCGGACCTGGGCCTGGCGCGGTTCCGCGATGTCGCCCGCGCGGAGGGGATTCGCGCGCTCGTCGGGATTCCGCTGCGCGCCAAGGGGCAGCTCGTCGGCAAGTGCATGGTCTACTTCGACGCGCCGCACCGTCCGTCCGACGCGGACCTGCAGTTCGCCCAGACCATCGCCCGGCACGTGGCCGTGGCCGTCGAGCGAAAGCGGTCGGAGGCCGCCCTCTGGCGGACCAACACCCTGCTGCGCTCGATCATGGAGGGCACGAACAACGCCGTGTACGCGAAGGACCTGGCCGGGCGCTATCTGCTCGTCAATCAGGCGGCCGCGCAGATGTCGGGGATCGACCAGGTGGCCGTGGTGGGGCACACCAGTGAAGAGCTCTTTCAGCCGGAGGATGCCGCGCGGGGCCGTGCGCACGACCGGGAGGTCTTCGAGACGCGGCGCACCGTCGTCTGCGACCACCAGTTCACTGCGCGCGACGGCGTCAGGCGCACCATGCGCATGACCAAGGGGCCGCTGTTCGACGAACAGGGCACGATGACGGGGATCTTCGCCGTCGGCGTGGACCTGACGTCGCAGCTGGCGGCCGACGAACAGTTGCGGCGGCAGGACGCGCGCTTTCGTGCGCTGGTCGAGCACTCCTCGGACCTGGTCAACATCCTGTCTCCGTCCGGCACCGTGCTGTACAGCAGTCCCGCCGCGCGGCGGATCTGCGGCGACACGGCGCCCGGCGAGGACGGCCCGTTCCACTACGTGCATCCGGACGACCGTGCCCGCATCGAGACGGCGTTTGAGCAGAGTCTCCGGGCCGGTTCCGGGAATACGCAGACCGTCGAGGTGCGTATCCGCCGCGGCGACCACTCGTGGGCGGTGCTGGAGTGTGTGGTGACCAACCGCACCGACGACGTGGCCATCGGCGGCATCGTCGTGAACTCCCGCGACGTGACGGAGCGCAAGCGCCTGGAGGAACAGCTCCACCACGCGCAGAAGCTCGAAGCGATCGGGCGCGTGGCCGGCGGCATCGCGCACGACTTCAACAACATGCTGCTCGTCATCAACGGCAACAGCGAGGTCGTCCTGCGGTCCCCTGATCTGGACCCGGACGTGCGCGAGTCGATCGGCGAGATTATCGAGGCGAGCGACCGGGCGGCCCAGCTCACGCGCCAGCTCCTGGCGTTCGGCCGACGCAAGCCCTCCGACCCGAGGCCCGACGACCTCAATCACGCCGTCATGGGACTGGCCGGCATGCTCCGGCGGCTCATCGGCGAGCACATCACGCTCGGCGTCCGGCTCAGCGAGGAACCGTGCGTGGTGCGGATCGACCGCGGCGAGATCGAGCAGGTGATCCTGAACCTCGCGCTCAACGCCCGTGACGCGATGCCCGACGGCGGCACGCTGGCGATCGAGACACGGCGCGACCCCGATCTTCCCGTGGTCACGCTGACCGTGCGCGACACCGGGTCCGGGATGGACACCGATACGGCCGGGCACATCTTCGAGCCGTTCTTCACGACGAAGGAGGGACACGGGACGGGCCTCGGGCTCGCGACCGTCTACCGCATCGCGGCCCAGCACGGCGCCGCGATCGACGTCGACAGCGCGCCTGGGCGCGGTACGGCGATCTCCATCGTCTTCCCGCTCGAAGACACCCGGACGTCCGGCGATGCTCCGGGCGAGGTCGAGCCGGCGCTGGCCGGTGACGAAACGGTGCTGCTCGTCGAGGACGAGGAGATGGTCCGCCGACTGGCGCTCCGGGCGCTGACCGGCAAAGGCTACCGCGTGCTCGAAGCGGCCAACGGCGAGGACGCCCTGCGTCGCTACGGCGCGACCGCGGACGTCATCGACCTGCTGCTGACGGACGTCGTGATGCCGGGCATGAACGGGCGGGTGCTGGCCGAGCGTCTCACGGCGGCCCGGCCTGGCCTCAAGGTGGCCTACATGTCGGGCTACGTCGACCTGCCCGCGCTGCGCAACGTGTCGTGGGACGAGACCGCGTTCATCCAGAAGCCGTTCCGGACCGAAGCCCTCGCGCGTTTCGTCCGCACGGCGCTCGACCGCGGCGACGGATCGCAGCCGGTCGCGCCCGATTCCGTCTCCTAGCCGGAACCCCGCGGCCTTCGCTCACGCAGGAAAGTGGGCGGCCGCCGGTCACCTCGGTCGCTGATGCGACGGCTATACTCCCGTCTGCCCCAACTCGGAGACGCCGACCCATGAAACACACCACATTCGCTGTCATCACCGGACTGTTCGCGCTGTCGGCCGTCCTGACGCTGCGCACGGGAACCCTCTCGGCCGAGCAGGCGGCGCCTGCCATGGCGCCGGCAGGATGGAGCGGCGCCTACACCGCACTGCAGGCCCAGCGTGGGGCACCGCTCTATGCCGAGATGTGCGCCGGGTGCCACGGCGCCGCGCTCGCCGGAGACTCGCTCGCGCCGGCGCTCACGGGCCCGGCGTTCCTGGGCCGCTGGCAGGGCCGGCCGCTCGGAGAACTGCTGGAAACGCTGCACAACACGATGCCGCAGAACAGTCCTGGCGGGATGAGCCGCCAGCAGAGCGCGGACGTGCTGGCCTTCGTGCTGTCGAAGAGCGGCGCCGCGGCTGGAAGCAAGGAGATCGCGCCGGGCGACGGCGGAACGCCGACGGCCGCGGCCGCGCTGCCCGGCCCCGCCGTGCCGCCGGGTTTCTACACCGAGGCGCAGGCGCGTCGCGGGCAGGTGCTCTTCGGCAAGGTCTGCACGCCCTGCCACACGGCGACGCCGGACTTCCCGGCGGCGAAGCTCGCCGGCCGCGGGTTCTCGCTCGGGGCGCAGAAGATCTTCATCGACCTCGGAGGCCGCGCGCTGCAGAAGTATCCGAGCGTCTATCACGTCTATCGCCGCATCAGGGACTCGATGCCGTCGTATGACGCGACGAGCGTCAGCCCGATCGACAAAGTCGACATCACGGCGTACCTCCTCAGGGCGAACGGCTTTCCCGCGGGGGCCACGCCCTTGCCGTCGGATACCACGGTCATGAAGGTGCTCAAGATCGGCGCCTCGGAACGCGGGTTCGTCCCGGTGTTCAACGGACGGGACTTTGCGGGCGTCCGCTTCCTGCTGGGTCCGAACTGCCGGCCGGCGCCGGCCGGCTGCGGCAAGACCGAGCCCGGCTCGGTCTTCACGGTCGCGGACGGTGCGATTGTCACGACCGGCAAGGTGCAGGGGTACTGGTATCCGGAACAGAAGTACAAGAACTTCACGCTGCGTTTCGACTACAAGTTCGACCGCCCGGCGGATCTCGACCCCGGTGACGAGTTCTACGAAGGCAACAGCGGGTACCTGGTCTTCATCACGGACCACCGGGTGTGGCCGAAGGGCATCGAGATTCAGGGCAACAGCAACAACATGCTGAACGCGTTCGGCATGGACGCGAAAGTGGTCGCCAAGGACTTTCCGGACGCGCGCAAACGTGCCTTCCGGCCGATCGGGGAATGGAATTCGGTCGAGATCGTCGCGAAGGACGGAGAGATCAAGTCGTACAACAACGGCGAGCTGCTCTCGCACGTCACGGAACACGAGTTTACGGAAGCCGGCTACATCGGCTTCCAGTCGGAAGGCGTGCCGCTGCGTTGGCGAAACATCCGCATCAAACCCGAGTAGCCCGGTCCGTTCTCGCCGTCGGTGCGCTCGCGGGCTTCGTGTGCCTCGCCGGTCTTCCGGCGTGGGCGCAGGGACCGTCTCCAGCACCGCGCGGCGTCGTGACCGCCGTTGAGGTGCCGGAACCGCTGCGCATCGACGGCCGGCTCGACGAGCCGTTGTACGCGACGCCGCCGAGCACTCACCTCATCCAGACGGAGCCGACGGCGGGTCGTGACTTCTCGGAGAAGACGGAGTTCTGGGTCGGCTTCGACCGGCGGAACATCTACGTCGCGTGGCGCTGCTGGGAGTCGCAGCCGGAGCGCGTGATCGGCTCGGAGCTTCGCCGCGACAGCAATCTGATCGTGACAGCGAACGACAACGTTGCCTTCGCCCTCGATCCGTTTCACGACCGGCGCAACAGCGTGCTGTTCGTCGTGGGCCCGGACGGCGGCCGCGTCGACGGCCAGGTCGTCGGCGAACGCCAGTGGACGCCGGACTGGAATCCGGTGTGGACGGTAAAGACCTCGCGGTTCGACGGAGGCTGGATCGTCGAGGCGGCCATTCCGTTCCGGTCGCTCCGATACACGCCCGGGTCCGACCGTCCGTGGGGGTTCATCGCGCGGCGCATGAGCCGCTGGAAGAACGAGATCGCCTACAGCTCGCCTGTGCCAAACGGCTCGGGGATCTCGTCGGTGATGTGGGCATCGTTCTACGGTGACCTTGTCGGGATCAGGTCCCCGCCGTCCGGCAAGAACATCGAAGTGAAGCCGTACGCCACGAGCAGCCTCGTCACGGACCGCGCGGCCGCCACGCGCCGGCAGAACGACCCCGGCGGCGATCTTGGTGTCGACGTGAAGTACGGCATCCGCGAGAACCTGACGGCCGACCTCACCTACAACACCGACTTCGCGCAGGTCGAGGTCGATGAACAGCAGGTGAACCTGACCCGCTTCAACCTCTTCTTTCCCGAGAAGCGCGAGTTCTTCCTCGAGAACCAGGGCCAGTTCGCCTTCGGCGGTGCGGGCGGCGCGGGGACCGGGTCCACGGACGTACCGACGCTGTTCTACAGCCGCCGCATCGGCCTCGACGATGGCGCGGCCGTACCGATCGTCGGCGGCGGCCGTGTCACCGGACGGAGCGCCGGTCTGGAGTTCGGCGCCATCCAGATCCGGACCGACCGAGGCAACACGGCACGCCTCCAGCCGACGGACTTTTCCGTACTCCGCGTCAAGCGCGACATCCTCGGCAAGAGCAGCGTCGGCGTCCTGGCAACGCGCCGCTCGGAGGCGCCGGGCCGGCTCACCCCCGGGGTCACCTATGGCGCCGATGCGCGGTTCGCCTTCGGCCAGAACCTGACCGGCAATGCGTACTGGGCCGCCACCGATACCGCGGGCGTCACCGCGGGGCAGGAGAGCTACCGCGCCCAGCTCGACTACAACGCCGACCGCTACGCCGTGCAGGTGGAGCGGCTCGGCGTCGGCGCCGCATTCAATCCGGACATCGGCTTCGTCCGGCGGCGCGACATGGAGAAGTCCTACGCGTTCCTCCGCTTCAGCCCACGGCCGAAGCGGGGGCCCGTCCGCAAGGTCGCGTGGTCGACGGCGATGGACCACATCGCGAATCAGCGCGGACGTCTGGAGAGCCGCCGCCTCGACGGCGACTTCTCGATCGAGTTCCAGAACAGCGACAAGCTGCTCTTCGGCGTCACGGAGCAGTATGAGTTCCTGCCGCAGCCGTTCCGCATTGCGCCGGCGGTGACGTTGCCGAGCCAGGCCTACGGGTTTCGCTTCTACCGGGCCGGCGTCGACTTCGGTCAGCACCGGACACTGTTCGGGCAGATCCGCGTCGAGCGCGGTGAGTTCTACAGCGGCACGCAGACGACGGTGGCGTTGCGGGCCGCGCGGATCACGTTCAGTCCGCGCCTTGCCGTCGAGCCGACGGCGTCCGTCAACGCGGTGGACCTGCGGGAGGGGAGCTTCACGAACCGGCTCGCCGGAGCGCGCGTCACCTTCACCGCCACGCCGCGGATGTTCGCGAGCGCGCTGATTCAGTACAACTCGAGTACGGCCTCGCTCAGCAGCAACGTTCGCTTCCGGTGGGAATATCTGCCCGGGAGTGAGCTCTTCGTCGTCTACAACGACCAGCGCACGACGGCGGCGGCCCAGGGATTCCCGGATCTCCTCAACCGGTCGATCATCCTGAAGATCAACCGGCTGTTCCGGTTCTAGCGGCTGGCGGCGGCGCGGTCCCCCGCGGCCAGCGCGTTGCCGACGGTCAGCCAGAGCAGCGCCTGCAGCGGATAGCTCTGGTAGGCGGCGGCGGTGAGGTGAAACCAGAGGCCCATGGACGTCACCGCGGCCGCCAGCGCGCCCGCACAGACGCAGGCGGTCGAGAGGCTGGCCGCCGCGCGGGTCCGGCGCCACAGCTCGCGCACGACGGTCCCGGCCAGCCAGACCCAAAGGGCCAGGCCCGCCGGTCCCCACTCCCACAGCAGTACCCCAGTGCCACCCTCGAGAGGCATCACCGCGGCGTCGTTCCAGAGCACGTCGAGCGCGTACGCGCGGCCGGTCGACGCCGCGCCCGTCCCGTGCCCCCAGAGCGTCGTCTCCAGTGCGTAGCGAACGCCGGTGCCTGTGTACTCCACATCCTCGAGCGCCACCTCGAGCCATCGGGGTGAGAACAGGTCGCCGTAGAAGCGGACGGTGGCCGTGTCCGATACGGCGAACCCGAAGCCGACGAGCAACACCACCGCGACGGCGCCGACGGAGAGACCCAGCCTCAGCCGCGCGCCAGCCTGGGACAACTGCCGCGCGGCGGCGACGGCGGCGAGCATGGCGCCGGCGGCCAGGCACACGATCGTGGCGCGCTGGCCGGAGAAGACAAGTCCGGCAAGCGTGATTCCCGCCGCGGCGGCGACGGGTGCCCGCGCACCGGACCGGCCGGGCTGCATCCGCATGACCGCCGCCGGCACGGTCCAGAGCACGGCGAGCAGGACACCGGAGAGGCGGCCGGCGTGCATGAACACCGAATTCGGCCGGGGCACCGGCTCGACGTCGGACGAGTGGAGCAGTTTGAGCGGCAGGCCCCCGGTGTCGGCAGGGTTCAGCATGTCGAGGCCGAAGCCGAACTGGATGAGCCCACCCGTGGCGGCCAGCACGCCGACCGCCAGTGCGGCTGTCACCCACGTGGCGTCATCCCGATTCGCGGCGCCCATCGCGTACCCGGCGTAGAGCAGCGGCGTGAAGAAGATCCACGCGTGGACACCGTTCAGCGCAACGAGCGGTTCGGTCGCGAGCGCCGGAACGGCACGGACGACGGCCCAGCCCGCGAACACCGCGAGCGGGACGGTGATCGGCGTGCGGAGCCGGGGCACCCGGCCCCGCGACCACTCGAGGATGAAGCGCGCCATGGCCGCCAGCGCGATCAACTCCGTCGCCCCGAGGATCACGAGGCTGTTGCCGGTGAACTTCCGCAGCAGGTCGCCGACGGCCAGCCACGCCGTGAAGGCACATAGTCCGAACGCCCAGTCCCGCAGCGCCGCCACGGCCAGCACCGTGGCGCCGAGCGTGCCGAAGCCGATGGCGATACCTGCCGGCGCGCCAGCCGCGATGGCGAGGAGCGCGGCGGCGACACAGGATGCGGCGGTCCCGCCGAGCCACGCGCGCCACCTGGTGGCCAGCGGCTGGCCGGCCCACGACCCGGCGATCACGGGCGGAGTCCGTCCAGGAACCGGTCGGCGATGTGATCCCAGGCGATGTGGTCGGCGTACGCGCGGAGGTTCGCGTCGCGGAGTTGCCGCCACAGCGCCGCATCGCCGACGACATCGACCAGCGCATTGGCCAACGCCGGTACGTCCCCTTCGGGCACGAGGCGCATACCCCAGCTCGAAAGCGGGAGGGTTGTCAGCGCACCCTGGTAGCCGACCACGGGCACGCCCGCGGCGACCGCCGCCATCGCGCTCGACCGCTGGGCGGAGACGTGGTGGCGCACGAACAGCAGCGCGTCGAGCTCCACCGCTTCGGCGAGCAGCGCATCCGGCGGCACGACGCCGAGCGCGCGAACCGGGATCGTGTCCGGCAACTGTGCGCGGAAGCGCTCGCGGGCACGGTCGCTGCCGCGGCCGAACGCCACGAACTCCAGCGGCCCGAGCCGCGCCTGCGCCAGGCGCAGGACATCGGCGATCTGTCCGACCTCGATCGCGTCGCGCCCGTCGGTGACGCCGAAGACACCGATCCGTGCGGCCCCACCGGGTCGAGTCGCGCGCGGCTGTGGCCGCCCCTGCTGGGCGGCGTCGAGCGGTGGCAGCACGGACCCCACGGGCAGGAACGTCAGCCCGGCCGTCAGGGCGGGTGCCCAGCCGGCGAACCCGGCGGGCACGTCCCGTCCGGGCCGATGCTGGCCGGCAACGAACGCATGGTCGGTGGCCGCGAGGGCGCGGCGCATCGTGGCGCGCTGCACGGTGCGACGGACGTAGTCGATGACGCGCGTGCCGTCGTACGGGGCGATGTCGTGGAAGACGATGCCCGCGCGGCCGCCCTGTGCCCGGATCGTCCGCAGGAGACCCGGCACACGCACCGGCACGGCCCGGCGCGACCACTGGAGCGCGGTGTACTGCAGCACGAACCACGCACCGGGATGCCGGCCGGTCAGCATCCGCAGGCGTTCCCGGGCAGGCCCGGCGGCCGGTGGCAGGCGCTCGACCAGGAACGATCGGCCGCGGGCTTCGACGGCCGCGCCGAGCAGATGGACGAAATCGCGGACGCCGTCAGTCGGCTGATCTTCACGGCCCAGCAGGGCCACGATGGCGGACGAAGACACCGCTCCTATCATCGATCGCCGTGCACCGGATTGCGGCGGGGAACGGACGGGGCCGGCAGCACGCGAACGGCTGCCGGAACCGCGCCCGCGCTAGAAGAGCGGCTTGTTGCTCACGCCCTTCTTGTCGGTGGCCTCCGGCGAGATGTTCTCGTAGTCGTGCGGTGAGAACTTGCCGATGGACTTCGCGCCAAGCGTCCGCAGGAAGGCGGCCGTGTCGGGCCGTTCGTAGAAGATGCCGTCGAGCGTGCCCTCTACGAGGCCGAGCGGGCTCTGCCCCTCCTGATAGTGGCGCGCGAGCCCCGAGCCCTTCTGCGGTTTGCTGACGGGGTTGAGGTCGGCACCCCTGGCGAGCAGGAACTTGATGATCTCGTGCAGGCCACCCTTCGCTGCGATATGCATCGCGCGCCAGCCGCGGTCGTTCTCGGCTTCGAGCGGCACGCCGTGGTCCAGCGCCACCTGCGCGGCCACGAGCCGCTTGTCCTCCGACACGAGCAGCGCGTTCTCGATGATGCCGTCCGCGACCGCCATCAGCGCCGTATGGCCGTCCGCGGCCGTGAGCAGGGGGTCGGCTCCCTTGCTCTTGAGGAGCCGCATGATCTCGGCATCCGCCGACTGCGCCGCCACGAGATACGGTGTGGAACCCATGTGCGGCGGCCGGTTGCCGCTGCCGTTGTGCGGGTTCATCTCGGGCATCGGCCGCGTGCCCTTGGCGTTGATGTCGGCGCCCCTGGCGATGAGCAGGTCAATGAGCGCCAGCTTCGCCGCCCGGTCGGGAATGCCCGCGAAGCTGCTCCACTCGCCGTCGGTGTCGAGTCCCTTGTAGGTCAGCGGGATGGGCTCGAACGTGCCGACGGCCCACATCAGCGGAGAGTAGCCCGCGGCCTTCAGGTCGCCATCCGCCCGTGCGCCTCGCTCCAGCAGAAGCGTTGCCAGTGCCGTGTGGCCCTTGACCGTCGCGATCAGCAGCGGCGTGCTGCCGTCCTTCGCGGCGGCGTCGAGGCTGTCGCCCTTCTCGAGGAGCAGCTTCGCGATGTCCAGGCTGCCGTGCCGCGCGGCGGCCATCAGCGGCGTGTAGTCGCCATTCGACCGAAGCCGGACGTCGGCGCCCCCTTCGAGGAGCGTCCGCGTCATCGTGATGTCGCCGTCCGCGACGGCCCAGTGGAGCGCGGACTGGCCCTTCGAGAGCTGCACGGCGTTGACGTTGGCGCCCGCCTTCAGCAGCCGCGCGGCGGCCGCCGCGTTTCCGCTTCGGACGGCGGTCATCAGCACCGTCTCGCCAGAAGGCCTGGAGGCATTCGCGTCGGCGCCCGCGGCGACGAGCGCGTCGATCATCTCGGCGCTGCCGTTGAGCGCGGCGAGAAACAACGGCGTGACGCCATAGTCGTTCGCCATGTTCGGCTTCGCACCGGCAGCCAGCAGGCGCTTGGCCAGCGCGACGTCGTTGTGGTGCGCGGCCCAGTGGAGGGCCGTGGCGCCGTCCGCCTGGGGGCGGTTGACGTCCGTGCCCTTCTTGAGGAGGGCGAGCACGGCAGAGGCGTTGCCCCGTTCCGCCAGGTCCGCCATCGTGGCCGATGAGCCGGTCGCCGCTGCGGCAGTGGCGGTGGCGAGCACCGAGAACGAAAGGGCAAGAGCGGTCTGCTTCACGGCACGTCTCCTTGGCCGCAAAGTCTAGCCCCTCCGGCGGCGGGTTCAAGCCCCAAGTCGTCGTGCCGATTAGTCCGTCACTGGAGGTCGGTGTGCCTGTGCGGGGTCTGGGATGGTGGTGTGCGGGCGCGGTGGCGGCGGTCGTCGCGGCGGTGCCGGCGGCGCTGGCGGTTCACGCCGAGGGATCCTCCGCGGATGCCAGTCTGGCGCGGCTCCGATCGGGCAACGCGCGGACCGTGCATGCGGCCGGCGCGTCCGCGGGCGACGGTCAACCCGTGCGGGCCGTGCAGCCTCTCGCCGTCGTGCTCTCGTGCGCGGAGTCGCTGCTGCCGGCCGAGCAGGTCTTCGGCGCGGCGCCCGGCGAGTTGTTCGTCGTCCGGTCGCTCGGGCACGTCGCGGACCACGCCGCGCTGGCGAGCGTCGAGTATGCGGTCGAGCGCCTGCACGTGCCGCTGGTCGTCGTGCTCGGCCACGAGATGTGCGGGGCGCTGCGGCTGCCGGGGGACGCGGTGCCGGGAAGCTCGTCCGGGCCCCACTTCGATTTTCTGATGAAGGCGCTGCGGCCCGCCGTCGGCCGCGCCAGCAGCTCGCCCGAGGCGCAACGGTTGCGCACGGCCATCCTGGAGAACGTGGAGGAGTCCATCAACGGGCTCCTGCAGCAGAGCGCGGTCCTGCGCCATCTGGCCCAGGACCGTCGCGTGCGGCTCGTCGGCGCGTTCCATGAAACATCGAGCGGCCGCGTGTTCTTCTCGGAGCTCGTGGACGTCCCGCGCCTCGAGGGCGCCGCGGCGGGGCGGCACTGACGATGACCGCGCGGCTGTTCGGGGGGGTGCTGGCGGGTGCGTTGGCACTGGCCGGTGTGCCGGCGTCAGCCCAGCATCACGACGAGCCGGTCAGGCGGGCGGCGAAGGCTGCGCCAAACCAGGCGGCGCCGAACACGCACGGGCCGACGGGAGGCGGGTCGCTCGGTCACGTCGCGCCCGAGGCTCCGGCGGTGGCGCCCGCCGCACACGGCCGGACGAAGGCTGCCGCGCCGACGGACGGTGAGCACGCGCACGCCGGGAATGAGCCGGCGGCGGCCAGCGGGCGGAGGAAGGTCGATGTGCTGAGAAAGACAAACAGCCCGGCTGATGTGGCCGCCTCGATCAATGAGCGGCTGGCCGAACTGGCTGAGCTGCGGAGGACGGCACCGGTGGCGCCAGCCCGGCGCCCGGCACCGAAGCGGGAAAACCCCGCGCCAGAGGCGACGGCGGCCACCGCCGCGCCGCCACGGCTGCCCGAACCGCCCGCGCTGGCGCCGATCAGGCTCACGTGGCGCGTGCCGGTGAGCTGGCCCGACGAGATGTCAGGGCCAGCCCACGGGCCCGGTCTTACTTCTTCTGCTGGAGTTCCTTGAACTTCTTGTCCGTCGCTTCGGGATTGTTCGTCTCGTAGTCGTGCGGATAGAAGCGCCCGATTGACTTCGCGCCCAGCTTGCGCAGGAAGTCCGCCGTGTCCGGCCGCTCCTGGAAGATGGCGTCCAGAGTACCCTCCACATAGCCCAGCGGGCTCTGGCCCTCCTGATAGAAGCGCGCGAGACCGCTGCCCTTCTGCGGCTTGCTCACCGGGTTGAGGTCGGCGCCCTTCGACAGCAGGAACGTGATCATCTGGTGGTAACCGGCGCGGGCGGCCGCGTGCATGGCGCGGTACCCCTGGCGATCCTCGGCTTCGAGGGGGACGCCATGATCGAGCGCCACCTGCGCCGCCTCAAGACGCTTCTCCTCTGTCAACAGCACCGTGTTCTCGACGACGCCCTCGGCGGCCGCCATCAGCGCGGTCTGGCCGTCGTTGGCAGTGGCGAGCGGATTGGCGCCCTTCTCCTTCAGCAGCTTCATCATCTCGGCGTCCGCTGACTGGGCGGCGATGAGATACGGCGTCGAACCCGCGTGCGGGGGACGCGCGCCATTTCCGTTGTGGGGCGCCAGCTGCGGCAGGCCGCGCGTCATCTTCGCGTTGACGTCGGCACCCTTCGCGATGAGCAGGTTGACGAGCGCGAGCTTCTCCTTGCGGTCGGCGATGCCGTAGATGCCATTCCATTCACCGTCGGCGTCGATGCCCTTGTACGTCAGCGGAATCTGCTCGTACGTGCCGACGGCCCACATCAGCGGAGAGTAGCCGGCGCTCTTCAGATCGCCGTCGACCTTCGCGCCGCGTTCGATGAGGAACGTCGCCAGCGCCGTGTGCCCCTTGACTGTCGCGATGAGGAGCGGTGTGGCGCCGTCGTTCGCCTTGTCCTCGATGCTGGCGCCCTTCTCGAGCAGCAGCTTCGTCATTTCGATGCTGCCCTGACGGGCGGCGCCGAGGATGGCGTCGTAGCCGGCGCTCGAGCGGAGCTTGATGTCCGCGCCGGCCTCGACGAGCGTGCGGGCCACGTCCACGTGACCGTCGGCGACGGCCCAGTGCAGCGCCGACTGGCCCTTCGAGAGCTGGACCGCGTTCGGGTTCGCCCCGCCCTTGAGCAGCCGGGCAACCGCCGGCGCGGTTCCGGTGCGCACGGCCGTCATCAGCACGGTCTCGCCCGACGGGCGCGCCGCGTTGGCGCTGGCGCCGGCCGTCAGCAGCACGTCGATCATCTCGGCACTGCCGTTGATGGCCGCGAGGAAGAGCGGCGTGACGCCGTAGTCGTTCGCCGCGTTCGGCTTGGCGCCCGCGGTCAGCAGGCGCTTGGCCAGGGCCACGTCGTTGAAGTGGGCCGCCCAGTGCAGCGCCGTGGCGCCATCAGCCTGCGGCTGGTTGACGTCCGCCCCCTTCTTCAGCAGTGCAAGCACGGCCGAGGAGTTGCCCCGCTCGGCTGTATCGGCCAGCGTGGCGGATGAGGTGGCGGCCGTGGCCACGGCCGCGGTCATGGCGACGAACGAGAGCGACAGAACGATGTGCTTCACTGCAAGGCTCCTGGCCGCAATCGGCCGTTGGTGCGTCCCCCACCGGGCCGCGGACGTCCTGAGCCCTTTGACGAGGGCTCCCGTCGCAAGGTTCGCTGGTGCCGCCGGGAGGTCTAATCCGTGTTAATTCTTGAAACTAAAGACCTTAGCGTCTATAGTTCCGGGTCGCCGAATCCGCAGGGCGGTAAGAAACCGTTCCTGCACGGGCGAGGAACTTCCGTTGCTTGACGGCGTCAAAAAATAGCGCCCCGCTTGATGCCGTCAATCCGGTATGCTACCGGAGCAAAGCGATCCGGGGGAGATATTTTTCATGTTCACGAAAGCACGCGCGTTCCGGTCTCTGGTGGCTCTCGGCGTGACGGCAGTCGCCGGCACCGCCTATCTCTCCGGCGCGCAGGCGCCGGCCGCGAAGCCTGCGGTCAAGGCGGCGGCCGCGAAACCCGCGCCTCCGGCGCCGGACCTGCAGGGCGTGGTCAACAAGTACTGCGTCAACTGCCACAGTGAGCGGATGAAGCTCGGCGGTCTGGTCCTCGAGAAGAAGGACGTCTCCCAGATTGGTGCCGAGGCGGAGATGTGGGAGCGCGTGGCGAAGAAGCTCCAGGCGCGCGCGATGCCGCCGATCAACTCGCCGCGGCCGGACAAGGCTGTGCTCGACACGTTCGTGCGCAACCTCGAGGCGACGCTCGACCACGCCGCCACGACCGACCCGAACCCCGGCCGCCCGCCGGTGCATCGCCTCAACCGCCTCGAATATACGAACGCGGTGCGCGATCTGCTCGGTCTCGAAATTGATGGCAAGGCCATGCTGCCGGCCGACGACACCGGCTTCGGCTTCGACAACATCGCCGACGTGCTGACGGTCTCGCCGGGACTCTTTGAGCGGTACATGCTGGCGGCCGCCAAGATCAGCCGCCTGGCTGTTGAGGACCCGACCATGCGGGCCAACCTCGCGCGGTACGAGCTGCCGTACCTGTCGCTGGGCCAGGACGACCGGATGAACGAACTCCAGCCGTTCGGCTCACGCGGCGGCACGGCCCTCCGGCACTACTTCCCGCTGGACGGCGAGTACGAGGTGCGGTTCACGCTCCAGCGGAACGACCTGGCCGTCGGCTACAACGTGCGCGGGCTCAACGTGCCGACCGAGATCGACATCCGTCTCGACAAGCAGCGCATCAAGCTGTTCCAGATCGGTGGCAAGCCGCGCGCGGCGTACAGCGCTGACGCTGACCCGGAGTATCCGGATGAAGGCCTTGCCGTGAGGTTCCGCGCGACGGCCGGCACGCACGTCCTCAGCATCTCGCTGAACCAGGATGTCTGGAAGGCGGAAGGCACGGCCGTCGGTCAGCTCCCGCTGACCAACAACGGCAACGCGATCGGCGCCACGACCAGCGCCGGCTACGGCCGCGTCGATGCCGGCATCGACCGCGTCGACATCAACGGCCCGTTCGGCGCCAAGGCGCCGGTCGGCAGCGACGTGCAGAAGAAGATCTTCGTCTGCACGCCGGGTAAGACGGTGACCGAGGATGCCTGCGCGAGGCAGATTCTCTCGCGCCTCGCGCGGCTCGGCTATCGCCGGCCCGCGACGGAGAAGGACCTCGCCACGCTGCTGCAGTTCTACAAGCAGGGCCGCAAGGAGGAAGGCAACTTCCGCGGCGGCATCCAGACGGCCATCGGCCGGCTGCTCGTCGACCCGAACTTCCTCTTCCGGATGGAAGCGGATCCGGTCGGCGTGAAGCCCGGCCAGTCCTATCGCCTGAGCGATCTGGACCTGGCCTCGCGGCTGTCCTTCTTCCTCTGGAGCAGCATTCCCGACGAGGAACTGCTGACGGTTGCGGCGCAGGGTCGGCTGAAGAACCCGGTGGTGCTGGAGCAGCAGGTGAAGCGCATGCTGGCCGACGAGAAGGCCAACGCGATGCTCGACAACTTCTTCGGTCAGTGGCTGACGACGAACAACGTGCGGTCGGCGCACCCGGACCCGAAGGTCTACCCGGAGTTCGACGAGAACCTCCGCGCGGCGTTCCTGGAAGAGACGAGGCTGTTCATTCGCAGCCAGGTCCGTGAAGACCGCAGCGCCGCCGAGCTGATCACGGCGAACTACACGTTCCTGAACGAGCGTCTTGCGCGCCACTACGGCGTGCCCGGCGTCGTGGGCACGCACTTCCGCCGCGTGAACCTGCCGGACGACAAGCGTGCCGGCCTGCTCGGCCAGGGCAGCGTGCTGACCGTGACCTCCTACAACGACCGCACGTCGGTCGTGCTGCGCGGCAAGTTCATCATGGACATGTTCCTGGGGACGCAGCCGCCGGCACCGCCGGCCAACGTGCCGCCGCTCGAGAACACGAAGATCGAGGGCACGCTGCGCCAGCGGATGGAGCTGCACCGGAAGAACCCGGTCTGCGCGTCCTGCCACAACACGATCGATCCGATGGGCTTTGCCTTCGAGAACTTCGACGGCGTCGGCAAGTTCCGCACGCTGGATGCCCGCAACCCGATCAACGCGAGCGGCCAGCTGGCAGACGGTTCCAAGTTCGACGGCGCCGCGTCCTTCCGCAAGGCGCTCTACGACCGGAAGGAAGCCTTCCTCGGCGCGATGGTCCGCAACATGCTGACCTACGCCATGGGCCGCGGCGTCGAGACGTATGACATGCCGGCGGTCCGGAAGATTCTCCGGGATGCCGGAACGAACGACTACCGCTGGTCGTCGATCCTGCTGGGCATCGTCAAGAGCATGCCGTTCCAGATGAAGAAGGCGCAGGCGTAGGTTCCAAACCGCACAGGAGAGAGTCAGTCATGATCAACTTCAAGAAGCAGATCTCCCGCCGGACGGTGCTCCGTGGGGCCGGCGCGACGCTCGCGCTGCCGATGCTTGACGGCATGGTGCCCGCCTTCGCCAACGCCCGCGAGGCGGCCGTCGCCGCCCCCGCCCGCCGCTTCGGCGGCATCTACGTCGGCATGGGCTTCGACATGAAGACGTGGACCCATCCGGACGGCCCGCTGGGTGTCAACCCGATCATCTCGCCGATGATGCCCTTCAAGGACCGGACGATCGTCGTGTCCGGTCTCGACAGCAAGGAGGCCATCTCCGCCGACCAGGGTCCGCACCCGCGGGCGCAGGCCGCGTGGCTGACCGGCTGCCGCGCCAAGAAGACGGACGGTCCGGACATCCGGCTGGGCACCTCGCTCGACCAGATCATCGCGAAGGAATACTCGAAGGAAACGCAGCTCGGCTCGCTTGAGCTGACCGTGGAGCCGACGGACCTCGCCGGCAGCTGTGCCTACGGCTTCAGCTGCGCCTACAACAACACGATCGCGTGGCGCACGCCGACGACGCCGCTGCCGATGGAGAACAACCCGCGCAACGTGTTCGAGCGGCTGTTCGGCGCCAGCGACTCCACGGACAAGGCCGTGCAGGCGAGGATGCGCCGGGCGAACGCCAGCGTGCTCGACTCCCTGGTGGAGCAGGTCGGCGGCTTCAACCGCGGCCTGGCCGCAAACGACAAGCAGAAGCTCGCCGAGTATCTCGACGCCGTCCGCGACTCCGAGCGGCGCATCCAGAAGGCCGAGCAGCAGTCGGACCGCGAGCTGCCCGTGCTCGAGCAGCCGTCGGGTATTCCGGCCGTCTTCGAGGACTACGTCAAGCTGCTGCTTGACCTGCAGCTCCTCGCGTTCCAGACGGACATGACGCGCGTGTTCACGTTCGTGCTCGTGCGGGAATCCTCCATCCGCTCCTACCCGGAGATCGGCGTGCCGGATTCGCACCACCCGCTCTCGCACCACCAGAACAACGCCGAGAAGCTCGCGCGTCTGGCGAAGCTCAACACGTTCCACATCAAGCAGCTGGCCTATCTCGTCGACCGCATGGCGAAGACGAAGGACGGCGACGGCACGATGCTGGACAACTCGATGATTCTCTACGGCTCGGGCATGAGCGACGGCAACCTGCACATCCCGACGAACCTGCCGACGATTCTCGTGTCCGGCAAGAACTTCGGGATCAAGGGCGACCGCTTCATCCAGGTGGCCGAGCGGACGCCGCTGGCCAACCTGCAGCTGACGATGCTGGAGCGCTACGGGATGCCGATGGAGAAGTTCGGCGACAGCAACGGCGAGCTGAAGGTGGTGACGGGCCTCTAAGCCCGGCTCGCGTTTCGGGAAGGACTTGCGGGGCGTGCCGTCCAACCGGGCGGCACGCCCTTCGTCTTTTTCCGGGGCCGGAGCCCCGGCCGGGCCGGCGGGTCTAGGCCCCGCCCTTGATGTGCTTCACGCCGCGCAGCGCAACCGGCGCGGTCTTGAAGTCTTCGAGACGGACCGTCTTGGCGGCCGTGTCCGCGATCACCTTGCCGGCGTGGGACGTCTTGCCGGCCGGTGCCACAGGGGCCAGCGACAGCTCGAGCACGGCGTAGGGGTACTTCGGGGCGGCCGCGGCGGCACCGGGCTTGTTCGCCCACGTCGCCAGATCCGAGTCCGTCACCAGCACCACGTGCTCGCCGTCGGCGGCCTTCCACTTGGTCGCGTACCGGACGAACGAGCCGAAGCCGCTGCCGCTGCGCCAGATGTAGCCGAGACTCGGCGACTGCGCGAGCGCGGTGGCGAAGTCCTTGTCGCCCTTGCCGAGGGCCGCCACGAGGCCGTCGCGTTCGGCGTCGGTGGACCAGCGGATCAGGTCGACCGTGACCGTCTCACCCGAGATGCCGGCGAGGCTGGTTCCGACGGTGCCGACATACCGGTCCGCCGTGCCCTTGCCCGGCGCGTTCAGCGCTGGGGCCGGCTTGGCTGCGGGGGCCGGCTTGGCCGTACCCGCTGCCGGTGCCGCGGGCTTCGGCGCCGCGGTCTGGGCGAACGATGTGGTGACGAGAGAGCAGCCGATGGCGAGCGCCACGGCTGCGCGAAGGGAATACGTGCCGATCACAGACATTGACGGTTCCTCCGGTAAGCGTCCAGCGGCTGATTTTTAGCACAGACGTCCTGTTTCGCGCATCCCCGCCGTGAACGGACGAGTCGTCCATAATCGATGGCGATGCCGCACGAGGATTTCATGCGCGAGGCCCTGGCCCTGGCCGGGGCGGCGTTCGCGCGCGGCGAGGTCCCCATCGGCGCTGTCGTCGTGGTGGACGGCCGGATCGTGGCCCAGGGGCACAACCGTCCCATCTCGGACGTGGACCCGACCGCGCACGCCGAGATCGTGGCCCTGCGGGCCGCGGCCGCCGCGCTGGGGAACTACCGGCTGACCGGCGCCACGCTCTACGTGACGGTTGAGCCGTGCCTGATGTGCGTGGGGGCGCTGGTGCACGCCCGGATCGGCACCGTGGTCTTCGGCGCCACTGAGCCGAAGAGCGGGGCGCTGACCTCGACCGTGCGGGCCGCCGAGTTGCCCGGGCTGAATCACCGTCTGGCGGTCGTCGGCGGCGTGCTCGAGGAGGACTGCGGAGACCTCATGCGCCGGTTCTTCCGCGAGCGCCGGGTATAATACTCAGGCTGCGGAGAGGTACCGAAGTGGTCGTAACGGGGGCGCCTCGAAAGCGTCTTGCCGGGTAACCGGCACGGGGGTTCGAATCCCTCCCTCTCCGCCATCTCCCTCACCTTTGGCTCGGTCGCTGGCGGCTCGGGAGGGATTCCGGTTGGCCGCGGCTGAAGCCGCGCCTGCACCGAATCCCCGACGTCAGTCGGTACGACGGTCGGCGTTCGGGAGGGATGCCGGCAGTCAACGTCACTTCGCTCGTTGGCTCAGGTCGACCGCCTTCAGTGGGCTACTCGGCCGATCGGGTGTA
>CAYNUO010000027.1:23725-38638 GCA_964400405.1 uncultured Bifidobacteriaceae bacterium | reverse complement strand
CCCTGACGTCCGCGCCGCCGAGCGTCGCCTCGCCGCCGCCACCGGCCGCGAAGGCATCGCGGCAGCGGATCTCTACCCCCGCATCACCGTGTCGCGCTTATCGAAGCGCCAGTGGGCTCCGCCCTCGCTCGCGCAAATCCTCCGTCGAATCGATCCAGCCGCTCCCTGAGGGGGGCAGGATGTTCGCGAAGAAGTAGCTACGAGGCCGACTCTCCCGTCGGGCACTGCAGGTACTTCGACCGCTGCAGAAATTCCTCATCGGGATAGTAGGCAAACACAAACCCGCCACCCGCCACGCGATCGATCAAGTCGCGCACTATCTGCGGCCTGACGGCTGGGCATCCCCAACTGCGGCCGATGCGGCCCTGCTTCTTCGAGAGGGTCTCGTCCACATACGGGGCGCCGTGAATCACGATTGCGCGCTCACGGGCGCGGTCGTTGAAACCCTCGTCGAGTCCGTCCATCCGCAGCGAATACCCGTTGCGGCCGACGTACGCGCTGTCCGTTACGAACAATCCAAGGCTCGACTGATGCGAGTCCGGCGTGTTCGAGAAGGCCGTGGCGACGCCCATGCCGCTGCCAGACCCATGCGCGACGAGCTCCTCATAGAGCAAGCTTCGCTCCGCCAGGTCGAACACCCAGAGCCGTTTCTCTGTTGAGGGGAGCGAATAGTCGATCACGGTCAGTGTCGACGGTGTGGCGGCCTGACTCTGCGTCGCACAGGCTGTCGCGCGCAACGCAAGATCGAGCACGGCCGGGGCGATGCCGCCGATAGAGGCGAACTCGCCGCGCGTCGCCGTCACGTTGTTCGCCACGCGCGCGGGAGCCGCCGCACCCGAAACGGCACAGACGGACGCGAGCACAGCTGTCGCGAGAGATCGTGAGAAGAACGAGACCGCCATCCGGGAGTTGCCCCCCAGCATAGCGGCCGACGCAAGAGGCGACGAGGATCGGCAAAATGTGGCCTATTTCACGCGATCCCGGTGATACACGTCCTTGAAGACCTCGACGGTCCCCTTCTCGTCCACCCAGGCCGTGAAGTAGACGATGTGCACCGGGATGGGCTTGGACAGCCTCACGAACTTCTCCTCGCCAGAGTCCATGGCGGCCTGGATCTTCTCCTCTGGCCACTCAGCCTGATCGGTGAGGACGTATTTCGCCATGGCGAGCGGCTCCGAGAGCCGGATGCAGCCATGGCTGAGCGAGCGGCCAGCCTTGTCGAAGAGCTGATCGGCGGGCGTATCGTGCAGGTAGACGGAGTGCTTGTTCGGCATCAGGAACTTCACGTGGCCGAGCGCGTTGTCCGCTCCCGGACGCTGCCGCAGTGACAGTGCCTTCGTCACATCAGGATCGTTCCAGTCCACCTTGGATGGGTCCACCCGTTCAACCGTATTGGACGCGCGGCGCACCACTTCGATGTTGCTCTTGGAGAGGTATGCGGGATTCTTGAGAATCGCCGGGACGGTTTCGCCGTTGGCGATGGACTCCGGGATATTCCAGTACGGACTGAACACGACCTGATTCATGTCCGCGCTGAAAATCGGCGTCTGCGTCTCCTGCTCACCGACGATGATGCGCTGGTTGTGGACGATGCGTTTCCCCTCGAGCACCCAGAGATGGAAGTGCGGAATGTTGACGATGATGTAGCGCTCGCCGAGATCGTCCGGCATGTGGCGCCAGCGTTCCAGGTTGAATGCGATCCGCTGTCTATCCGAGGGATCGGCGGGTTCGCCCGGAGTCGCCTTCGATGCTTCATCGATCGGTTCGGGCGCACCGGGTGCTTCGGCTGCACCTCCGGCGAGGACCTTCTTGAGCGCGGCCTGCAGCGCCGCGTACTGTGCATGGCGCGGCCGCACGTCGTCGGGCCATTGGGCCAGGTTGCCCGCACCAGCGATGCCCGAGAACCGCCCGGCGATGTCCGGCACAGCGCGTCCGTCATCGGGCACGACCACGCCAGGTGGCGGCGCGTCCGTAATGCCAACGGCGACGTCTCGTCCGAGCGCGAGCTGCGCATGCGCCAGATCGCTGTCGAGCTTCGCGAGTGCCGCTGGCGTCCGGACGTCAGGCTTGCCCGAGCGGAGCCGTTCCGCCTCGCTTGTGAGCGCGGCAGCGCCGTAGCGCTCAGGGTCCAGACCATGTTCCGCCGCACGGCGCACCGACTTGAGGGCCTCGTCGACGGCGCCTGGCACGTCCTTCTCCGTGACCCACAGCGGCGCATTCTGCCTGGCGCCATAGACCTTCTGGACATCACTCCAGACGGCTTTGTCGCGCGGAGATGAACCGTGCTCGCCTGCGAGCACGCTCGCGAGCTCGACGGCGACGCCGGGCGACGACTTGCCGCAGCCAATGTTGCCGAGGGCAAGACAGAGAACGAGCGTGAGGCCGCCGACGGAAGACATCCGAGTCATTGCCAGCCATACAGCAAGGTCCGGACCGTCTGAGAAACGCAGCCAGCTTGATCCTCGCGAGCGTGCGATGAGAAAGATGGGGCGTTCACGGAGTTTGTTCATTGCAGTGCCGGGCCGAAGCTACTCGCCCAGCATCGCAAGACTTGCGGTCCTCCTGCTGTGCTCAATTGGGCGTACGATCCCTGAATGTCCACAACACCCCAGACGGACGAGCGGCGCGCCACGATTGCGACGCTCAAACTGGAGGCCAAGCGCCTGGTCGACAGGCCGCTCGACCCGTCCATGAAGGAACTGGTCCGTCTCGCCGTGCGCGACTTTGATGAGGCGATTACCTGGTTACGACAGGAGAACGTCGAGAATCGGCCCTACATCCTCAAGATCACGGACCTCGCCATCTCGTTCGGCCGGCAGCGGCTCGAGATGGTCCACGAGGGCATCAGGATGTGGACGAAGAAGTGAAGCCTGGCGCGACTTACCGTGCCGGAACCTTGGCGGGTGCCTTCGGACGAACGAGGATCGGCCGCATGTCACGGCGGACCGGCCGCGGATGGCGCTGCGCGATGTGGACGGAGAGGCTGTTGGTCGCCACTTCTTCGCCGCAGAAGCGACACAGAGTCTTACTCGACGATAGATAGAAGTTTTGCATTTTGGAGGCGCCGCCCGGATTTGAACCGGGGATGGAGCTTTTGCAGAGCTCTGCCTTACCACTTGGCTACGGCGCCGATGGAGCTACGGAGGCAGAACGCCCGCTCTGGGCTCGTCCGCCCTCGCCGCCGCGTGGGGGCTACGGCGAACTTTCACCCGGCTCGGAGGAGGTGAAAGTTGGAGCGGGAAACGGGATTCGAACCCGCGACTTCGACCTTGGCAAGGTCGCACTCTACCACTGAGTTATTCCCGCTCGCGACGAAACAAGAGCGTACCACAGCCGATCCGATGCGGCAAGCAGGAGCACCCCCGATCGGGCGCTTCTGCCTGCGTTTCCAGCCTTTCACCAGCGCCTCCGGGGCGCGGCGGTGAAGTCAAAGGCCTGCTGAAACACCTCGACCACGGGTGAGCCCGCCTCCCCCACCTGCACGGACACCACGTCGAACCGGACGGGCACATCCACGAGGTTGTGCCGGGCCAGATAGAGCAAGGCCATGGTCCCGATCCGTTGCTGCTTCCGCGGCCCTACGGCCTCGGCGCCGTCTCCGAAGGCGTCTCCCTGGCGGGCCTTGACCTCGACGAAGACCACGGTGGGTCCGTCACGGGCGACGATGTCGATTTCGCCGATGCGGGTGCGGTAGCGCCGCGCCAGGATCGCGTACCCCTTCCGGACGAGCGCGTCGCAGGCGAGGTCTTCACCCCGGATTCCGAGGGATTGGCGTGGGTCCCCGCTCATGCACGGGGACGGGAGCAAACCCCGGGCCGCGCGACGCTCCGGCGCCGATGGGCGTGAGCTACTTACGCTTCCACTTCGTGCCGGCGGGGTTGTCCTCGAGGACGATCCCCCGCGCGAGCAGGTCCTGGCGGATGCGGTCGGCTTCGGCGAAGTCGCGCCGGCCGCGCGCGTCCTTGCGGGCCACGATGAGCGCTTCGATCTCGTCGACGGGCACGGGTGGCGTGGCGTCCTCGGCCATGCGCAGCGCGATGACGCCGAGCACCTGGTCGCACTCGCCGACCACGGCGCGCACGGCCTCAATATCAGCGGCCGACACCTTCCCGGCGTCGATCGCGGCGTTCACTTCACGCACGAGATCGAACACGGCGGCCAGGCCCATGGCCGTGTTGACGTCGTCCTCAATCGCCGCCCGGAACTTCTCGCGCGCGGTTCCAACCGCGCCGCCTAGGCTGCTCTCGGCCGCGGGATGCACGTCGTCCAGGCGCGCGAGGCAATCGACGATGCGGCGAATGGACTCCTCCGCCTGCTCCATGCCGGCCCACGTGAAGTTCAGCTGCTTGCGGTAGTGGGACGAGAGCAGCAGATACCGCAGCGCCGACGGGCGGAAGCCGCGCGCCGTAATCTCGGAAAGCGTGTAGACGTTCCCGAGCGACTTCGACATCTTCTCGCCTTCGACGAACAGATGCTCGACGTGCGCCCAGACGCGCGCGAACGGGGTGCCGGTGGCGCCCTCGCTCTGTGCGATCTCGTTCTCGTGGTGCGGAAAGATCAGGTCGATGCCGCCGGCGTGGATGTCGATGGGCGCCTCGCCGAGCAGGCGTAGCGCCATGGCCGAGCATTCAAGGTGCCAGCCGGGCCGGCCGGGACCGACGCCGACATCCCACGAGGGCTCCCCTGGCTTGGACGCCTTCCAGAGCACGAAGTCGCGGGCGTCGTCCTTCGCGTACTCGTCCACGTCCACGCGTGCGCCGGCCTGCATGCCGTCCTTCGGCAACCGCGCCAGCTCGCCGTAGCTCTTGAACGAGGCGATGCGGAAGTAGACCGAGCCGTCGGTGCGATACGTCAGGCCTTTTGCCTCGAGCGTCTTCACGAGGTCGCCCATGGCCTGCATGTTGGCGTCGTCCGTGGCACGCGGTGTTTCTTCCGGCGTCTCGATGCCGAGCGCGGCGTTGTCCTCGCGGAACGCCGTGATCCACCGCTCGGTAAAATCGCGCAGCGATTCTCCAGCGGCGTTGGCGCCGTTGATGGTCTTGTCGTCGACGTCCGTGTAGTTGACGGCCATCCGCACCTGATGCCCGCCGACGTACTTCAGCGCCCGGCGCAGCACGTCCACGCACACGAACGTCCGGAAGTTGCCGATGTGCGCCCGCGCGTAGACAGTCGGCCCGCACGCATACATCCGCACGGTGTTGTCGCGGGTGGGGGTGAAAGGCTCCTGGCTGCGGGTCAGCGTGTTGAACAGACGAAGCATGACGAAAAGTGTATGCCGGTCAGATGGTCAGCTTGGCAAACAGGCGCTGCGCGCTGCGGACATCGGCCGCGATCTGGGCCCGCAGGGCGTCCACGTCCGGGAACTTCCGCTCGTCCCGGATGCGCTGCACGAAGCGCAGGCGGACCGCCTTGCCGTACAGGTCACCCGGGTCGCTGAGCACGTGCGTTTCGACGACCACCGGCCCGGCCACGTCGAAGGTCGGCCGCACACCGATGTTCGTGACGCTCGGCAGGTCGTTGCCGTCCACCTGCAGCGTGGTGGCGTACACGCCGGCCGGCGGCAGCAACTCGTTCTCCGTGGTCAGGTTCGCGGTCGGAAAGCCGATCTCACGGCCCTTCGCTCGGCCGTGGACGACGGTGCCGTCCAGGAAATACGGCCGCCCCATCAGCGCGCCGGCTTCGTCCATGCGGCCCTCGCTGATCAGCCGCCGGATGCGCGTGCTGCTGACGACGAAGTCCTTGAAGCGGACCGGGTCGATCTTGTCGGCGCGGAAGCCGTAACGCTGGCCGAGCTGCCGGAGCATCGAGAACGTGCCGGTCCGGTCGTGCCCGAACAGGAAGTTGGCGCCGACCCACACCTCGGACACGCGCAGCCACTCGACGAGCACCTTCGAGACGAACGTCTCGGCGTCCCACTGCGAGAGGTCGTGCGTGAAGCGGACGACGGCCACGGCACGCATGCCGGCGGCGCCCAGCGCTTCGAGGCGCTGCGGCGTGGTCATCAGCAGCGGGGGCGCCTTGTCGGGCCGGACGATCCGCGGCGGGTGCGGGTCGAACGTCATCGCCATCGGCGTGCCGCCGCGCTCCTGCGCGCCGCGCACGACGCGCTCGAGGATCCGCCGGTGGCCGCGGTGGACGCCGTCGAAATTACCCAGCGCGAGCACCGGGTGCACGAGCCAGGGTGGCGGAGTGTCGTCGGGAAAGTGCAGGACGTCCACGGTCAGCAGGGTTCCGCGTCCACGTGGACGTCGAAGCTCAATCGATCATATGCCAGCGACATCCCCCCGGGCACCCGCGCGCTGGTCGCGGCATAGCCGAGGTCGTGTGTCATGTGCGTGAAGAACGTCTGCCGTGCGCCGATGCGTGCCGCCGCGGCCACGGCCTCATCCACCGTGAAGTGCGTCGTGTGGGCGCGGTCCCGCAGGGCGTCGAGGATCAGCGTGTCCAGCCCGGTCAGCAGCGGCCACGACGCGTCCGCAATCACGTTGCAGTCGGTCAGGTAGGCGAAGTCGCCGAAGCGGAAACCCAGCACCGGCAGGCGTCCGTGCAGCAGCGCAATCGGCACCACCCGGAGACCAGCCACCGTGAACGGCCCGTCAATCACATGCTGGGCAATCTGCGGCACACCGCCGCCCAGCCGCGGCTTGCCGTCGAACGCGTACGAGAACGTCTGCTGGATGGTGGCCCAGGTCTCGGCCGTCGCGTAGCACGGCACGGGCCCGCCGCGCTCGAGATTGAACCGGCGCAGCTCATCCAGGCCCAGGATGTGATCGGCGTGCCCGTGGGTGTAGAGGACGGCGTCGATCTCGGAAAACGGGTGCCGCAGCGCCTGCTGGCGCAGGTCTGGCGTCGTGTCGATCAGCAGCCGGCGGCCGTCCTCGGTCTCCAGCAGGATCGATGGTCGGAGCCGTGCGTCGCGCGGGTCGTCGGACCGGCACACGTCACACGTGCATCCCACCATCGGGACGCCCGAGGACGTCCCGCAACCCAGGACCGTGACGCGCGCCCTGAGCCTCAAGGCTGGATGATGCGGGACTGCCCTCCCTGGGCCTCGACGTACCGCATGCGGAGCTCATACAGGAGCTGCTCGAGCAGCTGCCGCTCCTCGGCCGTCAGGTTGCCGCGCGTCTTCTCTTCGAGCAGCGCCAGCACGTCGATCATCTGCTTCGCGGCCACCAGGTCCTGCGGCGCAACGGCGCCGCTCACCGGATCTGGCGTGTCGCCGAAGTGCACGGCGGCCGTGTGTGCGAGCGAGAGCACGAACGCGGGAAAGCTCAGGGACGGGTTGCTGTCGGAGAGAGTGTCAGACATGTGCGGGTGGGAGTACGCCGGAAGTGGCGCGACCCGGATGGTAGCATGCTCCCCCATGGCCGGCCCGATCGGCGAGCGCTTCGAGCGCCTCGTCGGCATCATGCAGACACTCCGCGCCCCGCACGGCTGCCCGTGGGATCGCGAGCAGACGCACCAGACCCTCCGGCGCTTCGTGCTCGAGGAAACCTACGAGGTGCTCGACGCGATCGACTCCGCCGACCCGGGCGCCCTTCGGGAGGAACTGGGCGACTACCTGTTCGAGGCCGTCTTCCTCGCCCAGCTGAGCGCCGAGGCGGGCGACTTCGACATCGGCGACGCGATCCAGGCCATCTGCGACAAGCTCGTCCGTCGCCATCCCCACGTATTTCACCCGGGCTCGACCGGCAGCAACCCGATGGCCGGCCCGTCGCCCGACGGCATGACCTCCGGCCAGGTGCTCGAGCAGTGGGACGCCATCAAGGCGCGCGAACGGGCGGAATCGGGCAAGCCGGCCAAGGTGCAGACAACCCTCAGCGGCGTGCCCCCGTCCCTGCCGGCGCTGCTCCGCGCCTATCAGGTCAGCAGCCGGGCCGCGAAGACCGGGTTCGACTGGGCCGCGGCGGCGGATGTCGTCGACAAGATCGAGGAGGAGGTGGCGGAACTGCGGCAGGAGGTCGCCTCCGGCCGCCTCGTGGACGCCGCCCGCGCGGAGGACGAGATGGGCGACCTGCTCTTTTCCATCGCGAACCTCTCCCGCAAGCTCGGCATCGAGCCCGAGGGCGCGCTCCGGCGCGCCACCGAGAAGTTCACGCGGCGCTTCACCGCCATGGAGCAGGCGCTGGCCGACCAGGGCAAGGCGCTCGCGGACCTGACGCTCGACGAGATGGAAGCCGAGTGGCAGCGTCAGAAGAAGACGCTCGGCCCCGGGTAGCGGCGAGCGCTAGAAGCGGAACCGTGCCCCGAAGGTCGGCAGCAGCGGCAGGCCCTGTTCCCGCGCGTAGGTCAACGTGGGCACATCGCCGTTCGGGTTGTATTCGAGCACCGGGCTCAACGTGCCGGCATTCTGCCGGTTTGTCGCGTTGATGACCTCGATGTAGAGCTGCCACCGGCCGCCGTGCCACTTCGGCGAGAACGTTGTCCGGACGTCGAGCCGCGCGAACATCGGCAACCGCGACGCGTTCAGATTCCGCACACCGCCGAAATCCGTCGTGTAGACGAGCAGGCCTGACGCGTCACGTTCCGGCACGAGTTGCGGGGTCCCGGCGACCGTCTGCTCTACAGCCGAGACCCGGAGCCGCTCGACGGGCGTGAACGGAAATCCGGACGCGAGCCGCAGCGTCGTGGCCACTTCGATCAGGCGGGACACGCGATAACTCGTCACCGCGCTCACGGCATGGCGACGGTCGTAGTCGAACGGATAGCTCCGCCCGTACGCCTCCCAGACCGCCTTGCCGAGCGTGTAGGAGGCCCAGCCCATGAACCGCGAGCCAGCCGTGGCCGGCTTGGTCAGAAACAGGTCGAGACCGTACGAGCGGCCAGAGCCGGCGTTCTCCGGCGTGCTCGTGATGATCGGCGAGGTCGGCACGCTCGAGGCCAGCTCGGCGGGGAACGCATACGGAGCCAGCCGCGCCGCGCGCTCGGCCTCTGTTTCCAGCCGGCCGACGATCATCCGGTTGAAGCCCTTGTAGTAACCCTCGACGCGCAGCATGGCGCTGGACCCGAGGTCCTTTTCCACGCCGGCGATGGCGTGCCACGAGCGTTCGCTGCGGAGCGTGACGGCGTTCGTGTCGCTCAGGTCGACGAAATAGTCCGCCTGGATCTGCTTCTCGTATCCGGGGCTCTGCGTGTAAAGCCCGGCCGCGCCGCGCGCACGGTAGCCGGACCCGATGTCGTAGGCCGCGGACATGCGCGGACCAAACACGGTCTCCTTGCTGATGTCGTTCCAGTCGAGCCGGATGCCGGGCTGCAACGTGAGCCGCGAGGTGGCGACCCAGCGGTCGGTCAGCCACAGGGAGGCCCGCTTCGCGATTCGCGTGGAGTCGAGCACCGCCGGCAGGCCTGCCCCGCCCTGAATGCTCGACCCGTTCGCTTCGTTCGAATTGCGGTCGCCGGTGATGCGCCACGCCCAGCCCGTGTCGAGCAGGTGCAGGTCGCCACCGGCTTCGACGCCGTGCCGAGCCGACGGCGCAAACGAGAACTCCTCGCGCAGCGCGACATCACGCAGCAGCAGGTCCCGCGTGAACGACACGTTTACGAACGTGCCGCTCCCCGGCGCATTCGACCGCTTTGCCTCATTCGCGACCTGCCCCGCGACGCCCAGCTGCTCGTTGTTCCGATACCAGGACAGGATCGTCTTCGACGATCCCCGACGGCCCGCCGTCGTGAAGAACGCCAGCGACGCGAGGTCGTTCGAGGCGCCGCTCGCGATCGCGATGCTCTCGCTGGTCTCCTCGTCGTCGAAGGTCGCGTCTGTGTTCTCGCGGCTGCGGATCGCGGTGAAGGAGACGCGCTGTCCCTGCCGCGGCAGCCACGACAGGATCGTCTGCACGTCGGCAAACGACGGCAGCTTCTGGTCCAGCAGCGGACCGACCAGCAGGTCGTAGTAGGTCCGGCGGCCCGTGAGCAGCCACGAGCCGGTGCTCGTGCCCGGAAGCTTGCCTTCCAGAACGATATTGCCGTCGGTCACGGCCAGCGCGCCGGACCCGCTGAGGCGTGTCTTCTCGGACCCCGGCCGGTTCTCGACGGTCAGCAGTGACGACAACCGGTCTCCGTACTTCGGCCCGAAGCCGCCCGCCGACAGCTCGAACGACTTCACCGTGGCCGGGTTGAACGCGCTGAACAGGCCGAAGAGCCGGTACGGGTTGTGGATCTCAACGCCGTCCATCATCGTCAGGTTCTGGTCCGGGCTCCCGCCCCGCACGACCAGCCGACTGCCGATCTCGTCTGCGGCGCTGACGCCGGGCAGCGTCTGGATGACGCGGAACACGTTGTCGACGGCGCCCGCGACGGAATTCACCTGCAGGGGCGTGACCTCCACGCGCGCCGGAGGCAGTTCGGCAAGCGGTTCCTCCGACTCTCCGCCCACGGTCACCGTCTCGCTGAACTGCTGCACGCTGAACAGGACGACTTCGATGTCGGGCGTCGGCTGTCCGGGCGCGAGCGTCAGCTCGCGGGCCTCCGCGAAGTGCCCCTGCGCTTCGAAGGTCAGCCGGACGACACCGGCCGGCGTCTGCAGCGTAAAGCGTCCGTCTGCCCCGGTCGTCGCCTTCGCATCTCCTGCGCGAACGGTGGCACCCCGAATTGCCTCGCGGGACACCCCTTCGATCACGTGGCCGCGAATGGTGACGGTCTCCTGTCCCGCCACGACAGCCGGTACGACAACACAACAGATCACGAGCCACACACGGACGGCAGAGAACAGGGACATTGCGGGTTAGGACGGCGGTGAGCGTGGATTGGTTGCGGGGCTGGACGGCGGGGCGGACCGCTCCAGTATGCGCGCGGACACGGGCGAGGAGAAGGTGCCGGCCGTCACCTCGTGCCCATCCGTCCGGATCGTGACTTCCCCGTCCCGGTCGGTCCGGAGGATCCGCACACCCGCGACGCCGAGCCGCCGCAGCACGTCCGGCGCGGGGTGCCCGAACGCGTTGCCACGCCCGCAGCTGATGACGGCGACCTGTGGCGCCCATCCATCGACGAGCTCGGAGCTCGTCGATGTCCGGCTGCCGTGATGCCCCACTTTCAGCACACGGACCCGGGCCGGCGTCAGCTGTGCGGCGAGTCCGCGCTCGACGGCCGCGCCCGCATCCCCTGTCAGCAGGATCGACACGTCGCGGTACCGCACCTCCAGCACGACGGAGTCGTCGTTCCGGACCCGGGGCCGCTCCCAGTCGGCTGGGCCGGGATGCAGCACCCGCACGACGACCTCCCCCAGCGCGAGGCGATCGCCCTCCGCGAGCGTCACCTGCCGGGCACCCGCCGCGCGGGCACTCTGCTCCAGCGTTTCCGTCGGCTCGTGGTGGGCCACCCGGATGCCAGTCCAGAGCACCTCCGGCCTGAAGTCGCGCAGGACCGCCGCCGCGCCGCCCACGTGGTCGGGGTCGGCGTGCGTGATGACGAGGCCGTGGAGTCTGCGGATGCCCCGGGCCCACAACGCCGGGCCGACCACGCGTTCCCCGATCTCCGGGCCACCCGTGCCGCCACCCGCATCGACGAGCAGCGCGCGCCCGTCCGGCAGCCGCAGCAGGATGGCCTCCCCCTGGCCGACGTCCAGCGCCGTCATCGTCAGCCATCCATCGCCCCGTGGCTGCCCGGGCGGCCAGTTCGCCGAGACTCCGACCAGCAGGCACATCCCGGCCAGCGCCGTCCGAGGCCAGGCACTGCGCCACGCCAGCACGAGCAGCGCGCCGTAGAGCGGCCACACCCACGGAGGTGGCGCCGCAAGGCGGGGCGAGAGCCAGGGCATCCACTCGGCGATCGAGGACGCGGCCAGCAGCAGCTCGGTCGCACGGCCCGCGACGGCCCCGGAGAGTTCGGCCACCGGCCCCGGCACGCCTGCCACGACGAGCAGGCCCGCGAGCTGCGCCACGGTCATCGCCGGAACGGCAACCAGGTTTGCGGCGATGCCCGCCAGCGTCACGCGCGAGAAGACGACGAGCGTCACCGGCAGAATCACCAGCTCGACGAGCATCGAGGCGCACACGCTGGCGAGCAGCCAGTGCGCCGCACGACCAGGGCCGCCAGCCGCCTCCGGGCGGACTGACAGCCGGCCCGCAGCGACCAACGCGAACGTCGCGCAGAACGTCAGCCAGAAGCCGGCGTCGACGACGTCCAGCGGATGCAGGCACACCAGCAGGCCCGCGCTCACCGCGAGGGTGTTCCAGACCGGCGCCCTGACATCCAGCACCCGCGCCACAAGGTAGACCACCGCCATGACGACGGCGCGCCGGACGGACGGCCCTCCCGTGACGATGCCCGCGTAGGCCACCAGCACCGGGATCGCCAGCCCGGACGCGAGGCGCGGCCCTGCTCCGCCGGCCCTCAGCAGCCCCGTGACCAGCAGCACGATCACGGCGATGTTGCCGCCCGAGATCGCGATGACGTGGAAGGTGCCCGCCGTCTGGAGCCGGCCACGGACCTCGGCCGGGATCGCCGTGCGATCACCGATCAACAGCGCGGTGACGAGGCCGGCTCCCACGCCGGAGTCTGTCGTGTCCGCCCGCGGGACGCGCGCTGCGACACGGCGGCGGACGACTGCCCGCACGCGCGCCGTCCGTTCGGCCCACCAGCCGCCAGGGGCCAGCACCTGCACCGTGAGGCCGCTCTTGACGCGACCGAGGAGCGTGACGCCCTGCCGGGCGCTGACGGCTTCGGCGTCTCCGGCGCCTGCCGTCAGGTAGCGCACCGGGCGGCGGAACGTCATCGGCGCCTCCAGCACACGTCCGGCACGCCACGCGCCAAGACGCCCGCCCGCCAGCGCGCCGGACACGGTGACCAGCACTCCGCCCGACGCGTCACGAGGACTGCCGTCCACCCACACCTGCTCGACGACGCCGCGCAGCCTGACGCCGTCCGCGGAGGGCGCCGCATCCTCCGTGAGGCGCAGCCGCGTGCGAAGCGGCGGATGCGCCCCCACCGGCTCGACAGCATCCGCGGCGAATCCGCCGAACCGGGCGTGCAGGACCGCACGAAGCCCGGTCTCCCGGGCGCCCGAGTCCGCCGACGCGGCGAGCAGCGCGCCGGCCAGCGCGTAGCCGGACACCGTCAGGACGAGCGCGTGCCCCGGCGCGCCGCGCCACCGCAGCGCCCACGCACCGGCCACAACCGCGACAAGCCAGTCCGGGGACGGCCACCACTCATCAGGCGTGACGGCTCCGGCCAGCGCCCCGACGACCAGCGCACACCCAGGCAGCAGCGCGACAGACCGCATGCGGACCGCTGTGCAAACGGACGACCTGGCGAAGCCGGCCCGCCCACCAGCAAGACGACCGACGCACCCGCCGGTCTTTGTCGTACTTCCCGCGTACCCCTGCCGAGCTGCTCACGAAGTTCCCGCAACCGGTCTACTCGCGGTCCCGCCGCGCACCCGCGCGGCCGGTTGGTCCCGCACGGGTGCGATAATCCGAGTTCAATGCCCGGCCAGTCTTCACCTCTCGAACGCGCACACCGCGCGGCCTGGCTCATCGCGGCGCTGACGGGCACGCTGCTGGCGGTTGCCGTGCCGGCTTCTGCGCAGTGGTCGCAGGACTTCTGGATCGCCACATGGGCCACGGCGCTGGTCGGCCGGCCGCAGACACGCCCGGCGGGCTCGCCCTCGTGGCCGCACCTCAGGAATCAGACGCTGCGGCAGGTCGTGCACACGAGCATGGGTGGCACGAGCGTGCGTGTCGTGCTCAGCAACGCAGTCGGCACCGCGCCCATCACCATTGGCGCGGCGGCCATCGCCGAGCGCGACAGTTCCGCGCAGAGCGGCGGCGCCGCGATCAGACCCGGGACGATGCGTCTGCTGAGCTTCGGCGGGAAGGCCTCGGCGACGATCGCGCCTGGCGCGATTCTGGTCAGCGACGCGGCCGACTTCATCGCGCCGTCGCTCGGCGACGTCGCGATCGACCTCTACCTGCCCGGCACGACGGAACTCGCCTCACCCCTCGCCATGCACCCGGGCGCGCTGCAGACCAGCTACATCTCGGCGGCGGGGAACGTCGTCGGGGCGGCGTCCTTCCCACCGGCAGCGGCGACAGGCTCGTGGTTTCTGCTCTCGCGGCTGGAGGTGGCCGGCACGCCCGGCTCCGCCACGGTGGCCGCGTTGGGCGACTCGGTCACGGACGGCACGGGTTCGACGCCCGATGCGAATCATCGCTGGACCGACCGGCTCGCCGAGCGCCTGACGCTGTGGAACTCGCGGCTCGGCGTCGCCAACCTCGGCATCGCGGGCAATGGTCTGCTGGGCGACGGGCTGTACGAGTACGGCCTCAGCATGCTCGCCCGCTTCGACCGCGACGTCCTGGCGCTGCCCAACATCCAGCACCTGATCGTGCTCGCCGGCATCAACGACATCGGCCTCGGCCCTGGAGGCTCGGCGCCTTCAGCGGACGAGATCATCGCCGGGCACCGCCAGATCGTCACCCGCGCGAGGGCCCGGGGCATCCGGGTGTACGGCGCCACGCTGACGCCGTTCGAGGGGGCGGGCTACTTCACGCCCGCGGGTGAGGCCACGCGGAAGGCGGTCAACGCGTGGATCCGGACGTCCGGCGAGTACGACGGCGTCATCGACTTCGACGCCGTGACGCGCGACCCGACGCACCAGGGCCGGCTGCTCCCGGCCTACGACTCGGGCGACCACCTCCACCCGAACGACGCGGGCTACACGGCAATGGGCAACGCCATCCCGCGCGAACTCTTCGGGCCACCGTCGAACCGACGGTAGGCCTGTGCTCTTCCCGCTGTACGTCTGACCTTCGCGCTGAACGCGGGCACTGGCGGCCCATGCGAAACGCGGTGCTCGCGCTCCCGAGCGCGCATGAGAAGTGCACCCGGCTCGTCAAAACAGTCGCGCTGCGCGCCGCCTTTCGCATGGGCCGCCAGCGCCCGCTTGGGCACGCTCGCCGATTCGGAACGCTCGAG
>CAYNUO010000027.1:4683-23625 GCA_964400405.1 uncultured Bifidobacteriaceae bacterium | reverse complement strand
GCGCCGGCGTAGTAGTCCTGCAACGAGCGCACCGAGAGGCCGTTCGTGCGCAGGGCGCGGATGGCCTGCACGGCCGCGGCCGCACCCGTCAGCGTCGTGATGCAGGGGATGCCCGCGTTCGTCGCCGCGCGGCGCAGCGCCCGGTCGTCGAAGTAGGACTCGCGGCCGTAGGGCGTGTTGATCACCAGGTCCACGCGGCCATTGACGATCTGGTCCGCGATGTTCGGCCTGTTCTCGTTCACCTTGAAGACCGACTCGACGTCGAGCCCGTTCTGCCGGAGGAATGCCGCCGTGCCCTTCGTCGCCGCGAGCGTGAAGCCGAGCTGCGCGAGGTCGCGCGCCACCGGCAGCACCGTCGGCTTGTCGTTGTCGTTCACCGAGATGAAGACGCAGCCGCTCTCGGGCAGGCCCTGCCCCGCACCCTGCATCGCCTTCATGAAGGCCACGCCGAAGGTGTCCGACCCGCCCATCACCTCGCCTGTCGACTTCATCTCCGGGCCCAGGATCGTGTCGACGCCCTGGAAGCGCACGAACGGGAACACGGGGCTCTTCACGAACACGCCGACGGCCCGCAGGTCCGCGGCGTACCCGAGATCGGCGAGCGTCCGTCCGGCCGCCACTCGCGCCGCCACCTGGGCCAGCGGCACACCGGTCGCCTTCGAGATGTAGGGCACCGTGCGGGACGACCGGGGGTTCACCTCCAGGACGTAGACGATGTCGTCCTTCATGGCGAACTGGATGTTCATCAGGCCGACCACATTGAGCGCGCGGCCGATGCGACGCGTGTAGTCGCGCATCGTGACCACATGCTTGTCCTGCACGAGGAACGGCGGGACGACGCACGAGCTGTCGCCCGAGTGGATGCCGGCTTCCTCGATGTGCTCCATGATGCCGCCGATGACGACGGCGCCGGTGGAATCCACCACGGCGTCGACGTCGAACTCGAAGGCGTCTTCCAGGAACCGATCGATCAGCACCGGGCGGTCGTGCGACACGTCGACGGCGCCGCTCATGTAGCTGTCGAGCGCCTGCGAGTCGTACACGATGGCCATGCCGCGGCCGCCGAGCACGTAGGACGGACGCACGACGACGGGATACCCGATGCGCTCGGCCACCTTCCGCGCCTCGTCGCGCGACACGGCCGTGCCACTTTCGGGCTGCGGAATCCCGAGGTCCCAGAGCAGGCGCGAGAAGCGCTCGCGATCCTCGGCCAGGTCGATCGAGTCCGGCGACGTCCCGAGGATCTTCACGCCCGCTTCGAGCAGCGCCAGCGCGAGCTTCAGCGGCGTCTGCCCGCCGAACTGCACGACGCACGAGACCTCGGCGCCGCCCTCCCGTTCCTTCTCGATGATTGCCATGACGTCCTCGAACGTCAGCGGCTCGAAATAGAGGCGGTCAGCGGTGTCGTAGTCGGTCGAGACCGTCTCCGGGTTGCAGTTGACCATCACCGTCTCGAAACCCTCCTTGCGGAGGCCGAACACGGCGTGGCAGCAGCAGTAGTCGAACTCGATGCCCTGGCCGATGCGATTCGGCCCGCTGCCCAGGATGACCACCTTCTTCGCGGCGGTCGGATTGGACTCGCAGACCTGCTCGTACGTCCCGTACATGTAGGGCGTGAACGACTCGAACTCGGCCGCGCACGTATCGATGCGCTTGTAGGCCGGCAGCAGCCCTTCTTCCTGGCGGCGCTGCCGGACGAGGCTTTCGCTGACGCCGAACACGGCCGCGATGTCCGCATCACCGAAGCCCGACCGCTTGAGCGTGCGCAGCATGTCCGTGGACATCGCGCGGAACTCGCCCAGGCCGGCCATCTTCCGCAGCTCGACGATCTCGGCGAACTGCGTCAGGAACCACGGGTCCATGTGTGTCAGCTCGTGCAGCTGCTCCACCGTATAGCCACGCTCGAGCGCGCGGAAGAGCGCCCACATGCGGCGGTCGTTCGGCACCACGAGCCGCGCGCGCAGCGACGTGTCGTCCTCTGCGTCGCCGGAGCGGTCGTCAGGCCGTGACGGGAACAGGCTGGCCTCGCGGCTCGACAGTTCGAGCGACCGGACGGCCTTCAGGAAGGCCTCCTTGAAGGTCCGGCCGATAGCCATCGCCTCGCCCACCGACTTCATCTGCGTCGTGAGGGTCTTGTCGGCCTGCGGGAACTTCTCGAAGTTCCAGCGCGGGAACTTGACGACGATGTAGTCGATCGTCGGCTCGAACGACGCCGGCGTGAGCCGTGTGATGTCGTTCGGAATCTCGTCCAGGTGATAGCCCAGCGCGAGCTTCGCGGCGATCTTCGCGATCGGGAAGCCCGTGGCCTTCGACGCCAGCGCCGACGATCGCGAGACTCGCGGGTTCATCTCGATGGCGACGATGCGGCCATCGTCCGGGTTGATGGCGAACTGGATGTTCGAGCCACCCGTCTCGACGCCGACGCGACGGATGATGCGGCGGCCCATGTCGCGCATCCGCTGATATTCCTTGTCGGTCAGCGTCAGCGCCGGCGCGACGGTCACGCTGTCGCCCGTGTGGACACCCATCGCGTCGATGTTCTCGATCGAGCAGATGACGACGAAGTTGTCCGCGACGTCGCGCATCACCTCGAGCTCGAACTCCTTCCACCCGATGACCGATTCCTCGACGAGGATCTCGTGCACCGGACTGAGGCTCAGCCCGCGTCCCGCGATGTCCTTGAACTCTTCGATGTTGTAGGCGATGCCGCCGCCCACGCCGCCCATCGTGAACGACGGGCGGATGATGGCCGGAAAGCCGGTCTCCTCGACGAACGCCAGCGCCTCGTCCATCGAGCGCGCGACGCCGCTGCGCGGCACGTCCACGCCGACGTCCTTCATCGCGTTCTTGAAGAGGAGACGGTCCTCGGCGACCTTGATCGCGTCGATCGACGCCCCGATCAGCTTGACGTTGTACTTCTCGAGCGTGCCGCGCTCGGCCAGCGCCACGGCGAGGTTGAGCGCCGTCTGGCCGCCCACCGTCGGCAGGACTGCGTCCGGCCGCTCCTTCGCGATGATCTGCTCGGCGAGCTCGGGCGTGAGCGGCTCGACATAGGTGGCGTCGGCCATCTCCGGGTCCGTCATGATCGTCGCCGGGTTGCTGTTGACGAGGATGACGCGCAGGCCTTCCGCCCGCAGGGCCTTGCACGCCTGCGTGCCGGAGTAGTCGAACTCGCAGGCCTGGCCGATGACGATCGGGCCCGAGCCAATGACCAGAACGCTCTTGATGTCAGTCCGTCTCGGCAACGCTACTTCTCCATCGCGTCGATGAACTGACGGAACAGGTAATCGGCGTCGTGCGGACCGGGCGACGCTTCCGGGTGGTACTGGACCGAGAACACGGGACGGCTCACGTGCCTGAAGCCCTCGACCGTGCCGTCGTACAGGTTCGTGTGCGTCACGGCCAGGCCTGACGGCAGGGACTCGGGGTCCACGGCGAAGCCGTGGTTCTGCGCGGTGATCTCCACCTTGCCGCTCGCGTGGTCCTTCACCGGATGGTTGCCGCCGCGATGGCCGAACTTCAGCTTGAACGTCGTCGCGCCGGACGCGAGGCCGAGAATCTGGTGGCCGAGGCAGATGCCGAACACAGGCACGTCCGCGGCAAGCACGCCCTTCACATTCTCGATGGCGTACGGCACGGCAGCCGGGTCGCCCGGGCCGTTGCTCAGGAACACACCGTCCGGCTTCGACGCGAGGACATCCGCGGCGGGCGTGGAGGCCGGATAGACGGTCACGTCACAGCCGTAGGCGGTCAGCCGGCGCAGGATGTTGAACTTCACGCCGAAGTCGTACGCCGCTACGCGCAGCCGGCGGCTCGTCTTCCGTTCCGGCATGACGCCGAACTCGTCGTGGTCCGCCGCGCCCCACTGCGACGCCCGCGCGTTCCATTCGTACGGTGAGGCGCACGTCACGCCGCTCACCAGGTCCGCGCCCTCCATCTTCGGGATGGCCCGGGCCTTCTCGATGAGTTCGTGCGGGTCGGCCGGGCCGGTGGCGATCACGCCGCGCATCACGCCGGCCGAGCGCAGCACGCGCGTCAGCGCGCGGGTGTCGATATCGGCGATGGCGACGATGCGCCGGCTGGCCAGATAGTCCCGCAGCGAGCTCGTGGAGCGCCAGTTGCTTGCCAGGGGCGACTGCTCACGCACGATGAAGCCGGCCACGCGCAGCGTGTCGGATTCGGCGTCACCCGGCGCGGTGCCGTAGTTGCCGATCTGCGGTGCCGTCATCGTGACGATCTGGCCGGCGTAGGAGGGATCCGTGAGGATCTCCTGATAGCCGGTCATGCTCGTGTTGAACACGACTTCTCCGCAGGCTTCGCCAGCCGCGCCAGCGGCGACACCCTTGTAGAAGGTGCCGTCTTCGAGGGCGAGAACGGCGTTCATCGGCGCGGAAACTGTGATGAGGGGACGGACGTATCGGCGTGGTTCACTAAAAGTGGATCGTAACACGTACAATCCGACTCAGACGATGACCACCGCAACCGCCGCACCAGATTCCACGCGCACGTTTCTGGACATCCGGTCGCTGCCGTCGACATCGGCGCTCGCACGGGATTACGCATTCGAGTTTTCACGTCTCGCCGGCTTCTTCGCCGGCAATCCGGCCGACCCGGCGGCGTGGCAGCCGGTCATCGACGCCGTGACCGCGCATCCCGCCCACGCGGCGGCTCCGCGCCGGACGATCGCGGACGTCATCCGGGCGCAGCAGATGCGACGCCAGGCTCCCGAAGCCGCCCGAGCCGCGCTGCGGCGTCTGGAAGGCACCAATTCTGTCGCTGTGGTCACAGGGCAGCAGGCCGGATTCCTCGGCGGACCGATCTACACGCTGCTCAAGGCTGCCTCGGCCGTCGAACTGGCCGCCCGGTTGGAGGCGCAGACGGGAACGCCGACCGTCCCGGTCTTCTGGGCGGACGGCGAGGACCACGACTGGGACGAAGTCCGGCGGACGACGGTGCTCGGCGCCGAGGACACCGCCGTCACCGTGGACGCGCCGGCGCTTCCCGGCGCCGGCAGCCGGCCGGTCGGCGCCCTGGTGCTCGACGACTCCATCACCGCAATCCTTGACGCCGTCGAGCAGGCGCTCCCGCAGACGCCCTTCACGGCGGACCTGCTCGCCACGCTGCGCCGGGCGTACACGCCGGGCTCTGGCTTCACGCAGGCGTACGCGACGCTGATCGAGGCGGTCCTCGGGCCGCGCGGGCTCGTCGTGTTCGAGTCCAACGATCCCGCCGCGAAACCGCTCGCCGCTGGCCTCCTTGCCGCCGAGATCGCGAGCGCGCCCCGCTCCGCGACGCTGGCATCGCAGGCGGGCGAGGCCCTCGCCGCACTCGGCTATCACGCCCAGGTCCAGGCCTCGGCCGATGCGGCGTGTCTCTTCGACCTGGTCGACGCGCGCACGCCGATCAAGGTCGACGGCGACGCCTGCCAGGTCGGCGCCACTACCGTGACGCGGCAGGCCCTGGCCGCACGTATCCAGCAGGCGCCCGCGACGGTCGGACCAAACGTCCTGTTGCGCCCCCTGATTCAGGACACGCTCTTCCCCACGATCTGCTACGTCGCCGGACCGAGCGAACTGGCCTACTTCGCGCAGATCAAGCCGATCTACGCGGCCCACGGCGTACCGATGCCGCTCGTCATGCCGCGCGCTTCAGGGACGTTCCTCGACAGCAACGCGGCCAGATTCCTGGCCCGCCACGGCATTCCGCCGCACGCACTCGCGCCGCAGGATGAGCGCCTGCTCAACGAACTGCTCGCGGCGCAGATCCCGGCCGAAGTCGAGACCGCCAGCCAGGCCGCTCTGGATGCCGTCGTGACCGCGATGGACCGGCTGGCGACGGCCGTGCCCGCCGTCGACGCCACGCTCGAGGGCGCCGTGAAGTCGGCATCCGGACGCATGCAGGACGATCTGAAGAAGCTGCAGGGCAAGATTCTGCAGGCCGCCAAGAAGAAGGACGACACGCTCCGCCGCCAGTTCCGGCACGCGCAGGTGCTGCTCTTTCCGGACGGCGAGCCCCAGGAACGGCATCTCGGCTGGATTTCGCTCTTCAACCGTATCGGACCCGGCCTCGTGGACCGTATGCTGAGTGACATGCCGTCCACGCCCGGCCGGCACTGGCTCCTGACGCTGTAGCCCTGGCATAGGCACCGGTGCCGAAAGACACGCCTCCGTCCAACCGTCGCGGCCTCCCGCCGGCCGGCCCACAGCGCTCCGCTGCGCGGCGGCCGTCGCCCGGGCGCCGTGGCTCCTGGCTGCGCCTGCTCTTCGGCGCCGTGATCGCCGTGGCGGTCGTGGTGGTGCTGGTGGCGGGGTACTTCTGGGTGACCACCGCCAGCGAGGTGGATGCCCGTCTGCACGGCGAGCGGACCCGGAGCCTGCCGAAGGTCTTCGCCCGTTCGATCGAACTGCGGCGCGGACAGACCATCTCACTGCCCGACCTGATCGCCAGGCTGAACGACCTCGGCTACACGCAGACGCCGAAGGTGGAGGCGCCTGCCCAGTTCGCCATCGAGAAGGCCACGGTCGTGCTGACACCGAGGACCGGAGACCTCAAGGGTCACCCGGTCCGCGTCACGTTCAACGCGCCGGCGCCGGCCAAGGGGAAGGGCAAAGCGCCCGCGCCCGCCCGGCCGCCGACCGGCATCGCCGCGATCGACATCACGGGCAAGGGCCAGGCCGACACAGTCGAGCTCGACACGCCGCTGCTGACGGCGTTGATGAGCGGCGAGCGCGAAAAGCGGCGCCGCGTACCGCTGTCGGCCATCCCGCTCAGGATGCAGCAGGCGGTGTTGGCCATCGAGGACCAGAACTTCTACCTGCATCCCGGCGTGAATCCGTTCACCACGCTGGCGGCCGTGTTGACCAACGTCTTCGGCGACAAGCCGTATCTGGTCGGTGGCAGCACGATTACGCAGCAGCTCGCGCGGAACTTCTTCCTGACCGAGGAGCTCGCCGTCGAGCAGGCGGCCCGTCGCCGCTCCTATGCCCGCAAGGCACAGGAGTGGTTCATCTCGATCGTGCTCGAGCGCCGCGCCTCCAAGGACGAGATCCTCGAGCTCTACCTGAACGACGTCTACCTCGGGCAGCGCGGGTCGTTTGCCATTCACGGCGTGGCGCAGGCGTCCCGCCTCTTCTTCGGCAAGGACGTCTCGAATCTGTCGCTCGGCGAGGCCGCCCTCATCGCCGGCATCATCCAGTCGCCGTCGTCGCTCTCGCCGTTCAACCATGCGAAGCGTGCACAGGAGCGGCGGAACGTCGTGCTGCGGGCGATGACCAACGTCGGCTTCGCGGAGAAGGTCGAGGCGGACGCCGCCATCAAGGAGCCGCTGGCCGTCGTGACACGCGGCGTCGACAACGAGGCGCCGTACTTCGTGGATCAGGTCGGACAATACCTGACGGAGCACTTCCCGGGCGTCGCCGCCCAGGGCGTGCCCGTCGAGATCTATTCGACCCTGGATCTCAGCCTGCAGCGGTTCGCGCTGGACGCCGTCCGGGACGGGCTCGCCGAAGTGGACAAGACCCTGTCGCGGCGGCGGAAGAAGCCCGGCCCCGCGCAGGCGGCGCTCATCGCCATCGACCCGCGCACCGGCGAGATCCTCGCGATGGTGGGCGGCCGGTCCTACAACTCGTCACAGCTCAACCGCGCGGTCGTCTCGCGCCGGCAGCCGGGTTCCGTCTTCAAGCCGTTCGTCTACCTCGCCGCGCTCGAGTACGCCGCCGAGGAAGGCCGTACCGATCTGACGCCCGCGGCGATGGTGGTCGACGAACCCGCCACCTTCGCCTTCGACGACAAGGAGTGGTCGCCGACCAACTACGGCGACGAATACGACGGCGCCATCACGTGGCGCCGGGCACTCGCCCACTCCCGGAACATCGCGACGATCCGCGTCGGCGAACTGGCCGGGTTTGACCGCGTCGCGGCGCTGTGGCGCAAGGCCGGGGTGGGCACGCCGCCGCAGGCCTTCCCGTCGATCGCGCTGGGCGTCTTCGAGCTGACGCCCATCGAGGTCGCGAAGGCCTACACGCTCTTCACCAACGGCGGCCGCGTACGCCCCCTCACGCCCATCCGCCAGGTCAATGCCGGCACGAAATACATGAAGCCGCCGGCGGCGAAGCTGACGGAGGTGGCGCGAGCCGACACGACGTATCTCGTCACGAACATGATGCGGTCGGTGCTGAACGAGGGCACGGCTGCGGGCGCGCGCGGGCAGGGCTTCTACCTGGATGCCGCTGGCAAGACGGGGACGACCAACGATCTGCGCGATGCGTGGTTCGCGGGCTTCACGCCCGAGCTGCTCACCGTCGTCTGGGTCGGCTTTGACGACAACCAGCCGCTGGGCCTGTCGGGCTCACAGGCCGCGCTCCCGATCTGGACCTCGTTCATGAAGCAGGCGCTGGCCGGCCATCAGAACGTCAGCTTCTCCGTGCCGGACGGCGTGTCGTTCGCAACCATCGACCCGGAGTCGGGCAAGCTCGCCAGGCCGGAGTGCCCGAAGACGATCAACGAATCGTTCCTCGCCGGCAGCGAACCGACCGAGGAATGCCCGCTGCACAAGGGCGGGATTATCTCGACGCTCTTCCCGTTCCTCCGGAAGGACTGAGCGGTCTCAGCGGGCGCCGGCGTGCGTCGGAACCGCGCCGTCCCAGCGCAGACTGGCAATCGTCTGGCCGGGCTCCTTGAGCCGCCCGTGCCGGATCGCGATCAGTTCGGCGAGGATGCTGACGGCGATCTCCTGCGGGGTCACGCCGCCGAGGTCGAGGCCGATCGGCGCATGCACGGCCGCCAGCGTCTCCGGCGCAATCCCTTCTTCGAGCAGCGCGTCATAGATCCGGCGCACCTTGGCCTTGCTCCCGATCAGGCCGATGTACCGCACGCGCTTCTCGGTCAGCGCGCGCAGCGCCGACAGGTCGTGCCGGTGCCCGCGCGTGACGATGACGGCGTACGCGGTCGGCGGAATGTGGTTCGCCTCGATCCAGGCGGGCGGCTCGTCCACGACCGCCACCACGCCCTCCGGAAAACGCTCGGCCGCGGCGAACTTCTCGCGGTCGTCCACGACGTGGACGCGGAAGCCCGCCTCGAACGCCATCTTGACCAGGCTGCAGCCGACGTGGCCCGCGCCGAACACGTAGACGTCGGGCGCCGGCTCCATCGGCTCGATGAACACGTCCATCTGCCCGCCGCAGATCAGCCCCGACTCCTCGGCGAAGTCGTCGCTGAGCTCGTAATGGACCGTCTGCGCCTTTCGGGCGGCGATCGCTTCCTTTGCTTTCCAGAACGCGTCGTTCTCGTAGCAGCCGCCGCCGATCGTGCCGACAGTCCGGCCGTCGGCATAGACCAGCATCTTCGCCCCCACGCGCTGCGGCGTCGAGCCGACCGAGGCCGTGATGGTGACCAGGGCGACCTCCTCCCCGGCCCGCAGCGCCTCATTCAGGGCCGCGAAGACCTCCTGATTCATGGCCGGATTATATGAGCCGCGGGTTGGCAGCCCCAACTCCCCCGGTATAATTTCGTCAGGTTCTCCCAGTACATGGCCCCCCAGGCACTCAGCGATCGCGCGCGGCGGATTCTCACGGTGCTCGTCCGTGAGTACATCGAGACGGGCGGCGCCGTGTCCTCGCAGGTTCTCGCCGAACAGTCGGGGCTCGGCGTGTCCTCCGCGACGATCCGGAACGTGCTGGCGCAGCTCGAGGCCGATGGCTACCTCATGCAGCCCCACACGTCCGCCGGTCGAGTCCCCACGGACAAGGCATACCGGGTGTTCGTGGATCTGCTGATTGAAACGGGCCGCCGGACCAAGGCGCCGGTTGCCCTCGAGCTGGCCCTGCAGGACCAGGCCGCCCGGTCGCCGCTGGTCCGCGACCTGATGGCCGCGCTGGCCCACGAAGTGACGCTTGCCACGCAGCACGTCGGCTTCACGATGTCCGAGAGCCAGACCCCGATCCTGCAGCACATCGAGTTCGTCCCGCTCGGCGGGCCGCGCGTGCTGGTCGTCGTCGTGGCCCGTGGCGGCGAGGTCACGCAGAAAGTCGTCGATGCCGGCGAGCCGATCCGCCCGTCGGACCTGAGCCAGGCCTCGAACTACCTCAACTGTGAGTTCGCCGGGTTGCCGCTGCCGGACGTCCGCGCGGCCGTGGTCGCCCGGCTGATGCAGGAGCAGACGCTCTACAACGAGCTGCTGAACCGCGCACTCCGCCTCGCGAACTCGACCCTCGACGGCATGCCGGTCACCCAGGACTTCCACGTGGAGGGCGCCGCGTCGCTCTTCTCCGTGACCGGGATGGGCGACGCCGTGCCTCTTGCCACGCTCCAGTCGATCGTCGGCATGATGGAGGAGAAACAGCGCCTGCTCCACCTGCTGACGGAGTACATCGACGGACCGGGACTGACCGTGGTCATCGGCGCCGAACATCTGACCCCCGATCTCCGTCCATTCAGTCTGGTGGCCGCGACCTCCGACGAAGGGGGCTCGCTCCGGACCGTGGGCGTCATCGGCCCGACCCGTATGCACTACTCGCGTGCGATCGGCGTCGTCGACGCCGCCGCCCGCACCATGTCCCAGGCGCTGCGCAACGGCCAGTAGCCGGCGCGCGCCCCTTCTGCAGCAGTGACCGCACACCATGTCTGACGCCCCGATCGATCCGCACGACCCCGACACCGCCGAGTCCCTTGAGGACACGGCAGCCACAGGCAACGACCTCGAGGCCGCACTGAAGGAGCGAGACACCCTCCGCGACCAGCTGCTGCGGGCTGCCGCGGATTTCGACAACTACCGCAAGCGGATCGACCGCGAGCGCCGGGACCTCGTGGACTACGCCGCGACGGAGCTCATCGCCGAGGTGCTGCCCGTGCTCGACGACCTCGAACGGGCGCTCGAGCAGCCGTCCACACCCGAGGTCGCCGCGTACCGCCAGGGCGTCGAGCTCGTGCACCGCAAGATGGTCGACCTGCTGAAGAAGCGCGGCGTGACGCCCATTGCGGCAGCCGGCGAGATGTTCGACCCGAACGTCCACGAGGCCGTCGTGCACGAAGTGAGCGACGCGCACGAGGAAGGCACGATCACCGGCGAGCTGCGCCGGGGCTACCGCCTCAAGGACCGCCTGCTGCGTCCCGCCATGGTCAAGGTGGCGAAGTCGTCGTGAGCAAGCGGGACTACTACGAGGTCATCGGCGTCGCCCGGGACGCGAGCGACCAGGAGATCAAGAGCGCGTATCGGAAGCTTGCCCTCAAGTTCCACCCGGATCGGAATCCCGGGGACAAGGCGGCCGAGGAGAAGTTCAAGGAGGCGGCGGAGGCGTACGCCGTGCTGGCGGACACGGACAAGCGGCAGCGATACGACCGCTTCGGCCACGCCGGCGTTGGCGGAGCCGCGCAGGGCGGACCGGGCGGGTTTGACCCCAGCGTCTTCACCGGCTTCGAAGACATCCTGGGCGGGCTCGGCGACATCTTCGGATTCGGCGATGCCTTCGGCGGGCGCCGGCGCGGCGGTCCGTCCCGCGGCTCTGACCTGCGGTATGACCTCGAGATCTCGTTCGACGAGTCGGCCCGCGGCACCGAAACCAGCATCCAGATCCCCCGGCAGGAAACCTGCGAGACGTGCAACGGCTCCGGCGCGGCGGCCGGCACGAAGCCCGTCACGTGCCCCGGCTGCCACGGACGCGGCCAGGTCCGGTTCCAGCAGGGCTTCTTCACGATGGCCCGGGCGTGCGGCCAGTGCCGCGGCACCGGGCAGTTCGTCGCCACGCCGTGCGGCACGTGCCGCGGCGCCGGTACGGTCGAGAAGCAGCGCAAGCTCACCGTGAAGATCCCGCCGGGCATCGCCACCGGCCAGCGGATGCGCCTGACGAGCGAAGGCGAGGCTGGCACGGCGGGAGGCCCGGCCGGCGACCTGTACGTCGTCATCCATGTGCAGGAGCACGAGTTCTTCGCCCGAGACGGCAACGACCTGCACTGCGAGGTGCCGATCAGCTTCCCGACCGCCGCGCTCGGCGGCACGATCACCGTGCCCGGGCCCTTCGAGGAGCAGAACCTGAACGTGCCGGAAGGCACGCAGACCGGGACCACGTTCCGCCTGCGCAACCACGGCATGCCGGATGTGTCGGGCCGCGGCAAGGGCGACCTGCTGGTGACCGTGCGCGTGAAGACGCCGGCGAAGCTGTCGAAGGATCAGAGGAAGCTGCTCGAACAGCTCGCCGCCGCGCTGCCCGAGCAGCCGGCCACGCCGACCTCACGCGAGGAGCGTGACGAGCGGGGCCTCTTCGATCGCGTCAAGGACATCTTCGGGTAGCCACAGGACCACCGTGGCTGACGCGCCCGCGCTCGAGATCCACTTCCCCACCGACCCGTCAGCCGCGGACGGCGACACCGTCTCGTCCGGCGACCTGCTGCAGGCGGCGCTGATGGACTTCGCCGTCATCGCGATCGACGAAGGCACGCTGGGATCGTCCACCTGGCGTGTGTTCTTCGGAGACGCCACCGAGCGCGACCGCGCCGCTGACGCGCTCGCCACCGACGCTCCGGTGCCCGGACTGCGCATCACGGCCTGCGACGTGCCCGACGAAGGATGGGCCGCGCGCTCCCAGGCCGGCCTGACCGCAGTGCGCGTCGGCCGCGTCGTCGTGACACCGCCCTGGGATCCCGCCGCCGACACGCGCGACGCGGACGGCGCGCTGACCGTCGTCATCCTGCCGTCGATGGGCTTCGGCACCGGGCATCACGCCACGACCCGGCTCTGCGTCGCGGCCCTGCAACAGCTCGACCTCGCGGGCGCGAGCGTCCTCGACATCGGCACGGGTTCTGGCGTGCTGGCCATCACCGCGAAGCGGCTCGGCGCGTCGACCGTGCTCGGCATCGACGACGACCCGGACGCCATCGCGGCCGCACGCGACAGCCTGGCACTGAATCCGGGTATCGACGTGACGCTGGGGATCGTCGACCTCCGGAAGGCACCGTTGCGCCCCGCCGACGTCGTCACGGCCAACCTCACCGGAGGCCTGCTCGTCGCGACGGCCCCGCTGCTGCAGCAGCTCGGGCGTCGGCTGATCCTGAGCGGGTTCCTCACCCACGAACGCCACGACGTGCTGGCCGCCTTCCCCGGATGGACGGCCGAGTACGAGAGCAGCGAGGATGGCTGGTGCTCAGCCACGCTGCGCCGTCCACCCGCCTGAGACGACGGCGATGAAGACGCAGTACTACACCGCCACCAGCCTGGATGGCTTCATCGCCGCGCCCGGCGATTCGCTCGAGTGGCTCTTCCCGCTCGGCGACATCAACGACACGAGCTATCCGGAGTTCATCGCGGACATCGGTGCGCTGGCGATGGGGTCGGCGACCTACGAGTGGATGCTCCGGCACGCGATCAATCCGGAGAACGGGCCGACCAGTCCGTGGCCGTACACGCAGCCGACGTGGGTCTTCACGTCGCGGACACTTCCCGCAGTTCCCGGCGCGAATATCCGGTTCGTCAACGGTGACGTCCGCCCCGTGCACGCCGAGATGGTCGACGCTGCCGGCGGGAAGAACGTGTGGCTCGTGGGGGGCGGCGAACTCGTCGGCCAGTTCCATGACGCCGGCCTGCTCGACGAGATCATCGTGCAGATTGGTTCGGTGACGCTGGGCGCCGGCAAACCGCTGCTGCCCCGGGCAATCTGGTCACCATCGCTCACGCTGACCTCGGCACGGATGCTCGGGGCTGGGTTTGCCGAGCTCCGCTACGACGTTCCGAAGCTCCCGCGCGATTCTTGACGACCCGTGAGGGTCGTTGGACGCACCGCGCCTGGGAGGCGCGGCAAGCGAACCGGGGCCGTCGTGCCGACGACCCCGGTTTCGTTCTCTAGAACTGGAACTGCCCGCCGAACTTCAACAACCTGCCGTCCATGATCTGCGTCGGCCGGAGCCAGTTCGGACCGAACGCCGGCGTGAGCTCCGTCACGTTGTTGGCGTTGAACAGGTTGTACATGTCCAGATTCGCCGTCAGCCGCGCTTTCCCGAACGAGAAGATCTTCGAGAGCCGCAGGTCGAACTGCTGGATGCGGTTGCCTTCGAAGAATGTGTTCGGCGGCATCACCGGCACGGTCACGGTGGCATTCGCGCCAGCCGACAGATTGCGGCCCAACGATGGCGCGATCACGGCGTTTGAGTACACCACCGTGGTCGTCTGGGAAATCGGCGCCAGGTTCTGATACGTGCCGCTGACACGCAGGCCAAAGACTGGCAGCGGGTAGTTCACGGCGAACTTGTACTGCGTCTGCGCCTTGAAGGGCACGACCTGATGGCAGAAGGCGTCGGTGCGTGGGGCGTTGCCGCCGGCGGCGCTGAACGCCACGTTCGGGTTGTTCTTGACGACGTCGCAGTTGTCCAGCACGGTCTGGCCCGTGTTGAGTCCGCCCTGCAGGACGCCGCCCTTGCCGAACCGTGAATTGATGCCGATGTCGATGCCGTTGTAGACCTCGGACTGATCGCCCAGATTCGACGAGAACGTCACGAAGTTGTCAACGCGTCCGAACTGCGCGGGCACAACGTCGTAGAGCCCGCAGATCCGGCTGCCGCTCACGTCGCCGAGGCGCGCCTCCGTCGGCGCCGTCACGCAGTACTCCTGAAAGTCCGACGCCGATACCGCCCGATTCTGCGTCACCGTGAAGTTGCCATAGCTCGTGCGGAAGTAGCCGAGCGTCAGCGCCGTGCCGGGCCGGAGTTCCTGCTGCACCGAAACGGATGTCTGCCAGTTGAACGGCCGCTTCCGCCACCCGTGCAGGGTGTCGGGGTCGATCGTCGTCGCCGGCGCCGGCTGGCCGAAGCGCTGGTTCGAAATGGGTCCGCATTCACCGTTCGCGGCGTTGGTCTTGAGGTCGCAGTCGGGGATGAAGTTCCGGTTGGCGTCTGTCCACGTCCTGGTTGCGCTGTTGGCAATCCGCGCGCCAGGAGCGTAGCCGTCGCCCAGACTCGCCGCCTGGTTGTAGCGGCCCCAGTAGCCCTTTACCGCGGTCTTGCCGTTCCCGAAGAGGTCGTACGCGCCGCCGAGCCGCACGGACAGATCCTGCCAGTTGATGCCGTCGGTCGTCTTGGGGAACGCGAGCTCCGGAACGCCGAAGGCCGGGATGGCAGGCAGGGTAACCGCCGGGGCAAACTCGTGCACCTTGTCGTACCGCACGCCCAGATTCAGCGTGAGCTTCTTCATCGTCCACTGGTCCTGTGCGTAGATGCCCATGTTCGGCGAGAGACGCGACTTGATGCTGTACGGCGACCTCCACTGCGTGAACTGCACGGGAACGCCGTTGCGGAAGTTGTAGGTCACCGGGCCCACACCGGGAATGTCATTGAGCTGCTGGTCCGTCGTCTGCCAGCCCTGCATCATCGTGAATCCGAGCTTGAGCGCATGGGAGCCGGTGACGTAGGACACGGCGGCCCGGCCGTTCGACTGGTGGTGTCCGGCGCCATCCGGCGACGTGTAGTTGTTGTTGCCCGTCACGGCGGTGCCGCGCGCGTTGTACATGATTCCGGTGGCGAGCTCGAGAATCGGCACATCGGTCGGCTTCGAGCCCCCGGTGCGGCTCACGATGATTCTCGAACGGAAGACGGTCACGCCGGCATCGAAGAGCAGCCGGTTCGTGCGGGGGTAGCTCCAGGTGGACTGGGCCAGCGTCTGTGGATAGGTGCCGTTCTGTGAACCATCGGGCGGATACGGCAGACCGAGGGCGTCACCGCACTTGCAGGTGTCCTGGAACTGCTGCAGGTAGGTCACCTTCTGCTTGCCGGTGGCCTGCCAGGTCAGACGCACGTCGTTGCTTCGGTGCGTTGCGCCCCGTGAAGCCGGAGCCGACAGGTCCGGCGTATAGACCATGGTGCCTTGAGTCGAGTTGGCATAGACACCCGGGCGGGTCGTCCAGGTGCCCCACCAGCGGTGGCCGGTGTAGAACCACAGCGCGTCGCGCTTGATCGGACCGCCGATCGAACCGCCCCGGTCGTAGATGTTCTCGATCTTCGCGGGAGTGGTGATGCCGCGGGACTGGAGGTCGCTGTCCAGATTGTTGGCCTGCAGCCCGCCTCGCGTCTCTTCGAGCACGTAGAAGCCCGTCAGGCTGTTGCCGCCGTCCCTGGGCACGTTGTTGACCAGCACGCCGCCGGTTTCAGTTTCGGCCGTCGCGCCACCGACGACCAGCACCGTTTCCGCGACGGACACCCGGTTGAAGTAGCTGGTGGAGTTGGTGGCGGCCCCCCCGCCGATCGAGATGCTGTTGAAGTGCATCCCGTCCAGCATGACGCGCTGGTCATTGATGCGACCACCGTGCACGGCGAACCCGTTGCCCGCGCCAGACTGCTCACCCTTCGCGCCACCGACGTCCTGGGCTGAGGCGGTGGCGAGCGACGCACCCAGCGTCAACGTCGCGAAGCCCTGCAGGCTCTGTGTGTTCGGAAGCGCGTAGAGCAGATCCTTGGAGAGGACCGACTGCGCGCGGGTGTTCTGGACGTCCACCACCGGGCTCGCGCCGGTCACCGTCACGGTCTCCTCGAGGCTGCCCACCTTCAGCTCGGCGTTCACCGAGGCGGTGAAGCTGGTCGTCAGCTCGAGACCCTCGCGCTTGACGCTGCCGAAACCCGGAAGGGAGAAGGTGACGGAGTAGGTGCCGGGCCTGAGGTCCACGATCTTGTAGTTGCCTTGAGCGTCGGTGACGGCCGACCGGACCTTCTCGATCAGGGCCGGGCTGGCGGCCTCGACCGTCACGCCCGGCAGCACCGCTCCGGTCGTGTCCTTGACGACACCCGCGATGGCGCCAGTCGTCGAGGACTGTGCCCAGCCGCTCCCGGGGGTCAGTCCCGCGAGCAGGGCTGCCGCGACTATCACACGTGCCCCGAATCTCATATCCGCCTCCTCACATCATCAACCTGGATGAGAACAACCGCCGCCGAGCCGTGGGGTTTATAGGATTCGACTACCAGGTGTCAACACGGGTTGAAAACATCACACCAATGGAACTGGTCGGCACGAGTCGGAGCCGCGCCGCCACACCAGCAGTCATTCAGCGGTGGCGAGTGTTTCATAGTCGGCCCCCGCACGCTTGTAATCGTTTGTAATTATTCCGAAGGGTGCCGGGCTCATCGGCGCAGAACCGCACGAGCCGCTTGATCCTGACGATGAGGGCGACGATTGCGCCAACCGCGACGAGGAGCGCCGTGTGGGGCGATGGCCGCCGGACTCTACCTGGCCGGCAGGGCCAGCGCAACCAGTTCCCCGGGGTGATTCCGGCCGCCGACCGCGACGACGATGAACTGTCGCCCGTCGGCCATGTAGGTCATCGGCACGCCGGTCTGATTCCCCGGGAGCGTGAACTCCGACACCGTCTCGCCCGTGCGTTTGTCGAGGGCGCGGAGAATCCGGCCACCGCTGTGCGGGCCGGCGGCGGACACGCCACCTCCCTCGCCCGCGAAGACCAGTGTCCTGGTCACCATCACTCCCGAACGGTCCTGGCTCCCGGTGCGCGGCAGGGCGACACCCTGCAATGCCGGGTGGCGCTTGACGAACTCCGGCGTATCCGAGTTCGGAACCATCCAGAGGTGCTCGCCCGAGTTGAGGTCGATGGCGGTGATCCGTCCCCACGGTGGTTTGATGGGCGGAAGGCCCTGCACCTCGGGGAATCCTCCTCGCCCGCAGTACTTCATGGTTGGTATCGGAGTGTGATCCGGGTCACAGGGCACCATCCCGAGGACGCTCGGATGCGAGATCGACGCGACGTAGAGGACTCCGGTCTCAGGGTCGACGGCCGAACCAGACCAGTTCGCGCCACCTCGCAGCCCCGGCATGGCGAGCGTGCCTTTCGTACCGTCCGCAACGAGCAGTGACGGCGGCGAGTAGAGCGGGCCCAGCTTGTACTGCGAGAGCGCTTTCACGGCCTCGGCCTTGAGCGCGGGCGTGAGGTCGAGCGCATCGTCGAGTGTGACGCCCTGCCGGTCGAACGGCGCCGGCTTCGTCGGGAACGGCTGCGTCGGCGAGGTCTTTTCACCTGGCACGTCGGACTGCGGGACGGGGCGTTCCTCGATCGGCCAGACCGGCTCGCCGGTGACGCGGTCGAACACGTAGGTGAACGACTGCTTCGTCACCTGGGCCACAGCCTTGATCCTCCGGTCGCCTCTGGTGATGTCGAGCAGGATGGGCGCGGTCGGCGGGTCGTAGTCCCAGAGCCCATGGTGGGTCAGCTGAAAGTGCCACACACGACGGCCCGTCCGTGCATCGAGACAGACCAGGCTCTCGGCGAACAGGTTCGCGCCGGGTCGGTGCTGACCGGTCTGGTCGCTGAGCGCGCCCTCGACAGGCACGTAGACGTAGCCAAGCGATTCATCCGCGGAGATCGGCGCCCAGGCACCGACGTTCCCCGCGTACTCCACCGACCCGTTCTCCCAGGAGTCGCTGCCAAACTCGCCCCGCATCGGAACCGTGTGGAAAATCCAGCGCCGCTTGCCGGTACGCACGTCGTAGCCGCGAATGTGACCCACGACCGGTGGGACGGCGTTGTTGCCCCCGAACGCCGCGCCGACGACCACGGTGTCCTTCACGACAATCGGCGGTGAGTTCCATCCGATGACGCCCTCACCCGGAGGCTGAGCCCGGTCGAGTTCCTGGAACAGGTCCACCTGCCCGTTGGCGCCGAACGTGGGGACCGGACGCCCTGTCTTTGCATCGAGGGCAATGAGTCTGTAGCCCTTCGTGACGTGAAGAATCCGCTCTTCCTTGCCGTCGGTCCAGTACCCGACGCCCCGGCCGGCCGCGGGCCTGATCGGAGCGGCCGCGCCACGGCTCCCCTCGTCCAGCCGATACATCCACAGCGTCTCCCCCGTCGCACTGTTGATGGCAACCACGCTGCGGCTGAACCCGGCCGTCGTGTACAGCACCCCCTTGACCATCAGCGGCGTGGCCTCCAGGTTGAAGTCGGGAAGCGAACCGAAGTTCTCCGC
>CAYNUO010000027.1:0-4583 GCA_964400405.1 uncultured Bifidobacteriaceae bacterium | reverse complement strand
GCCGTGTGGTAGGTGTTGACCTTCGACATCCGCGCCACCAGCTCGGGATTCTCGCCGTGGTGCGACAGCGGGTGATGTGCGTCGGGCACACCGATCTGTGGATAGGTCCGTCCGCTGAACTCCCGGCCAAGCATGAAAGTCGTCACCCGCGTGAGATCCGTCCGCAACGCGAGCAGCTGCAACCGGAACATCATCCTCGCATGTTCGTCATAGCTGTCCGGAACGGCGACCGGCTGCTCCTCCGTCGTGACCTGCTTCCCGTAGTGCTCGGCTCGCTGGATGCGCCGCTCCGAGTCACGCACCGCCTCGAGGTACTCATCCATCCGCAGGCGATCCGACGGGCCCACTCGCCTGCGCAGGTCGGCCGCGGCCGCCCTCACGGAGTCGAGCACGCTCCGCTCCTGCCGCCCCATCACGGCCCGCTGGCGTTCGTCCGTTGCGACCTGGTCGCCGAACATGCGCTCGAACACCGCGCGCGGGTTTGTCTCCATCGGCAACGGCGTCGTGGGCGTACGCCACGAGATGGTATTCGTCAGCGTGCAGCTGATCTGGCCATCGCACGTTCCGGTCGCGGCGCCATCCAGACCCAGTTCCAGAGAGCCGAGCTGATCCGGCGCAGCCAGCTCGCGCGCGATGATCTGATCGACGGAGGTGGCCGCCAGCTGTGCGGTCGCGGTGCTCTCTCCGCCGACACCGGTCAGGAAGCCGGTCGACGCCGCGGCATGGTTGCCGCCGTCAGGTCCCTGGAGTCCGGAGATCACATTCAGATAGTCGCGGTATGGCTCGAGGGGCTTGAGCACCGGCGTGAACTCGAAACCGGCACCTTCCGTCGCTGGTGTCCAGTAGTTCATGGCCATGCCGTTGGGCGCGTACACGGCGCAAAACCGGCGCGGCGCGGCGGCCGCCGTCCGGGACCCGGCCGTGACCGCCGGAACCATGGCGTCCAGCAGCGGCAGAGCGAGCGCGGCGCCCGCGCCACGCAGCAGCGTTCGCCGTGGCAACGCCCTCTTGAACACGATCATGGCACCGAACCTCATTGAAGGGCCCGCCCGGACTCGGCGCCGCGCGACGCCCGTTGCGGATTCGGCGACGATGTCGCGGGCATCCGCATTTGAAACGGCGCGCTCTTCACCACTTCGATGATCAACGTCGACCACCGGAAGCCCGCCGGCGCGCTCGAGCGAACGACAGTGCGAATGGCGGGACGATCATGAGCCTCAATCGCCCGCCCGATCGCGTAGGCCATCAACTTCGTGGCCACGGTCCGGGCGATATTCTCCGGCTGGGCCAGCAGGGCCTCCCGCAAGCCCTGGACACCCGCGAACGTCGCGCCCGTGGGCAGGGTTCCCGTCGTGTCGACGGGCTTCCCCTCGTCCGACGTTCGCCACCGGCCGATCGCGTCGTAACTCTCGAGCGCGAAGCCCAACGGATCCATCGGCGCGTGACACGCCGCACAGACGGGATTGGATCGATGCTGTTCAAGGCGCTCGCGCACGGTCGTTGACGTTCCAGGCGCGGGCTTGTCGGGAAGGCCCGGCACGTTCTTCGGTGGCGGCGGCGGCGGCGTGCCGAGCACGTTTTCCAGAATCCACTTCCCCCGAAAGACGGGCGACGTGCGATTCGGCGGCGACGTCAGGGTCAGAATGCTGGCGTGGCCCAGCAGGCCGCGACGGCGTTCGTCGGAGAGCGTCACGCGCCGAAATGCCGGCCCCGAGACATCGGGGATGCCGTAATGTTTCGCGAGCCGCTCGTTGAGGAACGAGTAATCCGCCTTCAGCAGGTCCACCACACTGCGGTCCTCTCGAATCTGGTCCGCGAGAAAGAGCTGTGTCTCCTCGAGCATGGCGCGACGCAGATTCTCATCGAATGCCTGAAACAGGCCGGGGTCCGGCGCGACAGTGGCGAGATTGCGCAGCTCCAGCCACTGCCCCGCGAAGTTCTCCACGAGCGCCCTCGCTCGGCGGTCCTTGAGCATCCGGCGCACCTGCGCGACCAGGACATCGGGCCGGTGCAGCGCCCGACGCGCCGCGAGGCTGAGCAGTTCGTCGTCGGGAACGGAACTCCAGAGGAAGAACGACAGCCGTGACGCAAGCGCGACATCGTCAATGCGGTACGGGACTCCGGGCCTGCTCGCGGCGGGGTCGAACTCCATACGGAAGAGGAACTTCGGATCGACCAGCAGGCGCTGAATCGCCAGCCGGATCCCGCTCTCGAAGTCGCCGTCACGCACACCCTCGCGATAGATGTGCAGCAGTCCGTCGATGTCTGCCGCCGTGCCGTTCCCGCGGTAGGCACGCTTCACGAGCGATGACAGAATCCGGCGAGCGCAGGACTCGCTGGCCGGCCCGCCCCCCGGCGAGCAGCTGAGGACGCGGCGCCGCGGCTCGACGTCGATTGCCGTCACGGCGGAGTACGGGCCGGCGATAGACACGCTCGCCACCGACGGATGATTGAAGAAGTCGTCGTCCCCGTCGGCGAACTCGCCCGACGTCGGCAACAAGGCACCTTCGGCGGCCGTCCACTTGCCCACGAAGGCCACGCCAACCACCCTGGACCCGGCTGCGATGGGAACACGGACCGTCAGGTTCGCGTCCGCCTCGGCTGCGTACTGTTCGAACGCCTCGCTCCCCAGCATGTGAGCGGTGAACCCGGTAGGGCCGGCTCCGCGCATGTCGCCACCCACCGTGAAGCGCTTGATCAGCGCGCCATCGACACGGATTTCCAGCTGGCTGGCTTCGCCAAGTCCCTCGATGGTGTCGTACTTGTCCCGCTTCAGCCGGACGGTAAAGACGTACTCACCGCTGCTGGCGAAGTAATGGCGCACGGCCGTGCCCCCGCGCGAACCGAACGGCAGGTCGTCACTCAGCTGCGTGACCACGTCATCCTGATGCACGCCATCCGGCACCAGGAATGTCTCGACACCCGGGGACGGCGGCGGGGCACCAAGCGCGAGCCAGCTGACCTTCCGGGCGGCCATGACATACCGATCGAACAACGCCGGAGAAATCGAGAGCAGGTTGCCGACGTTGTCAAAGCCGAAGTTGGCATCGTCAGGTGGCAACAGAGCGGCCGCATCGATGGCCAGACCGAAGACGTCGCGAACGGCGTTCTGATACTCGGCGCGGTTGAGTCGATGAAACGTGGCCGCCCTGCCTGGGTTCGGCCGGGTTTGCGCCAGACGATCGAGTTCGCCCTCGGCCCACGACGCCAATCGCGCGGCGTCCGCCGCGGCCGGACGAGGCCGGCCACGCGGCGGCATGACACCCGCGCGGAGCTTTTCGGCCGCCTTCTCCCACACCTCGGCGTACTTCGCGAAATCGAAACGGTCGGTGCGATCCAGCGCCAGACCCGCGACGCGAGTCCTCGAGTTGTGACACGACACGCAATACGTGTCCAGGAGCGCCGCGAACTCGGGCGCCTCGTCAGCCCGACCGGCCGGTCTCGACGCGGTGCCGGCCGCACGAAGGCCCGGGCTGCTCACCGCAATGAGCAGCCACAGTACCGTCGCCATCACGCGTCTCATTCGCATAAGAGCCCCTGACACGAGCTAACGAGGGTCCGGACCACCGGTCAGTCCCGGGTTGCCGAGCACGTTATCCGCTGTGCCGCCGACCTTTCTGAGCGCCTCGGAAGTCGGCTCCCGCCCCCTGGCCTCCTCCGCGAAGGTCAGGGCGAGGTCAATCCCGATGTTCCGGTGGCACGGAAGGCAGCTCAGGGCCAGATCCAGTGGCGTCTGGGCGAGGGCATCCTTCGCGTTGACGTCCGCGCCGCGCTCTGCGAGGAACTGCACGACGGCGGGATACCGTGCATCCGCGGCCTTGTGAAGGGCCGTCTGTCCGCGCGTATCTTTCTCGGACACACTGTCTCCCAGTTCCAGCGCGAGCCTGACCGCGTCCAACACGTCGGATTCGCGCCGCCGCCGCCAGCGCCCGGAATCCGGCACGCTCCGCGGACTGATGTTGTAGGCGGCGGCCATCAAGAGACTGCCGCCGTCAGCCGGCCTGAGGCGGGGATTCGCGCCCCGTGCCACAAGCAGCCGCATCAGTTCAGCGTTGCCCAGTCCCGCGGCCAGCCAGAGCGGCGTCGCGCCGACCCACGACTGATTGAAGGCCCATCGCCGCCCTCTCCGCGTGGCAGGCGTTCCGCGCGTGATGCGTGCGTTGACGTCAGCGCCTCGCGCCAGCAGGGTTCTGACGAGGGGCAGGTTCTCTCGAAGTACGGCCACGTGCAACGCGGTCTGGCCGGCTTCCGCGTGATTCGGATCGGCGCCGCGCTGAAGCAGCATCTCCACCAGCGGGACGTGCGCGCCCCACGTGGCGGTCACGAGGGCGCTGGAGCCGTCGGGCGCCTTGTCGTTCACATCGGCGCCAGCGTCGAGCAGCATCTTCGCGGACTCCACGTCGCCCACACGGGCGGCGAAGAGCAGGGCCGACGTTCCGCCCTTGGACACCATCACGTCGAGCTCCGGTTCGATGATTCCGCTGTCCTGGTTGCAGCACAACAGGAACCGCTGCTTCCAGACGCGCGAGCGCGCACGCAGATCGGCCCCGGCGTCCAGCAGCACTCTCACCATCGCCGGCTGC
>CAYNUO010000026.1:30087-40570 GCA_964400405.1 uncultured Bifidobacteriaceae bacterium | reverse complement strand
AGCCGCCCTTGACCTCGGCGCCGGCGGCTTCGAGCGGCAGTTCGACGAACTTCGCACCGAGGCTCTGCACCTGCTCCTTCGCCGCAGGGCGCACGTCATAAGCCTCGACCTTCGCGCCGAGCCGCTTCGCCATCGAAATGGCCTGGAGGCCCGCGACGCCGGCGCCGACGATGAACACCTTCGCGGGCGAGATCGTGCCGGCGGCCGTCATCATCATTGGGAACATGCGCGGCAGCGCGTCGGCGGCGAGCAGCACGGCCTTGTAGCCAGCGACGGTCGCCATCGAGGACAACGCGTCCATGCTCTGTGCGCGCGTGGTGCGCGGCATCAGCTCCATCGACAGGAGCGTGACGCCCTTCTGCGCGACGGGCGTCAGCGCGGCGGGGTCACCGAGCGGGTCAGCGAAGCCGATCACGGTCTGACCGGACTTCCACGCGGCGTCAGCCGGCATCGCGCGGACCGTCAGCACGATGTCCGCCGACCCCACGGCGGTGCCCCGGTCGGCGATCTCGGCGCCGGCCTTCACGAAGGCGTCGTCGGGAATCCCCGCGCCGTCGCCCGCGCCACGTTCGATCACGACGGTGAGTCCGGCCTTCCGGAGGGCGGCTACGCCGTCGGGAACAAGGGCCACGCGCCGCTCACCCGGCCATGTCTCCCTGGGTACTCCAATGCGCATCTGTCCACCTTAACGCAAGGGCTGTCCCGATCGCGAACACAGACAGTAACTGGAATCTCAGCGTGGCAATGTCAATCCGTCAAGCGATCGACATCAAAGCATCGCCTCGTTGAAGAAGCGCAGCATCGGCGTGATCGCCCGGAAGAACATCACCATTTGGGGGTAGAACGCCGGGTCGTACGCGAACTCCGCCGGGAACTCTTTCGAGGCCAGGAACTGCTTGTGGCGCAGCAGGTCCGCCGCGGGGTGTTCGGCCGGAAATCCTCGCGGCACGCGGGTCAGCGTTTCACCGTGCAGCTCGCCCGCGACCGACGCGAAGCTCTTCGCGCGGAGGATCTTCCGGAGCGCCGCGTGGTCCGTTGCGATGCGCTCGCGGATGCGCAGCAGGTCCGCCCTGTCGGGCATGTAGATGCCGCCGCCAATCCACACCCACCCGGGCGTGACCTCGAAGTAGAAGCCCGCACCGCGCTTCAGCAGCTGCCGCGGCGGAAAGTGCGCCGCGGCGTTCGTTTTGAGCGGCGACTTGTCGTTGCTGAAGCGCGTATCGCGATACGGGCGGAACAGCGAGACCTTCGGGTGCGCCACGAACTCCGGCGCGAACGTCGCGAAGTCACGCTCCAGCCTGGCCAGTACCTGCACCAGCGGGCCGCGGACGTGCGCCTCGTAGTCGTCCTTGCGCGCCTTGAACCACTCGCGGTCGTTGTTCCGCTTGAGGGCCCGCAGGAAGGCGAGTGTTTTCTTCGAGAAGACGGGTTCGGCCATGCGTGAGGCCAATCTTACGGCGGGGCTGCGCCATGGAGCGCGCGGCGTATAGTTGAAGGGAGCGTCGCTGCTGTGCGTCTTCTTCCCCGCTTTGTCGTGCTGTTCGACGGGGCCTGCCCCCTGTGCCGCCGCGCCGTACGCGTGCTGCGCCGGCTGGACTGGTTTGGTCGGCTGACGTTCGCCGACGCCACGGACGATGCGCTCCGCCATCGGTATGCCCCGGGGCTGGACCGCGCCGCCGCGCTCACGGAGATGTACGTCGTGGATGCCGCCGGCGTTCGCACGGCCGGTTTCGACGGCTACCTGCAACTGGCCAAAGGTCTGCCGATCCTCTGGGTGCCGCGCTGGCTTGGGCTCATTCCCCCTGTGACCTGGCTCGGCCGCCGCATCTACGGCGTGGTGGCCGCGCGCAGGGACCGGCAGGGCGGATGCACGGACGAGATCTGTGCGCCGGGTGCAGCCAGGCCGCTGTAGACCCATCAGGCGTCGTGTCCGTCAGACCCTTCGATCTCGAACAGCTCATCGTCGACTTGCGCGCCGTGCTTGGCGACCGCGTCGCGATCGGTGCGTCTCAGCGGGAGCACCACAGTCACGGTGAGTCGTGGCACACGCCGGCGTTGCCGGACGTCGTCGTGTTTCCGGAGACGACGGACGAGGTTGCCGCGGTGGTGCGTGTCGCAGCCAGGCACCGGGCACCCGTCGTGCCGTTCGGAGCCGGCTCCTCGCTTGAAGGGCACGTCAGCGCCACGCACGGCGGCGTCTCGCTCGACCTCACGCGGATGAACCGCATCCTCCGCGTCAGCGCGGACGATCTCGACTGCACCGTGGAGGCCGGTGTCACGCGCCGGCAGCTGAGCAAGCATCTCAACCCGCTCGGTCTGGAATTCTGGGTCGACCCGGGTGCGGACGCCACCATCGGCGGGATGGCGTCCACGCGCGCGTCCGGCACGACCGCCGTGCGTTACGGCACCATGCGCGAGGCTGTGCTCGGCCTGACGGTGGTGCTGGCCGACGGGCGTGTGATCCACACCGGTGGCCGCGCGCGGAAGTCCGCCGCCGGGTACGACCTCACGCGGCTCTTCGTCGGCGCCGAGGGCACACTGGGTGTCATCACCGAGGTCACGCTGCGGCTCTTCGGCCTGCCGGACGGCATCTCGGCGGCCGTCTGTCCGTTCCCGACGTTCGAAGGCGCGGTCCGCACGGTCATCACGACGCTGCAGCTCGGCGTGCCGATCGCGCGGATGGAGCTGCTGGACGAGAAGATGCTCCGCGCCATCAACGTGTACGCGAAGACCAGCTACGCGCTCCAGCCGACGCTCTTCCTCGAGTTTCACGGCATCAGCGACGAATCTGTGGCGGAGCAGGCAAAGGCGGTCGAGGCCGTCGCCCGGGAGCAGGGCGCCTCGAGCTTCGAGTGGGCCACCACGCCCGAGGCACGCAAGGCGCTCTGGACCGCGCGCCACAACGTGCACCACGCGGCCGTCGGCTCACGCCCGGGCTGCCGGATGTGGAGCACCGATGTCTGCGTGCCGATCTCGCGGTTGTCCGACTGCCTGATGGAAACCCGCGCCGACCTCGACGAACTGCCGTTCCCGTGGCCGATCGTCGGGCACGTCGGCGACGGCAACTTTCACGTGCTCTGCGTCGTGAACCCCGACAACGCGGACGAGATGGCCGTCGCGAAGGCCATGAACGAACGCCTCGTACGGCGCGCGCTCGCGATGGGCGGCACCTGCACCGGCGAGCACGGTATCGGTACCGGAAAGATGGGCTATCTCCTCGAGGAGCACGGTGAGGCCGTCGACGTCATGAGAACGATCAAGCTGGCCCTCGACCCGCAGAACCTGATGAATCCGGGCAAGATGCTACCCGGTTGACCCCGTGCCTCTCCGCGGCCCCTTCCGGCTCCACACGCCCCGTCTGACTGTGAGGCCCATCGGGCGGTCCGATCTGCCGTGGCTGGCGGAGCTCTGGGCCGACCCCGACGTGACGCGCTATCTCGGCGGCTCGAAGAACCGTGCTGAGGTGGACACCTGGTACGAGGAACGGGTCCTCGGCGATTCGAAGGCCATGGAAGGCCTCGGGATCTGGCTCACCGTGGAGAGCGCGACGGGACAGCCCGTCGGCTTCCACCTGCTCAACTTCATCAAGGGCGAACCATTGATCCAGGTTGGCTTCGCGCTGGCCGCACCGTTCTGGAATCGCGGCTACGCCTCGGAGATGGCGCGGGAGGTCCTGCGCTACGGCTTCGCGGACCTCGCTATTCCCGAGATCAATGGCATTGCCAACGTGGAGAACACCGCGTCGCAGCGCGCCCTCGAGAAGATCGGCCTGCGACGGATCGGGGACTGCCGGTTTCCTGCCTACGATGGCCTGCTCGCACGATTTGTCGGTGAGCGGGAGGCCTGGCTGCGAGATCACGCCCACGCCCGGCGTGAGAACTAGCGTTGCTCGCTACGGCTCCGATGGATGTCCTCCTCTATCGCACGAAGGGCGTCCACAACGGGAGGAATGCTGGCGCCGGCGACACGACCCGCCCTTCTGCTACGGGCGTGTTGTGACGAAACGCGCCAGCGTCAGGCGACACTCCTCCGAGTAGGCTAGAGTGGTAATCGCTGGACATACCCATTGGCGAGATCTCGCGGATCCGACCCCTCTCTCTTCGACACACCTCTTCCTCCTGACGGCCCGGGTCGTGGGGGGCCTCCACCCGGCTCGGGTGGCACTGACGCCGTCTCGCTGCACGAGGCCGCGCAGAGCCGGTATCTCAACTACGCGCTCTCCGTCATCACGTCGCGGGCCCTGCCCGACGTGCGCGACGGGCTGAAGCCGGTGCAGCGCCGCATCCTGTTCACGATGTGGCAGCAGAACCTCACCGCGGACGCGAAACACCGCAAGTGCGCGAAGGTCGTCGGCGACGTGATGGGCAACTACCACCCGCACGGCGACGCCGCGCTGTACGAAGCCCTGGTCCGCATGGCGCAGCCATTCTCGCTGCGGTATCCGATGGTCGACGGCTCGGGCAACTTCGGGTCGCTCGACGGCGACAGTGCGGCCGCGATGCGGTACACCGAGTGCCGGCTCGCGCGGATCGCGGACGAGATGCTTGCCGAGATCGATCAGGATACGGTGCCGTTCCGCCCGAACTACGACGGCACGCGCACCGAGCCGGTGGTCCTGCCGGCGCGCATTCCGAACCTGCTCGTCAACGGCGCCACGGGTATCGCCGTCGGCATGGCGACGAACATCCCGCCGCACAACCTCCACGAGGTGTGCACGGCGCTCATCAAGCTGCTCGACAACCCCGACCTCTCCGCGGTGCAGCTGTGCCGCTACGTGAAGGGGCCGGATTTCCCGACCGGCGGCCAGATCCTGAATACGCCGGACGAGCTGAAGGAGATCTACCGCACGGGGTCCGGTTCGGTCCGCCTGCGCGCGACGTGGGAAGAAGGCCCGTCAACGCGCACCGAGAAGACGATCTACGTCACCAGCATTCCCTATACAGTGAACAAGTCGACGCTCGTCGAGCGCATCGCCGACGTCGTGCTCTCGCGCAAGCTCCCGCCGCTCGTCGACGTGAAGGACGTCTCGACCGACGACGTGCGCATCGCGCTGGAGATGAAGAAGGACGCCGACGTGAACCTCGTCATGGCGTACCTGTTCAAGAACACGCCGCTCCAGACGACCTTCGCCGTCAACATGACGTGCCTCGTGCCGACGGAGAACGCCGAAGTCGGCCGGCCCGAGCGGGTCGACCTCCATCAGGCGCTCTGGTACTTCCTGCGGTTCCGCCTGGACATCGTCACGGCGCGCCTCGAGCACGAGCTGGACGCGCTGAAGCGGCGCATCCACATCCTCGAAGGCTTCGAGACCGTCTTCGACGCCCTCGACGAGATCATCAAGATCATCCGCAAGTCGGACGGCAAGGCGGATTCGGCCGAGCAGATCATGAAGCGCTTCGGCCTCGACGCCGAGCAGGCCGACGCGATCCTCGAGCTCAAGCTCTATCGCCTCGCGCGGCTCGAGATTCTCGTCATCCAGAAGGAGCTCTCGGAGAAGCGCGCCCGCGCCCGTCAGATCGGCAGCCTGCTGAAGGACGAGGATGGCCGCTGGAAGCTCGTGCGCGACGAGATCGAAGAGGTGCAGAAGGCGCACGGCGACAAGCGCCGCTCGACGATCGAGGCCGTGGAAGAGGTGGAGTTCTCCGAGGAACACTTCATCGTCGAGGAGGACAACGTCGTCATCGTCTCGCGCGACGGCTGGGTGAAGCGGCAGAAGGAAGTGAAGGACCTGACGACGACCCGCCTGCGTGAGGGTGATTCGGTGCTGGCGGCGCTGCCCGGCAGCACGAAGGCGTCGGTTGCGTTCTTCACGAACCTGGGCGCGGCGTATACCTCGCGCATCATCGACGTGCCGGCCTCGACCGGCTACGGCGAGCCCATCCAGAAGCTCTTCAAGCTGCGCGACGGCGAGAAGGTGATCGCGGCCTTCAGCATGGACCCGCGCGTCTCCGGGCAGATTGCTGCCGCGAAGGAAGGTGCCGAGCCGAAAGTGCAGGCGATCGCCGTGACGAGCGACGGCTACGCGCTCCGGTTCAGCCTCGAGGGCTTCATCGAGCCCAGCACGCGGGCGGGCCGGCGCTATGCCCGGCCGGCGGAGGGCGCCGAGGTGGTCGGCGTCCAGAAGCTTTCGGGCGGGGAAACGCTGATCGCGGCCACGTCCGAGGCCCGGGGGCTCCTCTGCAAGGCCGACGAGGTGAACTTCCTGTCCGGTCCCGGCAAGGGCGTGATTCTGATCAAGCTCAGCGGCGGCGAGGACCGGGTGCTGGGCTTCCTGGCCTCGACCGGCGATCGCGACATCCTGCGGGTGGAAACCAGCCGCGGCGCGGAGCAGACGATCAGCACCGCGAAATACGAGATCACCGGACGGGGTGGCAAGGGGCGCGAGCTGCTCCAGCGCGGACAGTTCACGCGCATCATCCCGAACGATCCGGAGACACCGCAGCCGCTGGGCGAGAACTAGCGCGGAGTCTCTATGCCCCCCTGTGGGTGAGGACCGGGCACGAGGCGGCCCGCACCACGTGACTCGCCGTCGATCCGAAGAAGGCGAGGTCCAGCGATCCCCGCCCGCGCACGCCCAGCACGATCAGGTCGGCCACGCCTTCCCGCGCGGCATCGAGGATCTCGCGGTAGGGTCTGCCGAAGTTGACCCGGGTGCTCACCGCCTTCGCGGGCATCACCGAGGCGGCGAGGGCGTCGAGGCGCTCGTGCGCGCCGGTCTCGAGATAGCGTCGGTACTCGGCAACGGCCTGCGCCTGTGCGGGGGGCACGCCCTGGAGCGCGGCGTCCTGGGCTTCGTGCCATGGCCACTCGAGCACGTGCAGCAGCGTGAGCGTGGCGCCTGATGTCGTGGCGACTGACGCCGCGAAGGCCGCCGCCCCGAGCGAGCAGTCGGAGAAGTCCACCGCAGCCAGCAGGCGCGTGAACGGCCGCTTCGTGGGCGCGTACGCCCCAGGGGGCACCGTCAGCACCGCACACGAGGCCTTCCGCAACACCTTCTCGGTGACCGACCCCAGCAGCAGGCGCTGAAAACCGCTCGTTCCGTGTGTGCCCATCACGATGAGCCCGGTCGAGAGCGTGTTCGCGCGGTCGAGGATGCCGTGCACGGGTTCGCCCGCGGTAACCACGATGTCGAGGTCTACGCCGGTCCCGACGATGTCCCTGGCCGTCACCGTCAGCTGGTGCCGGACCGCGTCGAGTGCGCGCGGCACGGCAGGCGCGTCGAAGCCGACGGCCGGAGTCTCCGGCCCCGGCATCGCGAGGGGCTGAATATTCAGAACCGTGAGTGGAGCGCCATACGCCCGTGCGACAGCGCCCGCCAGCGCGAGCGCGTTCAGAGAGCCGGTGGAGAAGTCCACCGGACAGAGGACGTGGCGGAATATCGCGGAACGCTCGTTCATACGTGTCTTCTCAGCGGCCAGTGTGTGCAGGAAGGCGTCGATCTCCCGTGACCGCCCCGCCTCAAGGAATCTTCCGGAGGCAAGGCCTGTACCGATCACCGGCGCAGCCGACCGGACGAGTTTCGGTGCGGCCGCAGTGCTGCGGCACGCACGATTCGCCAGCGCCGGGCGATAGTCCACGACTGAGCCATAACGTGCGCGCGCCTTCGGCCGCTTCAGCGCCCGATCGGTGCCGCGCTCGGCTGGATCTGTGTTTGCTCTCTCCCTTTGCGCGGGTGGCCGTGCCACTCCGGGAGGTGTCTGGTGCGTGGTGTGACGATCGTTGCCCTCATGCTGTCAGCGGCGCTTGCCTCAACCGGGGCGTCCGCTCAGGTGCAGTCCACTGAGCTGTCCGTGAACCAGTCGTCCGTCGTGGAGACGCCCGCCGACCCGGTTCAGCAGGCCGGCGCCCCGAAGAAGCTCTGGTCCCGCTGGGGCAAGGGCGAGTCGATGAGCGGTCCTGCCTACATCAGCGTCTACCGGTTCACGGTGACCCCAGGCCAGCGCTACACCCTCTACGCCTGGTTCAAGCCGGATGGGGTCTATCGGAACGTCTACGTGAGCGGTGACAACCCTCTGACGGATTTCGACTCCAGCTTCGGCAAGAGCGGCAGCTACACCAAGGGCTGGGTGATCCTGAACCAGCAGCCCGCACGGGAGACCTGCAGCGAGATCACGAAGCGCGAGAACTTCACGATCGCGCCCGACAGCACGTCCAGTCAGCTCTATCTGGTCGTCACCAGCCGCACGCCGCGTCAGTCGGTCCGCGTGCAACTGCGGACGCCGGCCGACACGGACGCCGACGTCGACAGCAACACCAACGACCCGGCGTGCGCCGCGCGGAAGGGGAACACGTGGGGCCGCCTGTGGACCTACCCGGTGCTGCTCCAGCTCGATCCGAGCGAGAGTGCCGCGCCCCCGGCGCCTCCAACGACCTCGAGGGTCGACCAGGGACCATCCCTGCCGTTGAACCAGAAGCTGCGGCTCGACACGCCTGGCGCGGCCATCCAGCAGGCCGGCACGCCGAAGAAGCTCTGGTCGCGCTGGGTCAAGGGTGAGGCCGGTAGCGGCCCCCTCTACGTCAGCGTTCATTCGTTCGTGCTGAATCCCGGCGAGTCCTACACGCTGTATGCCTGGTTCAAGCCGGACGGCGTCTACCGCAACCTCTACGTCACGGGTGACAATCCGATGACCGATGTGGACTGGACGTTCGGCAAGTCCGGCAGCTACACGAAGGGGTGGGTGGTGGTGAACCAGCAGCCCGCGAAGGAGGCGTGCGAGGAACGGACGTATCGCGAGAACTTCAGCGTGGCGCCCGACAGCACATCCCAGCGGTTCTACCTGATTGTCACGAGCAAGACGCCGAGCCAGGCCATCCACGTGATGATGAAGAGCCCCGCGGACTCCGACGAGGACGTGACCCGCAACACCAACGACCCTGCCTGTCCCGCCCGGAAGGGCAGTACCTGGGGACGCAGGTGGTCGAATCCGGTCCTGCTGCAGCTCGACCCGAGCGAAACCGGCCGCTAGACGCGCGCCGTCCGCCTCGCGGAACGAAACGGGCCTGCCCGGTACGGGCGGGCGGGCCCGGCTGGCGTATTGCCCGAAAAGGTGTCACTCTAGGGGTGCTCACACGCGCGAACGGGCGCGTGCCCAGCTCTTTGCCCCGACTGATGGCGCCGGCTCCTGCCGGACCCAGGCGCGGCGCTGGACACCCTCCGCACGGTCGGCGCGATTTTCAATACCGGGGCCCAGGGCCCCGAATACTCAAACGAGTCAGTACAGCTACATGTTTTCAACGGACGACAAACTCAAGATTGCCGTGTTCATCGACTTCGACAACGTCGAGATCGGCGTCAAAACCACCATCGGCGGGCAGTTCGACATCGGCCTCGTGCTCGAAGCCATCAAGGAACGCGGCGAGATCGTCACCAAGGTCGCGTACAGCGACTGGAAGCGCGTCGGCGACTACAGCCGCCAGCTCACGCAGCACGCCATCCGCATGGTGCAGCGGAACTTCACGCCGGGCGGCGACAAGAACGGCGCGGACATCACGATGGCGCTCGACGCGCTCGAGATGGCCTTCACGCACGACCACATCAATGCGTTCGTGATCGTCGGCGGCGACAGCGACTTCATCTCGCTGGTCGAGAAGCTGAAGCAGTACGACCGGAAAGTCATCGTCGTTGGCGGACGCAACTTCACCAGCAGCACGATGCAGAAGAACTGCCACGAGTTCATCGCCTACGAGAACCTCGTGGTGGCGGCGCGCTCGGCGCAGGGTGCACAGCCACGCCACCAGCGCGGCGGGCGCGACGGCCGTCAGCCGGCCCCGGCGGTCGGAGCCGGCGCGGCAATCGAGCAGGTCCTGCCGCTCGTGCGGCGGGCGCTCAAGGTGCTCTCCGAGCGCGAAGTCACGCCGCAGCTCGGTCTGCTCAAGAGCACGCTGCTGCAGCTCGACTCCACGTTCTCCGAGCGCAGCTACGGCGCGGGCAGCTTCCGCGACTTCATGGAGAAGGTGGCCGCGGCAGGCGCCGTCACGCTCAAGCAGGCGGGACGCAGCATGCTCGTCGAGGCGACGGAAGAGGGTGACGCCCTCGTTCCGGACGCGGGCACCGACGCGCCGGTCGCCATCGCGGCGGACGTCGACGGTGAGGCCGAGGCCGCGCCGGTGGCACCGCAGCACCACCCGCAGCAGAGCAGCCAGCAGCCGCAGCACGGCGGACGCGCACACGGCGACGGTGATGAGGCCTCGAGTGGCCCCGCGCCCGCCGCGACGGAGCCGCCAGCCGACGCACTTCGCATCCTGAAGCGCGTGCTGGCGAATGTCACCCGGTGGCCGATGTATGTCCGGCAGGTCAAGCAGGCGCTACGCACGGAGCCGAACTTCGATGAGCGCCGGTACGGCTTCAGCTCGCCCGTGGAACTGCTCCGCGCGGCGCAGCGCGAAGGCATCGTGCGTATCGACCGCGATCGCCAGGGCGTGATGCGCGTGTTCGAGGGCGCCACGCTGCGCCTGCCCGTGCCGATCGAGATCGACGAGGACA
>CAYNUO010000026.1:7615-29987 GCA_964400405.1 uncultured Bifidobacteriaceae bacterium | reverse complement strand
GTGTTCGAGGGCGCCACGCTGCGCCTGCCCGTGCCGATCGAGATCGACGAGGACACGCTGGAGCTGGCGGCCGCGCCGGTCAGCGCGCCGGTGTCGGGTGACCTCGTGGCGGACGACGCCCCGGCCGAGCCGGTCGTCGAACTGCCGACCATCGAGATGGCACCCGTCGAGGAGTTCGACGAGCCCGAGCCGGGCGACGAGCAGCCGACGCACGACCTCTACGGCGACGACATGCTGCGCAAGCCCGTGCGCGGGCGCCGGCCGGCGCCGGGCCGCGGTCGCAAGACGGCAGCTCCGGCGGCGAAGCCCGCGGGCCGGACGGCGGCCAAGACCGCCGCGCCCAAGGCACGCAAGCGGACGAGCCGCTCCAAGGCCTAGCATTCAGCACATGGTCGATACCCGCGCGCTCCCCGTCGATCTCTTTATCGGGGGCGCGTGGGTGCCGGCATCCACGCACGCCCGGATCGACGTCCTCGATCCATCCACCGGACACTCCATCACCACCGTTGCCGATGCCTCCCTCGAGGACGGGCTGACCGCGCTCGCCGCGGCTAGCGCGGCATTCCCGGCCTGGGCAGCCACACCGCCGCGCGAGCGTGGTGAGGTGCTCCGCCGCGCGTTCGAGCTGATGACGGCGCGGGTCGACTGGTTCGCCGAACTCATCTCCCGCGAGAACGGCAAGGCGCTGCCGGACGCCAGAGCGGAAGTGCGTTATGCGGCCGAGTTCTTCCGCTGGTTCGCGGAAGAGGCCGTCCGCGCGTCAGGCGATCTGCGCGTGGCGCCGTCCGGGGCGAACCGGATCCTCGTGCAGCACCAGCCGGTCGGCGTGTCGCTGCTCATCACCCCCTGGAACTTCCCTGCGGCGATGGCGACGCGGAAGATCGGTCCCGCGCTCGCGGCTGGCTGCACCGTGATCCTCAAGCCCGCGAGTGAGACACCGCTCACCGCGTATGCGATGGCGGCACTGCTCCACGAGGCCGGCGCTCCAGCCGGTGTCGTGAACGTGCTGACGACGTCGAAATCCGGCGCGCTCATCAGCGCGCTGCTGCACGACCCGCGCGTCCGGAAGCTCTCGTTCACGGGCTCGACGGACGTCGGACGGATCCTGCTGCGCGAAGCGGCCGACAACATCGTGAACTGCTCGATGGAGCTGGGTGGCAATGCGCCCTTCCTCGTGTTCGATGATGCCAACCTGAACGACGCGCTCGATGGCGCAATGGTCGCCAAGATGCGGAATGGCGGAGAGGCCTGCACGTCTGCGAATCGCTTCTACGTGCAGCGCGGCATCTTCGACCGGTTCGCGGAGGGGCTGATCGCGCGCATGCGCGCGATCGTCGTCGGCACGGGCTACGACGAGAGGACCACGTGCGGTCCGCTGATCAATCGCGCCGCGGTGGAGAAGGTCGACGCGCTCGTCTCCGCGGCCGTGACCGGCGGCGCGCGTGTGCTCGTCGGTGGCAAGCCCGGCGCGGGATGTTTCTATCCGCCAACCGTTCTCGTGGACGTGCCCGCGGATGCCGCGATCCTTCGCGAAGAGATTTTCGGACCCGTCGCCGTGCTCGTGCCGTTCGACACGGATGACGACGCGGTCCGCCTCGCGAACGACACCGAGTACGGCCTCGTCGCGTATCTCTACTCCGGTGATCTGAGGCGCGGCCTGGCCGTGGCGGATCGTCTGGAAGCGGGAATGGTCGGCGTCAACCGCGGTCTGGTGTCCGATCCCTCAGCGCCGTTCGGCGGCGTGAAGCAGAGCGGCATCGGGCGCGAAGGCGCGCACGACGGCCTGCAGGCGTTTCTGGAAACGAAATACATCGCCGCATCATGGTGACCGATGAGGAGTAGGACCGCTGTGGTCGTGGCCGCGCTGGCCGCGTTGCTGGCCGGAGGATGTAAGCCGTCAGAATCTCCGGGGATGCTGAGGCCGACGCCAGTGCCGGTCCCCGTGCCTCAGTTTCGGCCTTTGCCATACGGGAGCTCCACGACGTTCGACAACAGTCGACTGTACTTCTCGAGCGAAGCAGACCACGCGATCGTCCGCGGCCGGACGCTGGACTACTCGATGCAGAGCGCATCGTTTCAGGGGAGCGTTGGTCGAAGCGGCGGGTTCATCAGGGTCTCTGTGTTCCCTACAGACGGACCGGGACCGTGGATGTTCACGATCAGTGCTCCGCTCGGAGAGGTCTTTCGACCCGGGACCTTTGCGACCGTGCGTCTCTCGGATCCGCAGTCGAATGGTGCCGACTTCTCTGGCGACGGCAGAGGGTGCAGCGGCGTGGGAACCGTCACCATTCACGCGCTGTCCTACGATCTGCGCAACGGCGCGCTCAATCACCTGCGGGCAAGTTTCGAGCACCGTTGCGAAGGCGCCACGCCCAGGATGCTGGGAGAACTCGCGTATCTGGCGGATCCGCCGCGTTAGCGCACTAGCGCACGCGAGCGCCGTCGAGCCTCACGCTCTCGAGCGTCTTGGTCGCTGATGACGAAGCAGCGTGCGGCGAGGCTGCTCGCGCGCACGGGGATGTTCCTAGTCCCAGACAGGAGGCGGGGCGATCGTGTCTTCGGCGGGGCGTCCCGGATCGGGCCGACCGCTGCCCTCCAGGCGGCTGATCGCGCGCACGGTCATGTCGCCGTCACACAGCAACTGGCAGGAAAGGCGCACACCGGTCAGACCCTTTTCCGCAAGCTTCGTCTTCTCCGCCACCGTCATCTGCGTGGGTTCGCCGCTGACGAACTCGACCTTGCACGTGGTGCACCGGGCGTTGCCGCCACATGCGTGCAGGATGTCGACGTGCGCGTCCTGTTCGATAGCGTTCACGAGACGCTTTCCATCGGCAACATCGAATGTGCCGAATCCTTCGACGGTCAGTTTGGGCATGGCGTCATCATAATCCGCGCGCGCAGCGTCCCGGGACGCGCGTTTGCCGGAGTTGGTCGTTCGCCGGGAAATGGTCTATAACCGACGCCGATGATCCGTCGATCTCCCACTGTCTTCACGCTGGTCGTCTTTCTGGTGCTGGCCACCCGTCTTCATGCGCAGCCGGCTGTCGTGCCCGCTCGTGAGATCGTGCAGGTCGGTACGAACCTCTTCGTGGCGACGGAGGGCACGGCGCGAACCGTGATCTTTGTCACACCGGCCGGCATTGCCCTGAGCGATCCGCTCAACACGCCGTTCGCCCAGTGGCTCAAGGCACAGCTCTCGGTCAGATTCCCGGACCGGGAGGTCAAGTACGTGATCTACACATCACTCGATTTCGACTTGCTCAGAGGTGCGAGGGTTTTCAATAAATCCGCGACGATCGTGGGCGCGGCGGGTTTCGTAGAGGCGCTTCAGGTTCGTTCGCGCGCGCTGCCCACGAGGCTCCAGCCCTTCGATCAGAACGCCGATGGCGTGCTCGACAGCGGGGAGATCGCGAACTCTGGGGAGCTGGCGGAGTTTCTCTACCTGGACCGGAACAAGGACTCGAAGCTCAGCGCACCCGAACTCTGGGACGAAGTCTTGTTCCCGGAGCACACCGTTTCGGGCCGCACGTCGACCAGACTTGGGAACGTTGTCATCGGATTCAACCAGCCGCGCGCGCTGACACGCAGTACCGACTTGTTGATCGAGTTTCCTTCAGAGAAGCTCGCCTTTTCAGGCAGAGCTCCCGACTTTCTCAAGCCGTTTTCGTCGCGCGGCTATGGGCCCAGCGACGTGCAGGGGTGGGCGCAGGCGATTCGACGTTTCACGTTCACGCGGCTGTTCGTCGGCGATGGACGGGAGTACGACGCGGAGACCAGCACGACGTTCGCGGACTACGTTGACGGGCTGGTGCGCCAGGTGACCGTTGCGTATCACATGGGGCAGTCGCTCCGTGAGGTGCACGACGGGCCGGCAGGCCGTGGGATGGGCGGCACGCCGTACGCGGCAACGCGCGATGAGGACGTGTCATTGATCTACAACCGGTTGCCAGGGTGGCGCCTGGACGTGTTCGGCGGTGTTCAGTTCTCGTCCGCGCAGTGGTCCAGTGGCGTCTGCGACGGCTTGGTCGTCTGCACCCGTGAAGGGCAGAGTACGGTTGCGTTCGCGGGTGGCGTCGGTGCGACGCGTGGTCGGATTCGCTTCTCCGCTGAAGTCGCCTCGCGAGGCGAGAACAGCCTTGCGGGCGCAAGCGTGACGCAGAGCGTGGGCATCGTGAATCGGGATACCCGGTTTGCGCTTCTCGTCGGTGTCCGCGCATTCAAGACGGGCAGGATCGCGGTTTCCGCTGTCGCCGGACCCGCCGTGACGATCACGGCATCGTCGAGTCGTCGCCACACGCCCGCCTCCTTCACATCCACCTCTTTCCGTCCGGAAGTAAATGTACTGGCTGAGGAGCGGCAGATGCGTCCAGGGGCGACAGCTGGCTTCGACGTGATGTGGCAGCCCGCGCCTCTCCTGGCCATCGTCCTGCCGCTCCGCGCGACCTTCTCGATGCGGGGCTCATCGGCGGACACGCTGACAGGACCTGAGTATCGGGGCGGGATTGCTCTCCGGGTTACCTTCAAAGCCCCGAGACCCTGAAGCACCTATCGCCAGGGATCGGCGACGATCTGAACTGAGCCACGGAGGCCGGGTCCAGGCGTCGCAGGGAACCCGATTGTGCATCGTTGTTCGAAGTTCGCCGCGAAGCGGAGCAGTTTGCCGTCTGGCGCTACAGCCAACTCGACGACGGTGAACTGACCAATCGACGTGTTGCACCCGGTACCCGTGCCGCTGAAGTCCAGTCCCGGGCTGCCGCCTTGAAAGGGATAGCGCTGCGCGGAGCGATAGGTGACACCTGGGCGTAGCACGTCACCTGGCGGGGGCGCGAAGTCGAGACTCCAATTCCAGAAAGGTGGTCCCGAAAAGCTGTCGACTGAGATGGCGACGTGACTGAGCGGCCGGCTGTGATAGGTCGCCGTCCAGTTGCCATCACCGAGGTAGTAGCGGCGGCTCGTCCCTCTGACAATCGGTTCGCCGGGCTCGCTCTCGAACACCAACGTCGTCAGGCTTGGAGGCGCGCCCGGAGGCAGCGGAATCAAAGCCTCGCCCGTCCGCGGGGCCGGCGGCGACGGGGGCGGCGGAGTAAACAGAGAGGGTGATTGCGTCTCGGTTGGTGTCGGGCCGGTCGGCGCGCTGCCGGCGGCGCAGCCGCCGAGTAAGAGGCAGAGCCCTGATCCGGCCGCGCGAAGAACGGCACCAGCAATGCGAGCGTAGGCTGAACCACGAAGGACCGTGTGAGGCACGACTGGGCATTCTGATTCAGGGCAGTCTCCAGCAGCAAGGCGGGTGCATCGACTCCGTAAGCCCGGCCGGGTCATACTTGCCGGGCGCTCTACCTTCTCAGCGCGAGCACAACTCAGCATCGACCCAAACCGTGTCCACAACGTACACCGCAAAAGACATCACCGTTCTCGAAGGTCTCGAACCCGTCCGCAAGCGCCCCGGCATGTACATCGGCGGCGTCGGCTCGGCAGGGCTGCACCACCTCGTCTGGGAGGTGCTCGACAACTCCGTCGACGAGGCGATGAACGGTCATGCGTCCAGCATCACGGTGACGCTCCATGCGGACGGCGCGTCCATCACGGTCACCGACGACGGCCGCGGCATCCCGGTCGACAAGCACCCGAAGACAGGGCAGAGCGCGCTCGAAGTGATCTTCACGGTGCTCCACGCCGGCGGCAAGTTCGAGCAGGGCAACTACAAGACGGCGGGCGGGCTGCACGGCGTCGGCGCCTCGGTCGTCAACGCGCTCTCGAAGAGCCTGGTTGCCACCGTGCGGCGCGACGGCGTCCAGTGGGAGATGGCCTTCAAGCAGGGCAAGCCGCAGGGCGGCCTGAAGAAGGTCGGCCCGGCACGCGGGACCGGCACGACGGTCTACTTCCAGCCGGACGCGACGATCTTCCCGAAGGTCGAGTTCGACGCGGCCGTAATCGCCGAACGGCTCGAGGTGGTCAGCTACATCCACAAGGGCGTCAAGGTCACCTTCGAGAACGAAGTCGAGAAGACGAAGGTCACCTTCCAGCACGAAGAAGGCCTGTCGGACTACCTCGCGAAGATTCTGAAGGACCGCGGCGCGAAGCCCGTGCACGAGGCCGCCTTCACGCACACCCGTGAGAGCGGGCCGCGCCTGGACGTCGTGCTGCAGTGGACGGAATCCACCGACGAGCACCTGCGCAGCTACGTCAACGGCATCCCGACGGCGTCCGGCGGCACGCACGAAAACGGGCTGCGCGCCGGGCTGGGCAAGGCGGTCCGCAACTACATCGACACGCACGGCCTCTCGCCGAAGGGCGTCACGCTGACGGCGGAGGACATCCGCGAAGGCCTGACGGGCGTGCTCTCGCTCTTCATCGAGGAGCCGCAGTTCCAGGGACAGACGAAGGACCGGCTGAACAATCCGGAGGTGCTCTCGGCCGTGGACTCGGCCGTGCGGCCGGCGCTCGAGCACTGGCTGAACCACAACCGGACGCTGGCCGAAGCGATCGTCGCCCGCATCATCCTCGCGGCCCGCGCACGGGAGGCGAGCCGCGCAGCCTCGGCCGAAGTCACGCGCAAGACCGCGACCACCGGACGCCTGAACCTGCCCGGCAAGCTCAGCGACTGCACGGGGTCCGGGCGCGAGGATTCAGAGCTGTTCGTCGTCGAGGGCGACAGCGCCGGCGGCTCTGCCAAGCAGGGTCGCGACCGCGGGAAGCAGGCCATCCTGCCGCTCCGCGGCAAGGTGCTGAACACCGAGGGGATGACGCTCGCCAAGGTGCTCGAGAACAAGGAGCTTGCCGACCTGGTGACCGCGATGGGCTGCGGCATGGGCAAGACGTTCGACATCACCCGCCTGCGCTACGGCCGCATCATCATCCTCGCGGACGCCGACTCCGACGGTCACCACATCGCGACGCTGCTGCTCACGTTCATCTACCGCCACCTGCCGCAGCTCATCGCGGCCGGCAAGGTGTTCCTGGCCCAGCCGCCGCTCTACCGCATCGACATCGGCAAGGACACGTACTGGGCGCTCGACGAGCCGCACAAGGAGCGGTTGCTCCAGCAGTACGGCCAGGGCCGCTCGAAGCCGGAGATCACGCGCTTCAAGGGTCTGGGCGAGATGATGCCGAAGGTGCTGTGGGAGACGACGCTGAACCCGCGTACGCGACGCCTGCTCCGCGTGGAGATCTCCGATCAGATCGTGACGGACCGCGTGATCAACGAGCTGATGGGGAAGGACGCGTCAGCGCGGTTCCGCTTCATCATGGAGCGCGCCGAGGACGCCGAGGAGCTCGACGTCTAGCGGCCACGCCTACTGGGAGGCCTGCTCGACGGAGTCGGGCTGGCCCTGTCCCGAGAACTCCGCCCACGGTACGAGCATGCGCTCGCCGAAGGCTTCTGGGAACGGGCGTCCGCGTGCGATGTCCTGCAGCAGCGCCACGATCGACCACTCGCCGGCCAGGTCGATCATCCGGGCCACCGCGTCGCCGCTCTGGGCGTACGCCGTGGTGGCGTCGTCATCAGAGAGACCCTTGAAGCTGCCACCGAGCTTGCCGAGCGGAATCCGGGCCGTGTCGGCGTCGAGCGTCTTCCGGCTCCATGCGCGGCCCTTCGGCTCGAAGACGACGGCCAGCCCCTCGTTCAACCACGTGGGCACACCACGGGGCGCGATCGATGAGACCAGCACATGCGTGAACTCATGGAACAGCACGCGCTCCAGTTCAGCAGGCTTCCGCAGCGCTCCGCGCACGGGAATGCGGATGCGCCCGTTGTACTGGGCCGCAGCCCACGAGGGGGAGCGTGTGATGTCGGAGAACTGCTGCTCGGTGTAGAGGACGACCGTGACCGGCCCGTCCGGAAAGCGATTGAAGGCCGTGCCGACGCGCAGATAGGCGTCCTCGAGGATGTCGATCGCGCGCTGGGCGAGGGCGTCATCCGCGGGCCCTTCAAAGAGCACGGTGAAGTGGCCGCCCTGGGCCTGGTAGAAGTCCCGTTGGACATCCGCCTCGGCCTGGAGCTGCCGGACCCGTTCGGCCAGCGATGCATCGTTCGGGGCGGCGACCAGCGCCGCTTCGTAAACGCGCAAGGCGCCGGTGAAGTCGCTGTTCCTATACAGAATTGTTCCGAGGAGCATCGAAGCCTGGGTCAGGCCGGGTTCGAGGGCCAGTCCGGACTCCAGATGCCGTTGGGCATCTGCCGCATTTCCCAGCAGATAGGCGGCCAGCCCGGCGCCGAGGTGGAACTGGGGCTCAGAGGGACTGTAAAACAGAGCGTCGGCGAAGGCTTTCGCAGCTTCTTCGTTCTGGCTGTCCCGGATCGCGGCCCAGCCCCGTCGCCCGGCCTCGATGGCCCTGGGATTGGGCATCCGGGTCTGGGCGTCGGCCACCGCGGCGACCGTGACGAGCAGGCAGGCGGCAAGCAGCCGTCTCATGCATCCATCCTACGTGCTTGTCCGTAAGAGATACAGCGTGTCCTGCCGCCGGGGTTTCGGTACAATCGACTTCGCCTTCCCGGAACGGTCACGTGGCCGTTACCCGGGCTTGGTACTGTCCCGGTGGACACCCTGTCCGTGCGCACCTCAACCGTGACCTGTTGTACCCGTTCCGCTGTACCTCTATCTGGAGTTCATCAATGAAGCGCTTGTCCGACATCGCGATGAGGCTGACTGGAATCGTCTCGCTCCTCGCCCTCTGTGCTCTGCTCATTCCTGCCGCCGCGGGCGCCCAGGGTGTGACCACCGGCATCATGAGCGGCGTGGTGACCAACGTGCAGGGGCAGCCTGTGCCGGGTGCCAGTGTGCTTGCGATTCACGAACCGTCCGGCACCGTCTATGAAACCACCAGCCGCGCCGACGGCCGCTTTTCCATCCCGGGCATGCGCGTCGGCGGCCCGTACAGCGTGACGGTGGCCTTCGTCGGTACGGTGGGCACGGCGTTCGAACCCGCAACGGTGACGAATCTCCAGGTGACGCTCGGCAACGCGACCGACGTCAACGTGCAGGTCAAGACGGTCAACCTGCAGGAAACGGTGACGGTCACGGCCACCGCGACGGATGCCGTGTTCAGCTCCAGCCGCACCGGCGCCGGCACGGCCGTTGCCCGGCAGGAAATCGCGCTCATCCCGACCTTGACCGGCCGCATCAACGACGTCACGCGACTGACGCCGCAGGCCAACGGCGGCAACATCGCCGGCGCCGACAACCGCATGAACAACATCACGGTGGACGGCTCGTCCTTCAACAACTCGTTCGGCCTCGGCGGTCAGCCGGGTGACCGCACGGGCGTCGCGCCCATCTCGCTCGAGGCCATCGAGGCCGTCCAGGTGAACGTGGCGCCGTACGACGTCCGCCAGGGCGCGTTCATCGGCGCCGGCATCAACACCGTGACCCGCAGCGGCACCAACAAGCTGGTGGGCTCCTTCTATCACCGCTTCCGCGACGACAGCATGGTGGGCACCGAGGCCAAGGGCCAGACGGTGAACCCGGGAACGTTCACGTTCAAGAACACCGGTGGCTGGGCCGGCGGTCCGATTGTGAAGAACAAGCTGTTTGCCTTTGGCAATTACGAGAGCCAGAACGAGGAACGTCCCCTCATCAACTTCCGCGCGAACAAGGGCGGTGAGGCCGTTGCCGGTCAGGTGACACGCGTGCTGGAGTCCGACCTGACGACGCTGAGCTCGTTCCTTCAGAGCAACTTCAAGTACGCGACCGGCGCCTTCAACAACATCCCGAAGACCACGCCGAACAAACGGTTCCTGATTCGCAGCGACTACAACCTCAACAACTCGAACAAGATCAGCTTCCGCTACAACCACCTGAACTCGTTTACTGACGTCGCCGTCTCGGGCTCCACGTCGGCGCTTCGCGGACGCTCGCCGAGCAGCTCGAACTTCCTCTCCTTCGAGAATTCGAACTACAAGATCAAGGAGAACATCCGCTCGGGCATCGGCGAATGGAACTCGGTCATCGGCTCATCGATGTCGAACAGCGTCCAGGTCGGCTATTCGTACCAGGACGAGGGTCGTGGCTACAAGAGCGAGCCCTTCCCGTTCGTCGACATCTTCGAGGGCGGCACGAACTACACCTCGTTTGGCTTCGAGCCGTTCACCGTCAACAACGAGCTGAGCTACAAGACGCTTCAGATCCAGGACAACTTTTCGAAGTACGGCGTGCGTCACACGTGGACGTTCGGCGGCTACGCCGAGAAGTACCACTCGGCCAACTCGTTCTTCGGCTGCTGCCCGCAGGGCGCCTGGGCCTACAACTCACTCCAGGACTTCTACACGGACGCGCTGGACTCGCTGGCCAACCCCAACCGGACGACGTCGCCGGTGACGGCCAACGCCTTCCAGATCCGCTGGAGCAACATCCCGGGCATGGACAAGCCGCTCCAGCCGCTCGACGTCTGGTACTCGGCCGGGTATTTCCAGGACGAGTGGCGTCCGCGCAGCAACGTGACGGTGACGGCCGGCGTTCGCGCCGACGTGACCAGCTTCAAGAACACCGCGTTCCGCAATGAAAAGGCCGATGCGCTGACGTTCCGTGACTCCTCCGGAGCCGCCGTGAAGTACAACACCGGCTCGATGCCGGAGACCAAGATCCTCTGGTCGCCCCGCGTGGGCCTCAATTGGGATGTGTTCGGTAACCAGACCACGCAGGTGCGCGGCGGCACGGGGCTGTTCACCGGCCGTCCGGCCTACGTCTGGATCTCGAACCAGCTGGGCAACACGGGCGTGCTGATCGGCGAGCAGATCGTGCTGAACCCGGGCAATGCCTTCCCGTTCACGACCAACGTGGCGAAGTACAAGCCGTCCACGGTGACCGGCGCGGGCGCCACCAGCTACGCGCTGAACGTCACCGACCCGGACTTCAAGTTCCCACAGACGTGGCGGACCAACGGCGCGGTGGACCACAAGCTGCCGTTGGGTATCACCAGCACGACCGAGTTCCTCTACGCGAAGGACGTCAACGGCGTCTACTACATCAACGCGAACCTGCCGGCGGCTCAGTCGGCGTTCACCGGCGTCGACGCCCGCCCGCGGTGGGTGGGCACGGCGTGCGCGGCGGCCGGCCAGGCGGGCGGCTGCGTGACGCGCCTCAACAACGACCCGGGCAACCAGGTGACGGCCAACTACGTGCTGCAGAACGGCAACACGGGCACGTCCTGGAACTTCGCCCAGACCTTGTCCAAGCAGACCAAGTTCGGCCTGATGGTGAAGGGCGCCTACAGCTACGGCATCTCGAGGACGATCTCGGACCCGGAGTCGACGGCGGCTACCAGCCTGGCCCGGAACTCCCAGTCCGCCGATCCGAACAACCCCGGCAGCAGCATCTCGATGTGGGCGCCGGGCCACCGCGTGTTCGCACTGGTCAACTACGTGAAGACCTACAAGAACTTCGGGACGACGTCGTTCTCGATGTTCTGGGAGGCGCGGCACAGCACCCTCACCGCGTCGACGCGCGCCAGCTACGTGTTCGCCGGTGATGCCAACGGCGACAGCGTGAGCGCCAACGACCTGATCTACGTCCCGAAAGACACCTCGGAGATGAACTTCTCGGCCTTCACGGCCGGGGGACGGACGTTCACGGCTGACGAGCAGGCCGCGGCGTTCGACGCCTACATCAAGCAGGATCCGTATCTGAGCAAGAACCGCGGGAAGTACGCCGAACGCAACGGCCTGGCATTCCCGATGTTCCGCAGCGCGGATCTCTCGATCACACAGGATCTCTTCCGCAACATCGGCGGCGCCAAGAACGGCTTCCAGCTGCGGCTCGACATCCTGAACGTCGGGAACCTGCTGAACCACAACTGGGGCGTGGCGCAGCGTCCGGTGGCGGCCATCAACACCAACAACCAGCTCCAGATCCTGACGAACCCGGCGGCGGACGCCCAGGGCCGTCTGACCTACCGCCTGGCGACGGTGAACAACCAGCTCATCACGAAGACCTTCCAGTCGACGGCGACGACGGCTGACGTCTACCAGATGATGCTGAGCCTGCGGTACTCGTTCAACTAGACCGCTCGACCTCATAAGCCGGAGGCCGTCCGCTGGACGGTCTCCGGCACCTCCCGCACCGTCACATCCCTCGTCTCGCGCCGTTTCGCCGCCGCACCTCGCCCGCCCAGCCGGCAACCCTGCAGTACACTCTCGGGACACAACCGTCGTAATTCACTCTGTACGCATGTCCGCCGCCCCGGCCCGCCGCACATTCGATCGCTCGCTCGTTGAAGGCCCGCTCGGGTCCGCCGTCTGGCGCCTGGCGTGGCCGACGATGCTGCAGAACGTGGTCGCGGGCCTGCAGGGCATCATCGACCACACGATGGTCGGCCACATGGTCGGCTTCGCCGGCAACGCCGCGATCGGCGTCAGCTGGCAGGTCATGCTCGTCGTCATCGTCTTCATCAGCTCCCTGTTTACCGGGATGGCCGTACTCGTGGCCCGTTTCGCCGGCGCGAACGAGCCGGAGAAGGTCAACAAGGTCGTCTACCAGGCGTTCCTGACCGCCGCGGGGCTGGCGGTCATCATGGCGATCGTCGGCTACATGGCGTCGCCCGCGCTGCTGCGGCTCGTCAACGCGGCGCCCGAGGTGCAGCACGAGGCGCTGCCCTTCATGCGCGTGATGTTCATGGGCGGCATCGGGCTCATGATGTTCTTCATGCTCGGTGGCGCCTTCCGCGCCGCCGGTGACGCGCGCACGCCGCTCAAACTGGGGATCGGCCTGACCGTGCTCACGGTGGCCTTCAACCTGACCCTCATTCCGATCTTCGGAACGGTGGGGGCGGCCTACGGCACGGTGGCCAGCAACATCACGGTCAGCGCCTACGGGGTCTGGAAGCTCTTCAGCCCGCATTCGGTGATCCACCTCCACCGCGGCATGGATCTCCGGCCCGACTTCACGATCATCCGGTCGCTCTTCCGGTTCGGCCTGCCGACCGGCGTGCAGGGCATCACGATGAACATCGGCGGCATCCTGATGCTGCGCTTCATGGGCTCGCTGGAACACAGCGCGGCGGCGCAGGCCGCCTACGCGGTCGGCTACACGGAGCTCTTCTCGCTGATCACGTGGACCGCGCAGGGGCTCCTCGGTGCATCGTCGACGATTGCCGGACAGAACCTGGGCGCCGGAAAGCCCGACCGCGCCGAAGCCGGCGTCTGGATCGCCGCGAGGACCGGCCTGGTCGTCGCGGCCGTGGTCGGTGCGCTGTTCGTGTTCGTGCCCGATCCGCTCCTCGCGATCTTTGCGATGAAGGACCCCTTCGCGGCGTCGATCGGCAAGGAACTGCTGCGCTACCTGGCGGTGTCCGGCTTCTTCGTGACCCTGGCGTTGACCTACACGGGCGGCCTGCAGGGGACGGGGGACACCAAGAGCCCGCTCTACATCACGCTCTTCTCGCAGTTCCTGCTGCCGATCGGGATGTGCACGGCGATCCAGTCCATGAGGCCCCTGGAGTCCGGCGACATCTGGCTGGCGATCGTGCTCGGGCACGTCTCGCGCGGTGTCCTGAGCATGCTGCGTTTCCGCCAGGGACGCTGGCGCTCGATCGCCGTCGAGATCGAGCCCGCGCGAAGCTGACGCCCCGGCGCGGCCTCCGGCCGTAAGATGAGCGCATGAGCGAGAGCCGGGCGCCCATGCCCGTCAACGATCCGAATCTCGGGTATCTCCCGGGATCTCCCGAACGAGCCGCACTCAAGTCGGAGCTGACCCGCATCGCCGGCGAGCGCATCGCGATTCCCGTCGTCATCGGCGGGCAGTCGATCACTCCAGGGGAGCGCGCCACGGCGGTGATGCCCCATGACTATCGCCACGTACTCGGTGACGTGTCCCTCGCGGGGCGGGCCGACGTTCAACGGGCGATCGACGCTGCGCTGGCCGCAAGGCGCGAGTGGGCAGCGCGTCCCCTGGATGCGCGGGCCGCGGTGTTCCTCAAGGCCGCCGATCTGCTGGCCGGGCCGTGGCGGCCGGTCGTCAATGCCGCCACCATGCTCGGTCAGTCGAAGACGGTCTTCCAGGCGGAGATCGACGCCGCCTCGGAGCTGATCGACTTCTGGCGGTTCAACACGCGGTTCGCCCACGAACTGGCGGCCGAGCAGCCGCTCAGTACGCCCGCCGCTCGGAACGAGCTCGACTACCGGCCGCTCGAAGGTTTCGTGTACGCAGTCACGCCCTTCAACTTCACGTCGATCGCCGGGAACCTGCCGACCGCGCCGGCGCTGATGGGCAACGTGGTGCTATGGAAGCCGGCTGCATCGGCCATGCTCTCCGCCCACTACCTGATGCGGCTGCTGATGGAGGCTGGCCTCCCACCCGGCGTGATCAACATGGTCGCCGGTGACGCCGCGGAGGTCAGCGAGGTCGCGCTCGCCTCGCCGCACCTGGCCGGCGTGCACTTCACGGGGAGCACGGCCGTCTTCGACGCCATCCAGGCCCGCATAGCGCGGGACCTCGCGCGCTACAGGAGCTATCCTCGTGTGGTCGGTGAGACGGGCGGCAAGGACTTCGTGGTTGCCCACGCCAGCGCAGACCCGCAGGCCCTCGCCGTCGCGCTGGCACGCGGCGCCTTCGAGTTCCAGGGGCAGAAGTGCTCGGCCGCAAGCCGGGCCTACGTCCCGCGTTCCCTCTGGCCGGATGTCCGCGACCGTCTGACCGCCATGATGCGCGACATGCGGATCGGCGACCCGGCGGACTTCCGGACGTTCATGGGCGCCGTGATCGACCAGCGGGCCTTCGATCGCATCTCGGGCTATCTGGAGCACGCCCGTGCACACGCCCGCATCCTGCAGGGTGGCACCGCTCGCGGCGAGTCCGGCTACTTCGTCGACCCGACGCTGGCCGAGGTCAATGACCCGGCCGACCGCCTGATGCAGGAGGAAATCTTCGGCCCAGTCCTCAGCGTGTATCCGTACCCCGACAGCGACTGGGCCGGCGCGCTGGCGCTCGTCGACCGCACGTCGCCCTACGCGCTGACCGGGGCGGTGTTCGCGCAGGATCCGGCTGCCATCGCCGAGGCGAAGACGGTGCTGCGCGACGCCGCGGGGAACTTCTACGTGAACGACAAGCCGACCGGCGCCGTCGTCGGCCAGCAACCCTTCGGCGGTGCCCGGCGTTCCGGCACGAACGACAAGGCCGGCTCGAAGCTGAACCTGATTCGCTGGGTGAGCCCACGAACGATCAAAACGACGCACCAGCCCCCAGCCGAGTGGCGGTACCCGTATATGAGCGAGGCGTAAGTCGTACGGCTATCTGAACCTGGCCTGCAGCTTCTGCAGCTCCACGTTCCCCGGGCAGAGCTGCTCGAACGGCAGCTCGACGAGCGGCGTCTCCACCGTTCCCATCTGCTGGTGCATGTCCTGCGAATCGGGCTGGAGATACAACAGCCCGGTCACCACCTCGCCCGCACGCTGCCTGGCGCGGACGCAGGCATAGGCGTTGTCGCGGTTGGTGGGGTCGTGGTCGTCTGCCAGCTTGCGCAGGCGGACCCACGATCCGTCATGCAGCATCACGTTGCGCAAGCTTCCGGCCTCGTAGTCGGTCTCGATGGCGCTGGCCGGCGGCACGAAATCGGCAGCGACCACCTCCACGTTGTGCTCGCGCGTGTAGGCGTAGCTCTTGGTCGACCCTTCGTGATCGTTGAAGGTGACGCAGGGCGAGATCACGTCGACAAACGCCATGCCCCTGTGCGTCAGGCCGGCTTTCAGAATCGGCACGAGCTGCGCCTTGTCACCCGAGAAGCTGCGCGCGACGAAGGTGGCGCCGAGCGTCAGCGCCATCAGGCAGCCGTCGATCGGCTCCATGGTGTTCGCGTCGCCCTTCTTGTTGGTCGACCCTTTGTCGGCCGCCGCCGAGAACTGCCCCTTGGTCAGGCCGTACACACCGTTGTTCTCGAGCACGTACAAAGCGTTGACGTTACGGCGGATGGCGTGCGCGAACTGACCCAGGCCAATCGAGAGCGAATCGCCGTCGCCCGAAACGCCGATGTAGGTGATGCCGCCGTTGCCGGCATTGGCGCCGGAGACCAGCGCCGGCATGCGTCCGTGCACGCTGTTGAAGCCGTGCGCCTCGCGCAGGAAGTAGGTCGGAGTCTTCGACGAGCATCCGATGCCTGACAGCTTCGCCACTTTGTGCGGTGCGATCGACAGTTCCCAGAAGGCCTGAATGATCGCCGCCGTGATCGAGTCGTGACCGCAGCCGGCGCAGAGCGTCGAGACGGTGCCCTCGTAGTCGCGGCGTGTCAGACCGAGCTCGTTCTTCGTCAGCGTCGGCGCGTGAACTTTCGGTTTCGCGATGTATGTCATGGTGCGCTCTGTGCCGCCACGTCGGTCTGTGCCTTGACTCCCGCGATGACGTGGTGCGCGCTCATCGGGAACCCGCCCCAGTAGCGTACCGACTGCAGCTTGCCGGCCGGGACGCCCGTCTCGAGCGTCAGCAGGCTCCGGAGCTGCGCGTCGCGGTTCTGTTCGACGACGAAGACGGTGTCGTGGGCGTCGAGGAACGTCCGCACCTCCTCGCTGAAGGGGAAACCGCGGACGCGCATGTAGTCGAGCTGCACGCCGTCCCTGGCGAGCAGGTCCAGCGCCTCCATGCAGGCGGCGTGGCAGCCGCCCACCGTCAGCAGCCCGAGGCGTGTCGTTCCGGCCACATTGCGGACGAACGGACTGGGCACGGCCGCCGCCGCGCTCTGCGTCTTGCGCGCGATCCGCTCCATGACCTCCATGTACTCGACGTCGTCCTCCGTGTAGCCGCCGAACTTGTTGTGACCGGACCCGCGCGTGAAGAAAGCTCCCCTGGGGTGGACGCCCGGCAGGGTGCGGTACGGGATGCCGTCGCCGTCGCTGTCGAGGTAGCGGTGAAACTGCTTTACCTGATCGAGCTCGGTGGCCGAGAGCACCTTGCCGCGATCGGGCCTGTAGTCGTCGTCCCATTCGAGCTTCGGCACCATCCAGTCGTTCATGCCGATGTCGAGATCGCTCAGTACGAACACGGGCGTCTGAAAACGCTCGGCGAGATCGAACGCCCTGACGGCAAACTCGAACGCCTCCCTGGGGTCCGCCGGGTAGATGCAGATGTGGCGGGTGTCGCCGTGCGACGCGTAGGCGCAGAGCATCAGGTCTCCCTGCTGCGTCCGAGTCGGCATGCCGGTGGACGGTCCCGTGCGCTGCACGTCGAAGATCACCGCCGGGATCTCCGCGTAGTACGCCAGGCCGACGAACTCGCTCATCAGCGAGATGCCGGGGCCGGAGGTCGGCGTGAACGCGCGGGCGCCGACCCAGGAGGCGCCGATCACCATGCCCACCGCCGCGAGCTCATCCTCCGCCTGGAGGATCGCGTACTTCTTCCTGCCGTCCTCCGTCTTGCGGAACTTCTCACAGAACGTCTTGAAGCCTTCCATCAGCGACGTGGACGGCGTGATCGGGTACCACGCGCCAACCGTCGCGCCGGCGTAGACGGCACCGAGCCCGGACGCCGTGTTCCCGTCGATGAGGATGGCGTCCCTGGTCTTGTCCATCTTCTCCAGGCGGAGCGGCAGCGGGCAGCCGAAGTGCTTTGTCGCGTAGTCGTATCCGAGATCGACCGCCTTCTGGTTCGAGTCCATCAGCGCCGGCTTCTTCCCGAACTTCTCCCTGAGCAGCGCGCGGATGATGTCGGTATCCATGTCGAACAGCGCGGCGAGCGCGCCGACATACGCGATGTTCTTCATCAGGATGCGCTCGCGTGCCCCCGCGAAGGCGCCATTGACCATCTCCGACAACGGGACGCCGAGGTAGTCGATGTCCGGGCGTCCGGCTCCACCTTCGAGCGGCCACGTGGAGTCGTAGAGCAGGTAGCCGCCGGAGTGGACCTCGGCGACATCCTTGTTGTAGGTCTGCGCGTTGAGCGCCAGCATCAGATCGAAGCGCGGCGTCCTCGCGGTGTAGCCGTCCTTGCTGACCCTGATCTCGTACCAGGTCGGGAGCCCCTGGATGTTCGACGGAAACACGTTCTTGCCCGTCACCGGCACGCCCATCCGGAAGATGGCCTGCATGATCAGCCCGTTCGCCGACGACGACCCCGTGCCGTTCGGCGTGGCGATCTTGAACGCGAAATCGTTGACGCGACTCATCTCGATCCTTGAAATGACGACCGCGTCCCTTCCACGTTCGCGCCCCTCGGCATGCGGTGAGTCAATGCGTGTTCGTCCCGAAGACGTCCTGTGTTGAGCGGAGCCGCTATGCGGTCACCGCGACGCGGGACCTGTAAAAGGTGACCGGCGCGGCAGAGGGAATCTGCACGGCGAACTTGCGCATGTCCCAGGCATACGTGGGGCAGCGCTCCGCGCAGAGGCCGCAGTGCACGCAGACGTTCTCGTCCTTCACCATGATGCGGCCCGTCTGCTTGAGCGGCCCGGACGCGAAGATCGGCTGGTCAGGGTTGAGGGCGGGCGCCGTCAGCCTCAGGCGCAGCGCCGGCTCCTCGGCGTCAGTCGTGATGGTGAGGCAGTCGACCGGGCAGATGTCGACGCAGGCATCGCACTCGATGCAGAGCGAGTCGGTGAAGTGAGTCTGCACGTCGCAGTTCAGGCAGCGCTGCACTTCGTGTGCCGTCTGCTCTGCCGTGAACCCGAGCTCGACCTCCGTGTTCATGGTCTTGAAGCGTTCGACCAGGTCGACGTGCACCATCTTCTGGCGCGTCACCGGATCGTAGTTGTTGCTGTAGGCCCACTGGTGCAGCCCCATGCGCGTGCTGGTGAGGGTCATCCCCGGCTTCGGCCGGTCGAGGACGTCCTCGCCCTGGCAGTACTTGTGGATGGAGATGGCCGCCTGATGCCCGTGTTCGACCGCCCAGATGATGTTCTGCGGTCCGAACGCGGCGTCGCCGCCGAAGAACACGCCCGGTCGCGTCGACATGAACGTCGTCTTGTCGACCACGGGCATGTCCCATTTGCCGAACGCCATCAGCTCGCGCTCGATGAACGGGAAGGCATTGTCCTGGCCGATGGCAAGGATCACCGTGTCGCACGGGAGGATCTCGGTGCCGACGATCTTCTGTTCGAGCTTGCCGTTGACTTCGTTGCTCTCGAGCCTCTCGAACTCCATTCCGACCAGCGTGCCGTTCTCGACCACGAACCGGATCGGCTGCCGGTTCTCGACGATCTCCACCTGCTCTTCTTCCGCGTCCTCGAGTTCCCAGGGAGAGGCCTTGAAGTAATTGCGCGTCTTGCGTGCGATCACCTTCACGTCAGTGGCGCCGAGCCGTTTGGCCGAGCGGCAGCAGTCCATCGCGGTGTTGCCGACGCCGATGATGAGGACGCGCTTCCCGACCGATGTGACGTGACCGAAGTGGATCGACTCGAGCCACTCGATACCGATGAAGACCTGGTCGCTGTCGTGCCGGCCGGGAACGTCGAGTTCCTTGCCTTTCGGCGCACCGCTGCCGACGAAGACCGCGTCGTACTCCATCGAGTCGAGCAGCGCCTTCAGGCTGTCGACCGGCGTGTTGTAGCGGATGTCCACCCCCATGCCGGTGATGTAGCCGATCTCGGTATCGAGCACCTCGGCCGGCAGGCGGAATGACGGGATGTTGGTCCGCATCAGACCGCCCGGCTTCGGCAGCTTCTCGAAGATCGTGACCTCGTAGCCGAGCGGCATCAGGTCGTTGGCTACCGTCAGCGAGGCCGGACCGGCGCCGATGAGAGCCACCTTCCTGCCGTTCTTCTGCGTGGGTGCGGTGGGGAGGAGATGCCGGACCTCGTCCCGGTGGTCGGCGGCAACCCGCTTCAGCCGGCAGATGGCCACCGGCTTCTCGTCAACGCGGGTCCGGCGGCACGCCGGCTCGCACGGCCGGTCGCACGTCCGCCCCAGGATGCCCGGGAAGACGTTCGACTCGCGGTTGACGAGGTACGCCTCGGTGAACTCGCCCTGTGCGATGAGCCGGATGTACTCGGGAACGTTGGTGTGAGCCGGGCAGGCCCATTGGCAATCGACGACCCGATGGTAGTAGTCCGGGTTTCCGACGTCAGTTGGACGCATCCGCCGGGCAGTATAGTGCGCGCGGGAGTCGGTTGCCGGATTCTTCGCGCGGCACCCGGAGAGCCGGCAGATGGCCGGCTAGCGGACGATCTTGATGAGCTCGATGTCGAACACGAGCATGCCCCTCGGCCCGCCCCCCTGGTCGTAGGCCAGGTTCTGCGGAATCCAGAAGCGCGTCTTCTCGCCCTCGACCATGAGCTGCACGCCTTCCGTCCAGCCCTTGATCACGTCACCCAGGCCGAACGTCGTCGGCATGCCGCGCATGACCGAGCTGTCGAACATGCGGCCGTCCGTCGTCCAGCCCGTGTAGTGCACCGTGACCTCGCTGGTCTGATACGGCTTGCGGGCACCGACGCCGGGCGTGATCACGCGGTAGGCCAGCCCCGAGGGCAGGCGGCTCGCGTCCGACGGCACCTTGGCGACGTCCGGTGGCGGCGTCGCGGGTGAGGGCTCGGCGCTCACCAGTTCGATATCGAAGACCAGCGTGCCGGCCGGGCGGCCCTTCGCCCCCTTGTAGGTCAGCTCCTGCGGAATCCAGCAGCGGCGCTGCTCACCGACGGACATCAGCGTGACGCACTCGCGCCAGCCCGGAATCACATTCGACAGCGGGAAGCGTGCGGCCTTGCCCTTCGTGCGCGTGCTGTCCTGCAGCTTCCCGTCGGCGGTCCACACCGAGTAATGCACCGTGACGACGTCCTCGGCCGTGGCCTTCTTGTCATCCTTGCCGGGCTGCAGCAGCTTGCTCGCAAGGCCGGACGCCGTCTTCACCGCGTCGGCCGGAGCGGCTGCCACGTCGGCGGGCGTGGCCGGTGCTTGTGCGAAGGCGAGGGCGGACAGGCTCAGCAGGAGCCCCGGGACGACAGAGTGGCGGAGTGACATGGACGTCCTAGTCTTCAAGGAGCAGGCTGCCCGGATCCTCGATGCACTGCTTGATGCGCACGAGGAACTGCACGGCTTCGCGGCCGTCGACAATCCGGTGGTCGTAACTGAGTGCGACGAACATCATCGGGCGGACGACGACCTGTCCGTTCACCGCCATCGGGCGGTCCGCGATCTTGTGCAGGCCGAGGATGCCGACCTGCGGCGGATTCAGAATCGGCGTGCTCATCAGCGAACCGAACACGCCGCCGTTGGTGATCGTGAACGTGCCGCCCTGCAGATCCGCGAGTGAGAGCGTGTTGTTGCCGGCCTTCGTCGCGAACTCGCGCGTGGCGAGCTCGATGCCGCCGAAGCTCATCCGGTCCGCGTCCCGCAGCACGGGCACGACGAGCCCGCCCTCGGCGCCGACCGCGATGCCGATGTCGTAGTAGTGCTTGTAGACGATCTCGTCGCCCTGGATCTCCGCGTTGAGCGCGGGGAAGGCCTTGAGCGCGGCGATGGACGCCTTGACGAAGAACGACGTGAAGCCGAGCCCGACGCCGTGCTTCTCCTTGAAGGAGTCCTTGTAGCGGCCCCGCATGGCCATCACGGCCGTCATGTCCACCTCGTTGAAGGTGGTCAGCATCGCGGCGGTGTGCTGCGCTTCGACGAGGCGCTTCGCGATCGTCGCCCGGCGCTTGGTCATGCGGACGCGCTCTTCGGTGCGGCTGCCCGGCGCCACGGCGACCCGTGGCGCGGCAGGCGCGACGGGCGCGGGTGCCGCCTTCGGCGAGGCCGCCGGGGCAGCCTTGGCCGCCGGTGCCAGGGCCTGGGTCACATCGGCCTTGGTGATGCGGCCCGCGGAGCCGGTGCCCGCGACGGTTTCGAGCTTCACCTGGTTGGCCTCGGCCATGCGCTTCGCGGTCGGCGTCGCTTTCGCGTCGGCCGCCCTGGCGTCGGCCTGCGGGGCGGCGGGAACGGCGCCAGCCGCCGGCGCCGCGACGCCCGCACCCTCACCGGGTTCCAGCACGCCGATGACTTCGCCGACCTTCACATCCTCGCCGTCCTTGCGCGCGATGCTGACGAGGGTGCCGGGATGATCCGCCGGCACTTCCACGTCGACCTTGTCGGTTTCGAGCGAGACGAGGGCGTCGCCCATGTTCACGCGATCGCCGGGCTGCTTCAGCCAGCGGGCGATGCGCGCTTCGACAACGGACTCACCAAGTTGCGGGACGACGACGTTGGACATCGTGGATCTCAGACTCGCTTGGACAGGACCAGGGGGTCGCCGACGGACTCATCGGCGGTATCGAGCACCTGCTCGATGAGGGCTTTCTGGGTGAGCTGATGCCACGCGGCGGAGCCTTCAGACGGACTCGCGGCGCGCATGCGGCCGACATAGCGCAGGCCGATCTTCCGGCCGCTGAGCAGTTCCTCGAGCAGGGGCCGCACGAACTCCCAGGCGCCCATGTTCTCGGGTTCTTCCTGCAGCCACACGACTTCCCTGAGCTTGGGATAGCGGCCGAGGGC
>CAYNUO010000026.1:0-7515 GCA_964400405.1 uncultured Bifidobacteriaceae bacterium | reverse complement strand
CGGGTTCTTCCTGCAGCCACACGACTTCCCTGAGCTTGGGATAGCGGCCGAGGGCCTCGCGGATCGCCGTCGCCGGGAAGGGATAGAGCTGCTCGACGCGAATCACCGCGACGTGCTTCGCCTTCGCACGGGATTCGCTCGTCATCGCGTCGACGGCCACCTTGCCGCTGCACAGCACGGCCCGCGTCACCTTCGAGAGCGCGGCGTCCGCGATCTCGTCGTCGATGACCGGCTTGAACCTGCCGTCCGCGAGCTCCGACGGCGCGGAGGCGACCGCGGGATGCCGCAGCAGGCTCTTCGGCGTCAGCACGACGAGCGGAAGCGGGTCGACCGTCAACACCGCGGCCTGGCGGCGGAGCAGGTGGAAGTACTGCGCGGCGGTCGTGCAGTTGGCGATGCGGATGTTCGTGTCGGCGGCGGACTGCAGGAATCGCTCGACGCGGGCGGAAGAATGCTCAGGCCCCTGGCCTTCGTACGCATGCGGCAGCAGCAGTACCAGCGATGGCGTCAGCCCCCACTTCGCGCGGCCCGACGTGACGAACGTGTCGAGGATGATCTGCGCGCCGTTGATGAAGTCGCCGTACTGCGCTTCCCAGATCACCAGACGGTCGTGCGTGTGGACGTTGTAGCCGAACTCGAAGCCGATCGCGGCCAGCTCCGACAGCGGGCTGTTGTGAATCTCGAACGACGCGCGCGCCTGCGGGAAGCTCTGCAACGGGATGTGCGCGTCGCCGGACGTGGCGTCGCGAAGAATCGCGTGGCGATGGCTGAAGGTGCCGCGGCCGACATCCTCGCCGGTCAGGCGAATCGGCGTGCCGTCCGCGAGGATCGTGGCGAGCGCCAGTTCCTCGGCCGTGCCCCAGTCGATCGTCTTCGCGGCGGCGTCGTCCAGCGCGTGCCAGCGCTTCTCGCGCGTCCGTTCCAGCTTCTTGTGGATCGTGAATCCGCGCGGGCGCTCCATCAGGCCTTCGTTGATCGCGCGCAGCGTCTCGAGCGGCACGGCCGTCTCCGCGCGGGTGGCGGCGCCGGCTCGGGGCGCCGGTGCCACCGGCGCGACGAAGTCGACTTCGGGCTTGAGCGCTGTCAGGGCCTGTTCGAGCGCCGCGAAGTGCTTCTGCACCAGCGCGTCGGGGTCGCTGGCGAATGCGTGGTTCCTTGCCTTGAGTGACCGCGCGAAGAGGTCGCGCACCGTGGGGTGCGTGCTGACGCGCTGATAGAGCACCGGCTGCGTGAAGGCCGGCTCGTCGCCCTCGTTGTGTCCGTGCCGGCGGTAGCCGACCAGATCGATCAGGCAGTCGCGGCCGAACTTCGCGCGATACGCCCACATGAGCCGTGCCGCTTCGATGCACGCGATGGCGTCGTCGGCGTTGACGTGGATGATCGGGATCTTGAAGCCGCGTGCGAGCCCGCTGGCGTAGCTGGTGCTGTAGGACTCGAGCGCCGTTGCGGTGAAGCCGAGCTGGTTGTTCGCGATGATGTGGATCGTGCCGCCGGTGTCGTAGCCGGCAAGCCGCGAGAGGTTCAGCGTCTCGGCCACGATGCCCTGGCCGGGGAACGCCGCGTCGCCGTGGATCAGCACCGGCAGCGTGACGTTGCGGTCGAAGGTCGGCGCGCCCGGCTTGTCAGCCTTCGTGCCCGCGGCGCGGGCCATGCCCTCGACGACCGGGTTCACGGCTTCGAGGTGGCTCGGGTTCGGCACCATCGACACGGAGATGTGGCCGCGCGACTTCCCGTGCACCTCGACGGTGGCGCCGGCGTGGTACTTCACGTCGCCGGTGAAGCCGAGGTCGATGCGCCACGTGCGCGAGTCCACCGGATCCTTGAACTCGGCAAGGATCTGCGCGTACGGCTTCTGCAGGATGTGCGCGAGGACGTTGAGCCGCCCGCGATGCGCCATCCCGATCAGCATGTCGGCGATGCCGGAATCCGTGGCGCCCGCGACGATCTCGTCGAGGATGGGCAGGAGCATGTCCAGGCCCTCGACCGAGAAGCGCGTCTTGCCGGGGAACGTGCGGTGCAGGAAGCGCTCGAAGACCTCCACCTGCGTGAGCCGGTCGAGCAGCGCGTCGGCGTCGACGGTTGTCACAGGTGGGCGGAAGCGGCCTGACTCCGCGGCGTCGCGCAGCCATTCCCGTTCCTCGGGCACGAACACGTGAGAGCAGTCGTAGCCGGTCGTGGCGCAGTAGATCTCGCGGAGGCGGGCGACGGCTTCCGCGGCGCTTGCGGCGTTCTCCGCGACGGGACCGCCGATCAGGCTGGCCGGAAGCTGCCGGAGATCCGCCTCGGTGATGCCGTGCGTCTCGGGCGCGAGCGACGGGTCGCCGGGGGGCTCGTTGCCCAGCGGGTCGAGTTGCGCGGCGAGGTGTCCGTACCGCCGGATCGACTCGGCGAGGTTGGCCGCGCCGACGGCCGCGCGCAGTGATGCGACCGTGTTACCCGGAGCCGCGACGCCGGGTTCGGCCGCGGTCTGCGGCGTCCACGTTGCGAAGATGCGCCGCGTCTCGGCGTCGACCGAGTCCGGATTCGCCAGATAGCGCTCGTAGAGCTCCTGCGCGTATCCGGCGTTGACTCCCTGAAATGGCTCTGCGCCCATAGCTTGATAATGGTACCCCACGGATGATCCGTCTTATAGCCATCGACATCGACGGGACGCTGCTTGATAGCCACGGCCGGTTGCCCGATCGCAACCGCGTCGCCATCGAGGCGGCGGTCGCCCGCGGCGTCCATGTCGTGCTCGTCACCGGGCGCAGCTTTCCGTTCGCCGTGCCCGTGGCCCGGCAGTTGCCCGCGCCCGTTTCTCTTATCGTCAGCAACGGGGCGTTGGAACGGTCCCAGGACGGCACGACCCTCACGTCCCGGCTCCTGCCTGCCGCGGCGGCGGCCCGGGTCCTGGCTGCCACGCACGACTACCGCCACTGCGCGGCCCTGATCTTCGACCGCGACGCGTCCGGCCAGATCGTGGCGGACACAATGGATTGGGAGGTCCCGAACCGGAAGCACTACTGGTTGCGGAACAGCCACCTGATTGCCCAGTCGACGCCGCTCGACGCCGCGCTGACCGAGGACCCGGTGGAGGTGATGTTCAACGGCACTGTGGCCGAGATGCGGAGGCTCGCCGGGCACCTGGCTGGCCTCGGCGACGGCTTTGCCGTCGCGGCGACCGAGTACGAGGACCGGGACTTTACGCTGCTGGACGTGACCCACCCCGAGGCGACGAAGGGGCAGGCCCTGGCCTGGCGCGCCCGCGAGATGGGCCTGCAACCGGCGGAGGTGATGGCCATCGGGGACAACCTCAACGACGAGGAAATGCTGGCGTTTGCGGGGTGTCCCGTTCTGATGGGCAATGCCGTGCCGGCCCTGATGGGCCGTGGCTGGGCCGTGACGGCTTCCTATGACGAGGCGGGTGTGGCCGCCGCGCTCGACCGGTTCGTGCTGCACGACTGACGCGGCCGCACGCCGTTCCCTCCCTTCACAGCGCTGCAAAGTTCTATCCCGTCCCGTCCGATACGCTAGGTGAACATGGCCAACGCGACCGCCGCGCCCTACACCCCCAGTCAGAACCACGTGGGGGTCAACCTCACCTACACCAAGTTCCTCTTCGTCATGGTGCGCGATGACGAAGCGATCGGCGCGCGGCTTCGCACGGCCGGCGCCTCGATTGCCCGCGGGTTCTTCAACGACTTCGACGCCGATGGCGCTCGCGACGTGCAGGCGCACGAAACGATTCAGTTCTTCGTCAGCGACCGCCGGCCTGATGCCGAGGGCCTCGCCGCCGCGCGGTACCTCGTGCAGGTCTCGGGGAAATACCGGCCGCGGCTGCAGGAGGTCGAGGTCGAGCTGCGGCGCCGGCTCGGCGACTCCGGTGAAGTGACGGCGCTCGACGGCGCGCACCGCAACCCGCGGTACACGAGCGCGGAGCTCTACGACCACGCCTACCGCAAGGCACAGGCGCGCCAGTCGGGCCGTCAGGCGAAGAACGTATTCATCCTGCCGATGAACAAGACGCACGAGTGGTGGAAGATGGGTGCGCTGGACCGGCACGCCTACTTCTACCCGCACGTCGACGCGAAGACCGGGAAGCCGGCCGATGGCCATGCCCGCACGGCGGACCCCGGTGTGCAGACGTTGTTCCGCCGCCTGTTCCACAACCCCGACGGGTACGAACGTCCGGGCGAGTTCGACTTCATCACGTACTTCGAGTGCGGCGATGAACACGTCGACACCTTCGGCAAGGTGCACGAGGCGCTCCGCGACACCGCGAAGAATCCCGAGTGGGCGTTCGTGAAAGAGGGTCCGCTGTGGCGCGGCACGCGCCTGCTGCGCTGGTAGCGCGCGTCAGCGAAGACGGTTCGCCAGCAGCCCGACGCTCAGCGCGTAGTAGTGCGCGCAGTTGTAGCCCAGGATCGCGTCGTAACTGGCCGTGACCAGGAACTGACGCGTGCCGGTGTCGACCAGCGCCGCATCCGGCCCCTGTATGGAGATCGGCTTACCGTCCATCCGCGTGACGCCCAGCGCCCGCCAGCGGGACAGCGGCCGGCGCTCGGTCATGTTCCGAATCGCGTAGCACCCCTCGGTGCGCTTCGGCACCGCTTCCCCGACCGCCTCGCGCTTCGCGCGTGGCACGCGGACCTCGCGTCCCCACGACTGACCGCGCTGCCAGCCGAACTGTGCCAGGTAGTTCGCGATCGAGGCCAGCGCGTCGGGCGTGGACTGCCAGATGTCGCGCCGGCCATCACCGTCGAAGTCGACGGCGTACTGCAGATAGCTCGACGGCATGAACTGCGGCTGGCCCATCGCGCCGGCCCAGGAGCCCTGCATCGCTGACGGGTCGATGTAGCCGCGGTCGAGGCCCGTCAACGCGTCGAAGAGCTGGTTCCGGAAGAACTCCGCCCGCCGGCCTTCCCACGCGAGCGTGGCGAGCGCCGGGACGATCGGCACGCGGCCCGTCGCGCGGCCGTAACGGGATTCCACGCCCCAGATGGCTTCGATGATCGAGCCCGGCACGCCGTAGGTGCGCGTGAGGCGCGCCAGCAACGTCCCGTGTTCGCGCGCCAGCGCGCGGCCGCGGCGCACGACGGCCGGCGTGACGCGGCTCTTGAGGTAGCGGTCCAGGCCGGGCGTGAGCTCTGCCTGCGTGCGGTCGCTTGCGATGACGTGCTCGAGGGGTTCGAGTCCGGCCAGCGCGCCGGTGATGATGCGTTCGCTGATACCACGCGCCCGCGCATCGGTAATCAGGCGCTCCCGCCACTCCGGGAAGGATTGCCGCTCGGGCGCCGCGGCAGGCGCCGGCGATGGCGCGTCCGGAACCTGCGCCGTCAGCGGGAACGCCGCCAGCGCGAGCAGCAGGACCAGGGCGCCACGTTTTCGCACAGTGCCGCGACTATAGCGCAGCGATCCGGCTAGCGCCGGGCCGGCGGCCGGGGGCGCAGGCGGACGATCGTCGCGCCGAGGTGCGCGCGGGGATCATCCCAGAACTCGGCGACGTCGGGATGCGCGGCGAGCAGGCGCTGCACCTGCGCGCGCTGCACGCCGATGCCGCGGCCGTGCACGACACGGACGTCCGGCAGGCCGGCGTCCGCGGCGGCGGTCAGATACTCTTCGACCACGCTGGTGACGTCTTCGGGACGGAAGGAGTGCAGGTCGAGCGTCGCGTCGATGGGGACGCGATGCGTCACGGGTGTCAGACGGCCGGGTAGGTGGCCGTGACCTTCGTGGTGATGCCGCCGCGGGCGGAAAAATCCCCGACGACCCGCATCCGCCTGGGCTGACAGAGGGCCACCAGGTCGTCCAGGATCTGGTTCGTCACCGCCTCGTAGAAGATGCCGCGGTTGCGGAAGTCGTTCAGGTAGTACTTCAGCGACTTGAGCTCGATGCAGAGGTCGCCCGGCGCGTAGGTGATCCGGATCGTCCCGAAGTCGGGGAGGCCCGTCTTCGGGCACACCGAGGTGAACTCGGGACAGTCGATCGCGATCTCGTACTCGCGGCCGGGGCGCGGGTTCGGAAAGGTTTCAAGCGCGGGTGTGCTTGACATGCCGGAGCAATTCTAGCAATTTGGCTGCACACGCGGGGTGTTCGAGCGCCGCGCGTTGACCCTGCGAGGTGCCCACGCTAGGATACGGCGCTTCTTCGGGACCGGCTGGCCGCGCGCGGGGCCGCCGGGTCGAGTGCATCAGACGCGTAAAACGTACTGGGGGATGAGATGGCAGAAGCCCGACGCATGGGCAAGTCCGAGTTGTTCTCGCACTTCGCGGACCGCTTCGAGATGAAGCGGACGCAGGCGCGTGATTTCTTCGATGCGCTGAACGAGCTGGCCGAGAAGGAGCTCAAGCGGACGAATGAGTTCGTGATTCCGGGGCTCGTGAAGCTCGTCGTTCAGAAGCGGAACGCGCGCAAGGGCCGGAATCCCGCGACCGGGCAGGAGATCGACATCGCGGCGAAGACCGTCGTGAAGGCCCGCATCGCGAAGCAGTTGAAGGACACGATTCTTCCGAAGAAGTAGTTCCCGATCCTCCCCCAGGACAGACGAGCCACCGCCAGCCGGGACGCCACGACGCGCCCCGCTCGCGGGAGGCCGTGTCCTGGTTCCTGTCTCTAGACGGCCGTCACGCGCGACGGCCTGGCCTCCGTCAGCGGAAACCGCAGCGTGAACGTGGTGCCGCGGCCAGGCTCGCTGACTACGCTGATCGCGCCGTCGAGCTGCTCGACGATCTTCCGCGCGATCGCCAGACCGAGACCGAGTCCACGCCGTTTCGTCGTGACGAAGTCCTCGAAGATCGTTGCGAGGCGCTCGGCCGGGATGCCGCAGCCGCTGTCCGCGACCTCGATGATCGCCTCGCCCTGACCGCGCATGGTGCGCAGCAGCACCTGGCCGCCCGGCATCGTCGCCTGGCACGCGTTGATGATCAGATTGCGGCACACACGGTTGATCGCGAACACGTCGCCGGCGATATAGAGCGGTCCGAACACGAGGTCGCTGCGCAGTTCGAGGCCCGCTTTCGCCACGGTGGACTGCATCGCTTCGGTGAGGTCTGCGAGCACGGCGTTCAGGTCCAGCGGGAAACGCTCCACCGGCACGGGCTTCGCGATGTTGCGCAGGTCGTCGAGCAGGCGGCGCACCTCCGCGAGCTCCCGGTCGACAGTCTTCTCGAACACGCCGCGATACTCCGTGTCGTCATAGAGCCGCGTCATCAGCTTGGCGCTGTTGCCGATGTTCTGAATCGGGTGGGAGAGGTCGTGCACGAGGCCGATCGCCACGCGGCCGAACGTGGCCTGCCGTTCCTTGGCGCGAACCTCATCCTGCAGCCCCTGGAGCCGCGCGGTCATGTTGTTGAACGCGTCGCCGAGCTGACCCAGCTCGTCGTGCGACGTGACGGCGACCCGCGTGTCCAGATGTCCTTCCGCGACGCGACGCGACCCGCGCGTCAGTGCGAGGATGGGCTGGATGAACCGGTGGCCGTGGAAGTAGCCGACGATGACCATGACGAGCAGCGATATCGCGATCGCGATCCCGAGCTG
>CAYNUO010000025.1:27987-40632 GCA_964400405.1 uncultured Bifidobacteriaceae bacterium | reverse complement strand
GTCGGCGAGATGCGCGCGATGGCCTGCTTCGCGATCTTCACGCTTTCGCGCATCTCGCGGAGACGCAGGCGGTAGCGGGCGTAGACATCGCCTTCGGTGAAGGTCGGGACGTCGAAATCGTAGGACGCGTAGTTCAGATACGGGAACGCCCTGCGCACGTCGTAGGTGGAACCTGACGCGCGGGCGATCGGGCCCGGCAGGCTCCACTGGAGCGCGGTCTCGAGCGGAATGATGCCCACACCCTCCGTGCGCAGCCGGTAGATGTGGTTCTTCGTCAGCATGTCCTCGTACTCGTCCAGCTTGGACGGGAACATGTCGAGGAACGCGTTGACGGCCTCGTGATAGCCGCGCGGGATGTCCTCGCGCAGGCCGCCGACACGGATATAGCTCGGGAAGAGGCGGAACCCGGCCGTGAGCTCGTTGATGTTGAGCAGTTGCTCGCGTTCGCGGAACGCGTAGAGCATCATCGACACGGCGCCGATTTCCATGGCGTGCGTGCCGAGCCACACGAGGTGGCTCATCAGGCGCTGCAGTTCCGCGATGAGCACGCGGATGTCCTGCACGCGCTCGGGGATCTCCATGCCGAGGAGCTTCTCGACCGACAGGGCGTAGGCCAGGCTGTTCGACTGGGCGCCCAGGTAGTCCATGCGCTCGACGAGCGGAATCACCTGCTGCCACTTCTTCTGCTCGGCCGTCTTCTCGATGCCGGTGTGCAGGTAGCCGACCGTCACCTCGGACTTCTTGACGATCTCGCCATCCAGGGTCAGCACCAGCCGGAGCACGCCGTGCGTGCTGGGGTGCTGCGGCCCCATGTTGATGGTCATCGTCTCGGTGCGCATTTCAGCCATGGCTAGGCCTTCGCTCCCGGGTCGCGCGTCACGCGGTCGCGCGCGATGTTCGCGCGGAATTCCTGCTCGGTGACCTCGAGCGGCTCGTACGTCTGCGCGACCTTCCGGACCTGCACCGGGTAGTCCTTGCGGAGGGGGTGCCCTTCCCAATCGTCCGGCGTCAGGATGCGGCGCAGGTCTCCGTGGCCGTCGAACACGAGGCCGAAGAGGTCCCACACTTCGCGCTCGGGCCAGCCGGCCGCCGGCCACACGGGCTGGGCCGTCGGGAGCGTCTCGCCCGCGGCAAGCTTCACCTTCAACCGCGCGCGCAGCCGGGCGTCGGGCGCGCAGAGGTGATAGACGACCTCATAGCGCGGTTCGCGGGGCAGGTAGTCGACGGCGGTGATGTCGATCAGCAGGCTGAAGCCGGCGTGGTCGCGCAGGGCAGCGCACACGGGCACGAGCTGCCCGGCCAGCACGTAGATCGTCGGCATGTCCGTGCTCGGCGCCGCCTCGAGGGCGGCACCCGGCACATGCAGCGCGACACGTTCGATGAGAGCGGCGGCGTCCATCAACTACATCCGCGAGCGGGCGATCTTTTCCTGGAGCTGGACGATGCCGTAGATCAGGGATTCCGGCCGCGGCGGGCAACCCGGGACGTAGACGTCCACCGGGACGATCTGGTCGACGCCCTGGACGATGGCGTAGTTGTCGAACACACCGCCGACCGACGCGCAGGCGCCCATCGAGATGACCCACTTCGGCTCCGGCATCTGGTCGTAGATGCGGCGGAGGGCCGGCGCCATCTTCCGCGAGAGCCGGCCGGCCACGATCATCAGGTCGGCCTGGCGCGGCGAGCCGCGGAACACCTCCGCGCCGAAACGGGAGATGTCGTAGCGCGAGCAGCTCATCGCCATCATCTCGATGGCGCAGCACGCGAGGCCGAACGTGACCGGCCACACCGCCGAGCGGCGGGCCCACTGGACGAGCCATTCGACGCGCGTGGTCAGCACGGGCAGGTCCATGTCGGCGTCGGTCGCCGGCACGACGAGCGGAGAGTTCTTCAGAGCGGTGAGGCCAGCGTCAGTCATGCCGCGTTTCTCTCACGAATGGTGCGCGCCGCCGGCCGGGCGCTGAAGCCCGCGGGGCCCCAGTCCAGCACGCCCTTGCGCCAGATGTAGACGTAGCCCACGACGAGGATCGCGAAGAAGGTCAGGATCTGGATGAAGCCGGCCCAGCCGAGGTCGCGCAGCGCCACGGCCCACGGATAGAGAAAGGCCACTTCGATGTCGAACAGCAGGAAGACCATGGCCACGAGGTAGAACTTGACGGAGTGGCGCTCCCGGGCGTCGCCGACGGCCGGCATGCCGCACTCGTACGGCGCCAGCTTCTCGGGCGTGGGATTCTTGGGGCCCACCAGGCTCGACAGCGCAATCATTACGACTGCGAACCCGAGGCCCAGGCCCGTCATGATCAGTAGGCCCAGCCAACCCATATCAGTACGACCTCACGCACCGCACCGGTGCTTGTGAACAGTTTCGCAAAGCTCGTTCATGCTATAGAACGCTGGCGTTTTGGTCAACGATCCGGGCGCCTGTCAGTCACGTAAATCCATGCGCATCAGCTGGTTCCGCCCCGATTCCGCTGCTGGGAACGCCGTCCTCGACAGCGTCAGCCATCTGATCGCCGGACTCCGGCGTGCGCACGAGATCCGCGTCGTGACACGCGCCTCCGCCCACGACGAACTCTGGCGGCTCCGGCGCGGCCTCGTGGATCTGCCCGTCTACGAGCTGATCGGGACCGCGGGCGACGCCTACCTCTGGCCGTATCTCGTGCGGTATCCAGGCCTTGCGCTCGTACTCGGACGCCGAGCCGGCGCCGGGCACCGTGAGGACCTCGTCCACCGCGGCCGGAGCGGGGATGCCGATGCGGAGCGCGCGTTTGTGCGCGCGTCCGCGGACGGCCCCCTGGCGATCCCGCGCGGGTGCTCGCGCGCGGTGGCCGTCATTGCGGGCTCCGCACTGGACTGGCAGCACGGCGGGGCGGACAACCCACCTGACGCCCGGCTGCGGACGTTTCACCCGGTCATGGCGAAGCCGGACGTGACCAGGGTCGCGCGGACGGGTGCGCTGCGTGTCGGGCTCGTCGCACCCGCGGCCGCCAGCCGCGGCGTGGCCGAGCGAGCACTCGACCGGGCCCGGTCCGCGGGAGCGGCCGCGGAACTGGTGATCTCAGGCGATGCCTCTTCCGTGCTGGCTCAGGCGGACGTCCTCGCGTCGGTGGCATGGCCGCCTGCCGGCGATCCCGCCAGCGACGTCCTCGCTGCGCAGGCGCTCGGCCTCCCGTCGATCGTGATGGAGTCGCCCGACACGGCCCTGCTGCCCGCACTCGACCCGCAGACGTGGCAGCCGCGCGATCGCGGCCCAGGCGCGCCTGACGCCGTCGCCGTCAGCCTCGACCCGCGTGACCAGGAACACTCGCTGATGCTCGCCGTTCGCCGACTGGCGGCCGACGAACGGGCACGTGAGGCGATGGGCCGGGCCGCGGCCCTCCGGTGGGCGCGCCTCCACGAGCCGTCCATCGCCGTCCCCGCGTTCGCGCCGATGCTGGACGCGGCCCGGGACGCGCCGACGCCAGCGCTGCCGGAGGGCTGGCCCGCGCACTTCAGGACGGACGCTTCCGCAACCGCGCGGCGCATCCTGGGCGAGTTCGGCCTCGCGGTGGACATCCTCGCGTAGACGCCCTCCCGCGAATGGCGCCGGTCATGGCGCAGGACGTCAGCCCCACGGATAACCGGGTTCGGTCGTCAGCCGGCTGTCCTCGACCGGGACGCCCATCGAGAAGTGATAGAGGCTCTGCAGCCGGTGTCCCTCGATCCCAAGCACGTCGTGGACCGGGTCGTCGAAGAAACAGCCGATGCCCGTCGCCCGCCCGCCGGCAACTTCCGCCTCGAGGTAGAGCACCTGGCCGATGAGGCCGCACTCCCAGAACAGACGCCGGTAATACCACGCGCCGTGCGCCTCCAGGGCGTCCGCAAGCGGGGCCAGCATCGCCATCCCGAAGTAGCCGTCCGCAGCGATGTGCTGGTCGCAGCTCAGACGCTGCGCCAGCGCGCGGGCGTCGAGCGGGGCGAGCAGATACAGGCCGTCGATGCCGTTCACCGGCTCCCAGAGCAGGTCGTTCCGCAGGCCGTCGCGCAGCCCCGCGAGCGCCTTCGGATCCCGCGGCTGCCCGTAGATTCCCGGCGCGAGTCCCTCGACCCGATGGACGAACCAGATCAGGCGCACATCCGGTGGCCCGTCGTCGATCCCCCACACCGGCGAGGCCTCCCGGCCGGCCACGCTGCCGCCCGGTTGCACCCTCGCCACCATCCGGGCAAACGCCTCCCGGCCCAGCACGCCGCGGCCATCGAACGACACCGCGCTGCGCCGGCGGATCAGCCAGTCGCGGCTCACGGACCCCGGAAGACCCGGCGCCACCCCAGCCGCTGGGACCTCCACGGTTGCTGGCCGCGCGGCGACCGGGCGACGCGCGCGATCCACCCGCACCGTCGCCGCGGCGACGTCGTCGATCGCCGGCCACTCGACCCGCGACGGGCTGAGCTGATTCGGCACGCCCGCCCACGACGCGCGTCGGGCCGCGGACACCCACTGGTCGACATCGAGGGCGGCGGCCGCGTCCACGTCGCCCGGACCGACGGCGAGCAGGCAATCGGGGTGCTCGGGCTCGGCACTCCCTGGAACGGTGCCGCCCGAACCACCGCGGCTCGAACCAACGCCGTCCGGTGGCTGCAGCCCGAGCAGCGCCGCGATGTCCGCGTCGGTCCAGCCCGACAGCAGGCGCACCCGCCATCCGAGCCGCGCCGCCGAGTAGGCCAGCGCCCCGATCGCGTGGCCCACGTCGTGCTGGCAATAGCGGAATGCGCGCTCGCCGTACTTCCAGGCCTCACGCCAGTGGATCGACGACAGCCCGACGAGACACACACCCTCGGGCAGCGCCGCCGCGTGGCCGTCAGCCGCCGCCCGGGTTTCAAGCGCGTGCTCCCTCGGCGCGTAGTGCGAGACGGACCAGCCGGCGCCGCGCGTGGCGGCGGTGGCGGCCACGGGCGCCACGAGATACACCTCGGTCGGGTGAAGGTTGCCGCTGGAGGGGTTGGCGCGCAGGGCCCAGCGCGAGCCGCCGGCCTGCTTCCACGCCGTCAGGCCGAAGGCGCAGCGCAGGCACTCGCCGATGCCGGAGAGGTCGAGCGGAGCCGCGGTGTCGAGGACCGGCGGCACGACGCGCGGCAGCTCCACGAGGGGTGCTCCGGCGTAACGGCGGAAGGGATCGGGCTGGGTCGCCCAGTCGAGGTAGCCCAGCGCAGGCGCGAAGCGCTGGAACGCGTGCTTGGTCCGGTCGTGATACGCCAGTACGGCGCCGACCCGCATGCCGGCGTGTGCGGCGACACCCGCGCGAGGCGTGTCGTCCGCCACGGTGCCGCTACCCGCCCAGCGCTTTGATCTGTTTGTTGACCTGCTCGAGCGCGGCCTTCAACTGGCGCCGGCGGGCCTCATGCTCGGTGGCGGCCATCTGACGCTCGAAGTCCGTGCGCGCCAGTTTCAACGACGCGAGCTCCCGGGCCTTCGCCGGGTCCGGGACGGCCTTCTTCAAACGCGCCCGCTTTTCTTCAGCAATCTCGTCGAGGCGCTCCTGAATCCGCGCCTCAGCGTCAACGAGCCCTTCGCCTGCGTCGCCCATGTGGTGTCCGTCCCGCGTCGATCCCGCACGAATAGTTCACACCGCCCCTGCGGCGGCCGGTCATTATCTCACGGAGATACGCGCGCGGCGATCGAAGCGTTTCATGCCGCCCACCAACGCCGCATCGCCACCGCCGCCCGCCGAGTGCGGGCCGAAGCGACGCCACCTGACCGGTAGAATCGCGCGGTGCCGCGCGCCGCTTCCGTCCTGCGCCTGTTCGCACCACCGGTGCGGGCGTGGTTCAACGCCGCGTTCGGCACGCCGACCAGTCCCCAGGTTCAGGGTTGGCCCGCGATCGCTCGCGGCGAATCGACCCTGATCCTGGCGCCCACCGGCAGCGGCAAGACGCTGACGGCGTTCCTGTCCTGCCTCGATCGTCTGATCACGAGCCCGGCACCGGAGCCGCGCGCGCAGTGCCGCGTGCTCTATGTGTCGCCGCTCAAGGCCCTGGTCGTCGACATCGAACGCAACCTGCGGTCGCCGCTGGCCGGCATCGCGGCCGAAGCCCGGCGTGCCGGGTTGGCGATCCGCGAACCCGTCGTCGGCATCCGCACCGGCGACACGCCGGCGGACGAACGCCGCCGCTTCCTCACGGCGCCCCCCGACATTCTCGTTACCACGCCCGAATCGCTGTTCCTGCTGCTGACCTCGGCCGCCCGCGAACGGCTGCGCAGCGTCGACACGGTGATCCTCGACGAGATCCACGCGCTCGTCCCCGGCAAGCGCGGCGCGCATCTGATGCTCTCGCTCGAGCGGCTGGAAGCGCTGCGGACCGGCACACGCCGTCCGCCGCTCCAGCGTATCGGCCTCTCGGCCACGCAGCGGCCGCTCGACGAGGTCGCCCGTTTCCTTGGCGGCGCTGTGACCGCGAAACGCCGCGAACCGGCGTACCGGCCGGTCACCATCGTCGACGCGTCCGCACGCAAGCACCTTGACCTCACCGTGGACGTGCCGGTCGAGGACATGGCGCGCCTGCGGGCAGCCGTGCCAGGAGACGACCGGCCGGAGCAACCACCGCACCCGTCCTCGATCTGGGCGTCGATCTACCCGCGCCTGCTGGAACTGGTGCGCGCGCACACGTCGACGCTGCTCTTCGTCAACAGCCGGCGGCTCGCGGAGCGGCTGGCCGGCGCGCTGAACGACCTCGCGGGGGAACCGGTGGCGCGGGCGCACCACGGCTCGATGGCGCGCGAGCAGCGCGTCGAGGCCGAAACCCTGCTGAAGGACGGCCGTCTGCCGGCCCTGGTCGCCACCTCGTCGCTGGAGCTCGGCATCGACATGGGCGCCATCGACCTGGTCATCCAGATCGAGGCGCCGCCCTCGGTCGCCAGCGGCCTGCAGCGCATCGGCCGCGCCGGCCACCGCGCCGGCGAGGTGAGCCAGGGTGTCGTCGTCCCGAAGTTTCGCGCGGACCTCGTGGCGTGCGCTGCCGCGACGCGGGCCATGCGCGACGGCGACGTCGAAGCCTCGCACTACCCGCGGAACCCGCTCGACGTACTTGCCCAGCAGGTCGTGGCCGCCGCCGCGATGGATACCTGGAAGGCCGACGACCTCTTCGATCTCGTGCGCCGGGCCGCGCCGTTTGCCGGCCTCGAGCGCCGCGCCTTCGACGGCGTCATCGACATGCTCTCCGGGCGCTATCCGTCCGACGACTTCGCCGAGCTGCGGCCGCGGCTGACGTGGGACCGGCGCAACGGCACGCTGACCGCCCGGCCCGGCGCAGGGCGGGTGGCCATCGCCAACGCCGGGACGATTCCCGACCGCGGGCTCTACGGCGTCTTCGTCGCCGGCGCCTCACCGCCCGCGCGCGTCGGCGAGCTCGACGAGGAGATGGTCTTCGAAACGGAAGTCGGCGACGTGTTCGCGCTGGGCGCGTCGTCGTGGCGCGTGATGGAGATCACGCACGACCGCGTGCTCGTGCGGCCCGCGCCCGGTGAGCCGGGCGCGATGCCATTCTGGAAGGGTGAATCCGTCGGCCGGCCCGCGGAGTTCGGCCGGGCGATTGGCCACCTCGTGCGGTCGCTGCGCGCCATGCCGGCCGCTGCGGCGCGCGCGAAGCTGACCGGCCAGCACGACCTGGCCCCGGGCGCCGCCGACAACCTGCTGCGCTATCTCGCCGACCAGGCCGCGGCCGGGCCGGTACCCGACGACCGCACCGTCGTCATCGAGCGATCACCTGATGAACTCGGCGACTGGCGCGTCTGCCTGCTCTCACCCCTCGGCGGACGCGTACACGCACCGTGGGCGATGGCGGCGACGGCGCAGATCCGCGAGCGCACCGGGCTCGACGTGGACACGATGTGGACCGACGACGGCTTCGTCGTGCGCTTCCCCGCCGCCGAGGCACCGCCCGACCCCCGCCTGCTCATCATCGACCCCGCGGATGTCGAGCGCCTGGTCACGCGGCAGCTCGGGGCGTCGGCGCTGTTCGCGGCACGGTTCCGCGAGGCAGCGGCCCGCGCGCTGCTGCTCCCCCGGCGCTGGCCCGGACGACGGATGCCGCTCTGGCAGCAGCGAAAGCGCGCGGCCGACCTGCTCGCCGTCGCGTCGGAGTTCGGGTCGTTCCCGATCGTGCTCGAGACCTATCGCGAGTGCCTGCGCGACGTCTTCGACCTGCCCGCGCTGACCGAGACGCTGCGCGGCCTCGCTGACGGCTCGCTGACGCTGGAGACGGCCGCCCCGGAACGGCCGTCGCCATTCGCCGCGTCGGTGCTCTTCGGCTACACCGGCCAGTATCTCTACGAGGGCGACGCGCCGCTGGCCGAGCGCCGCGCGCAGGCGCTGGCCGTGGACACGGCCGAATTGCGCGACCTGCTCGGCGACGCCGAGTTACGCGATCTGCTGGACGCCGCCGCCATCGAGGAGGTGGAGCGACGGCTGCAGCGCCTCGAGCCTGGACACCAGGCGCGCACACCCGACGGTCTGCACGATCTGCTGCTGAGCCTCGGTGACCTGAGCCAGGAAGAGCTGGCGGCACGGTCGACGCTGACCGGCACCCAGGCGGTGATCCGGACGCTGGTGAACGACGGCCGGCTCGTGCGGGCACGCATCGCCGGCGACAACCGCGTGATCGCCGTCGAAGACGCTGCCCGCTATCGCGACGCCCTCGGCGTGACGCCGCCCGGATCCGTTCCACCCGCGCTGCTGGAGCCCGTCGCCGAACCGCTGGTCGATCTGCTTCGACGGTACGCGAGGACGCACGGCCCGTTCACGCCCGACGAAGCAGCCCGCCGCTTCGGGCTGCCGCGCGACGCGGTCGAAGGCGTGCTGGCCGGACTGACCGCCCGCGGCCGGCTCGTCGAAGGCGCGTTCCGGCCCGGACGCCACGGGCGTGAGTGGTGCGACGTCGACGTTCTCCGGTCACTGCGTCGGCGATCGCTCGCGGCGATCCGCCACCAGATCGAACCCGTCGACTATCCGGCGCTCGCACGCTTCTCGGTCGAGTGGCACGGCGCCAGCGGTGGACGCGGCGGCTCCGACGCGCTCCTGCACGCGATCACCCAGCTCCAGGGCGCGCCGATCCAGGCCTCCGTGCTCGAGCGGGATGTGCTGCCCGCCCGCGTGGCCGGCTACACACCGGCCATGCTCGACGCGCTGCTGGCCTCCGGCGAGGCGGCGTGGGCCGGCGTCGAGCCGAAGTACCGCGACGGCATCCTGACTCTCTACCGCGCGGAAGACCTGCCGCGCCTCGCGCCTGACCGGACCGAGGCGGCGCTCCCGCCTGACGAAGCCCGCGTCGTCGACGTGCTGCGCACGCGCGGCGCGTCGTTCTTCCAGACGATCCACGGAGAGCTCGGCGGCGGGTTCCCGCAGGCGCTCGTCGCCACGCTCTGGTCGCTCGTCTGGAAGGGAATCGTGACGAATGACGCGCTCCATGCACTCCGCGCGTGGGTGGAGACGCGGGAGACTCGTGCGGCAAAGCGGCGGGGACACGGACCGGAGCACCCGCGCCGGGCCGTGCCGCGCGGCGGCGAGGGCCGATGGTCACTGGTCGTCACGCCGGGCACGCGCCTCGGCAGCCTCGCGCCCACCGCCACCGGCCGGGCCACGGCGCTGGCAAAACAGCTCCTCGTCCGTCATGGCGTCGTCATGCGCGAGACGATGGCGCTGGAGCACGTCGACGGCGGCTTTTCCGCCGTCTACCAGGTGCTCACAGCGATGGAGGCGGCGGGCAAGGTCCGGCGCGGCTATTTCGTGCGCGGCACGGGTGGCGCCCAGTTCGCCATGCCCGAGGCCGTCGAGATGCTGCGCGCCCGGCGCGACCCGCCGGACTCGCCGCAGACGGTGCTGCTCGCGTCCACGGATCCCGCGAACCCGTACGGCGCCATCGCGCCGTGGCCGTCAGACGCGACGCATCCACTGGACGGTCCCGGGGGCCGCGGTCCGACGCGCGTCGCGGGGGCGGCCGTGATCCTCGTCGACGGCGAGGCCGCGGGCTACCTGAAGCGTGGCGACCGCGACCTGCTGCTGTTCCCCGTGGCCGATGAGGCCCGGCGCGCCGTGCTGACGCGGGAAGTGGCGCGCGCGCTGCTGCGGCTGTCCGCCTCACGCGAACCGGGCCGGCGCGGCCTGCTGATCGCGACCATCAACGCGGAGCCGGCCGTGCACCATCCGGCGCGGGCGGCGTTCGTGGCGGAAGGTTTCATCGCCGGTGCCATGGGCCTGCAGGCACGGCCGCCGAAGGACTGACGCGGTAGCGCCGCTAACGGAACTCGCCTGCCAGGATCTTCTTCCGCCGGCCGGCCGGCAGGTGCTCAATCGCATAGCGCAGCGCCGTCCGCGGCACACGCGCGTAGTGGTCACGCAGGAACCGCAGCAACCGCGCGCGGTCCTGCACGCCCGCTTCGCGCAGCGTCCAGCCCACGGCCTTGTGCATCAGGTCGTGGCGGTCGTCGAGAAGCAGTTCCGCAATCGCGAGCGCGTCCGTCAGATCGCCCCGCCTAATCCACTCGTGCGTCGCCACCATCGCGATACGCCGCTCCCACAGGTTCTTCGACCGTGCGAGGCGGAACACGCGGGCGCGGGGCCGGTCGAACAGGTGCGCGCCGACGATGTAGCGCGCCGACGTGTCCACGAGATCCCAGTTGTTGATGCCGCGCGTGTGCGCCAGATAGAACCGGAACACCTCGGCCTGCTGCGAGGCGTCGCCGCGCTCGTACTGCATGACGAGGATCTCGAGCGCGACCAGGCGGTCCTCGTGAATCGGCGAATCCAGCAACAACTCGATCTGCGGCAGCGGCAGGTCGCGGAACTCACGTGCCACGGCCCGCTGCGCCGGCACGGTCAGCCCGAGGAAGCGGTCACCTTCACCGTACTCGCCAGGGCCGGTCTTGAAGAACCGCGCGCACCCGGCAGCGCGGACCGGATCGGCCTGCGCACGCAGGCGCGTCTGCACGGCGCGCGCAGTGAGGAGAGCGGAAGGCGTCATCGAGTCAGTGTCGTCGATACGCGCGCACGGCGGCCAGGAATGCCTGACGGGCGACCGCGTCGTGCAGTTCGCCCTCCTCGACCATCGGCAGGCCCGGCATCGCCGTCGCGAGCGCTTCCGCGAAGAGGCCCCGGCCGGTCAGGCGCAGCGAGCCGCTGGTGACGGGCACGCCGGTCACGCCGCAGCTCGGCGAGCCGGATTTCAGCACTGCGCCGCCGATACCAGCCTCGGCCCACTTGCCCGCCTGACGCGCGGCCCAGTCGTACACCCGGGTGGTCCACGTCGTGCCGGTCTCGACGCCGACGAGCCGGACGCGGTGCTCGCCCGAGGGCACGCCGTTCGGCGACCGCTGCAGTTCGATCGGCTCGCGTGGTGTCCCCATGCCGACCTCCACCTCCGGGCAGGTCGGCCACAGCTCCGCGTGCGTCTCGAGCCACTCGACCAGCGACGGTGCGTGCTTGTGGCCGCCGTCGTAGCGCACGAGGTCGCCGAGAAGACACCGGGAGATGCCGATGCGGAGAGGCGCATCCATCGCGTGCCCATCATCCCCTGAACTAGAATCACCGTGCTATGGCGACCGCGTGCTCGTTCGACATCACCTCCACCGTCGATCTCCAGGAGGTCGACAACGCCCTCAATCAGGCGCGCAAGGAAGTGGCGCAGCGCTACGACTTCAAGGGGTCGAAGGCGACCATTGAGTTCGACGCGAAAGAGTCGAAGATGACGCTGGTCGCGGACGACAACTTCAAGCTGAACGCGCTCTGGGAGATCGTGCAGACCCGGCTGGTCCGGCGGAACGTGCCGACGCAGAACCTGACGCGCGGGGACGTGATCCCGGCGGCCAACAGCACGGTGCGGCAGGAGATTACGCTCCAGCAGGGCATCTCGTCGGACGCCGCCCGCGAGATCGTGAAGTTCCTGAAGGAGAGCGGGCCGAAGAAGGTGCAGGCGTCGATCCAGGGCGACCAGCTCCGCGTCACGTCGAACTCGCGGGATGACCTGCAGGAAACGATGCGGGTGCTCCGGAGCAAGGAGTTCGGCGTCGCGCTGCAGTTCGGCAACTACCGCGGCTGAGCCACAGCCCTCGAGTCGGGCCGGGTGCCCCGGGGAGCGCATTCCGTGCGCTCCGTGGGCGCCTGAGAAGTGCGCCTGGCTCCTGCACAAGCCAAGTCGCGCTCGCAATGCGCTCCCCGGGGCACCCGACCCGACTCTCGCTGTCGGTTCCCGTCGCGCCTAGAGCTGCGGACGAGCCTGGCGACGCTGGCCGCGGCGCTGCTGCAACCGCTCGCGGAAGTCCTTCCGCTGCCCCTGCTTCGCGGCCTGTTCCGCTTCGAGCGCCTGTGCCTTCTTCTGCTGCTCGGGCGTCAGCAGCGCCCAGATGTCGTTCCGGACGCGCGCGCGCAGCACGCCGGTCTCGGCCATCGCCGCGGCGACCGCGTCCGCGCCGGCGCGAATCGCGTTCTCGTCCGCGGGGATCGCGCGCACGGCCTTCTGCTGCGCCTCGCGGGCCGCGAGCATCTTCCCGGCCGCCGCCTCCATCTCGGGACGCGCCTTCTGCATCACGTCCTTCACCTGGTCCTGCTGCGTCTCGGTGAGACCCAGCTGACCGAGCGGAAACATCGGCCCGCCCATCATGCCCATGCGGCCACCGGG
>CAYNUO010000025.1:0-27887 GCA_964400405.1 uncultured Bifidobacteriaceae bacterium | reverse complement strand
AATCAGTGACGCTACTCGAATCCAGCGTCCCCTGCTGCGGTTCGCTACTCGAACCCAGCGTCCCCTGCTGCGGTTCGCTACTCGAACCGCAGGGCCTCAATCGGATCCATCGCCGCGGCCTTGCGGGCGGGATAGAAGCCGAAAAACACGCCGATTGCCGCCGAGAACCCGAACGACATCAGCACGGCGTTGGAGGAGACCGCCACCGGCCAGCCCATCACCTGCCCGATCGCGTAGGACCCGCCGAACCCGATACCGAGGCCGATAGCCCCGCCGACGAGGCTGAGCACGACGGCTTCGACCAGAAACTGCAGCAGCACGTCGACGTCCCGCGCCCCGAGCGACAGCCGCAGGCCGATCTCGCGCGTCCGCTCGGTGACCGAGACCAGCATGATGTTCATGATGCCAATGCCTCCGACCACGAGCGACACGGCGGCGATGCCGGCCAGCAGATACGTCATCGTGTCGGTCGTCGACGTCAGCATGCTCGTCATCTCGTCCTGCGTGCGGACCATGAAGTCGTCCTGATCGCCGACGATGTTGTGCCGTGTCCGCAACAGGGCGTTGATCCCGGCCTGCACGCGGGCGAGCGGCACGCCGTCCTCGGCCTGCACCACCATGTTGTTCAGGTGCACGATGCCGAGCAGCTTCTTCTGGGCAGTCGTGTAGGGAATGAAGACCGTGTCGTCCTGGTCCTGCCCCATCGCGGCCTGCCCCTTCTTGCTCATCACGCCGATGACCTTGAACGGCTGGTTCCGGATCCGGATCTGCGCACCAGTCGGGTCCGTGCCCGGGCCGAAGAGCTGGTCGCGCACGACGGACCCGAGCACGGCCACCTTCGCGGCGCTCCGCACTTCCTGGTCGCCGAAGAAGCTTCCCTTCTCGGTCGGCCAGCTGCGGATGAGCGGCAGCTCCTCGCCCGTGCCTTGAATCTGCGTGCCCCAGTTGCTGGTGTCCGAGATCACCTGCGAGCGGATGTTCACGCCCGGCGAGAGGTAACGCACACCGGCGACCTCGCGCCTGATCGCCTCGGCGTCCTCGACCCGGAGCGTCGTCGTGTTGCCGGCGCCCATCCGCACGGGGCCCATCGGTCCGGACCCGGCGTTGATGTTGACGATGTTCGAGCCGGCGCTCTTGATGTTCGCTTCGATCTGCGACCGCGCGCCGTTGCCGATGGCCACCATGATGATCACGGCCGACACGCCGATGATCATGCCGAGCGCCGTCAGCGCCGTGCGCATGGCGTTGCGCCGCAGGGCCTTCAGCGCAATCAGAAAGGTCATGGAGATGGACATGAATCCCTCGCTCAGGCGGACCGTTCGTCTTCGTTGTCCCGGCTCTCGGCCAGAAACGTCGCCAGCTCGCTGACCGCGTCGCGCCGGTGCGCCACCGGATGGTCCGACCGCACACGCCCGTCCCGAAAGGCCACGATGCGGGTGGCGTACTCGGCGATGTCGTGCTCGTGCGTCACGAGCATCACCGTGATGCCCTGTTCGGCGTTGAGCTTCTGGAAGATCCCCATCACCTCGATGCTCGTCTTCGAGTCGAGGTTGCCGGTCGGCTCATCCGCGAGCAGCAGTGTGGGCCGGCTCACCAGCGCCCGCGCGATCGCCACGCGCTGCTGCTGACCTCCCGAGAGCTGGTTCGGATGGTGATCCATCCGGCTGCCCAGGCCGACCGCCTCCAGCGCCGCCGCCGCGCGGGCGCGCCGTTCCTTCGCCTTGAGCTTGCTGTAGAGCATCGGCAGCTCGACGTTCTCGATGGCCGAGGTGCGGGAGAGCAGGTTGAAGCCCTGGAACACGAAGCCGATCTGCGCGTTGCGCACGCCGGCCAGCGCCCGCCCGGAGAGCGTGGCGACGTCCCGACCGTTCAGGCGGTACGAGCCGGAGGTCGGCCGATCCAGACACCCGAGCATGTGCATGAAGGTGGACTTGCCCGAACCTGACGGGCCGGTCAGCGCCACGAACTCGCCGGGCCGCACCTCGAGGGATACCCCGCGCAGCGCCTGCACGTCCACTTCGCCGACGTGGTACGTCTTGACGAGGTCCTTGACGACGATGAGCGGCTCGCTCACCGGCGCCCGCCACCGGTCGCGCCACCCGCGGGGTTGCGGTTGGCGTTGCCGCCACCACCGCCGAACCCGCCGGGTGCCCGGCCGCCGAAGGGCATCAGGGGATTGCCGGTGCCCTGTGCCTGCGCAGCCGGCTGCGCGACGCCGGTCACGACCACGTCACCTTCCTTCAGCGCGCCGTCCACGACGGCGAGTGCGGCGCCGTCGCTGACGCTCACGCGGACGATCGCCCGCGCGAGCCTGCCCTCACGCAGCACCCAGACCGGGCGTGTCGTGATCTTCGGCGGCTCCAGGGCCGGCTCGGCCGCCGTGCCCGCAGCGCGGCCTGCGCGAGGCTGGGGCGCCGCCGGGCCCTCGCCCCGACGCCGGGCGCCGGACGGACGGCCGTCACCGGATTCCCTCGCGCCGCCGCCGGCCTCGCCACCGAAGCCGCCGCCGGCAGCCCGCCGTTCCTCGCGCATGCGCTGACGCTCTTCCGGCGTGGCGTTCTGCATCCGCTGACGGAACGCCTCGCGCTCCTCGGGCGACATCGCGGCAAAGCGGCCCCGTCCGCCACCGGCGCCCTCACCTCGAGTCTGACCCTCGCCGGCCGCGTTGGCACTGCCCGCCGGCCGCTCCGTCGTCTCCCGCCCGCCGTCACGGCGTCCGGCCGGCGCGGGTGCGGCGCCATTCGCAGCGGGCGCGGGCGCGGCCGCGCCAGCCGGGCCCGCCGCCGTGCCACGGGCGAACGACCCGTCGCCGCCGCGGGCACCCATGCCACCAGGACCGCCCGCACCGAACCCCGCCGGCGGCTCCTGGCCGAGCGAGGCGAACAGCTCTGCCGTCGGACGGAATCGCACCGCCGCACCGGGCAGGCGGAGCACATCGTCGGCCCGTGCGATCTCGACCGTCACCGTCGCCGTCATGCCAGGCTTCAGCTTCAGCGTGGGATTGGGAACGCTGATGATCGTCGTGTAACTGACGACGTTCTGCGTAACGACCGGCTGGAGGCGCACCTGCTTCACGGTGCCGGTGAAGGTGTCGTCCGGGTAGGCGTCCACCCTGAAGGTGACCGTCTGCCCGTTGCGGATGCGCCCGATGTCGGACTCATCGATCGCGGCGCTGACCTGCATCTGGGCGAGGTCCTTCGCGATGACGAACAGCGTCGGTGCCTGCATGCTGGCGGCGACCGTCTGGCCGACGTCGACGTTCCGGGACACCACGACGCCGTCAATCGGCGCCTTGATGATCGTGTAACCGAGATTGACCCGGCTCTGGTTGAGCGAGGCGCGGGCCTGCACGATCTGCGCCTCGGCGGACTTCAGCGCGGCTTCCGACTGGCGGGCGTTGCTCTCCGCGGTGTCCAGGTCGGACGCCGGCAGGAGCTGGCGGGCCGACAACTCACGGGCGCGCTTGAGCTTGATCTGCGTGTCCTCGACCTGGACCTTTGCGCGGTCGCGTTCGGCCTGCAACCGCGTCAGCGTGGCCGACGCCTGCTCGACCTGCGCCTGAAAGGCGGATTCCTCCAGTTCGGCGACCACCTGTCCTTCGCGAACCTGTGAGTTGAAGTCGGCGTGCAGCGACTTGATCGTGCCGGAGACCTGCGTGCCGACCTGCACCGTCGTCACGGCCTCGAGCGTTCCGGTGGCCTGCACGGCCTCGACCACGCTGCCACGCGTGACCGGCGCCGTGATCAGTGTGCTGCTGGCCTCGGCCGGCTTGGCCTTCCGGTAGTACAGGGCCGCCGCCACGGCAGCCGCCACGAGCACGATCAGCACAATCCACTTCTTCATCGGGTTCTCCTGCTCCCGGGCCCGTGGAGCAGCCTGGAGTCTGCCTAACTGTATTGACGCCGCGACCCGCCCGCACGTTTCCCGGCCGGTGTGAAAAATCGATGACAGACGCGGAATCAGGCCGTTTCCGCCCGCGCCCGCCCTACCATCGAACGAGATGAGTGCCCCCGTGGAGTCGCCCCGCACGGCGCTGGTCATCGAAGACGAGCGCAACATCCGCGACCTGGTCTGCCTGCACCTCGGCGTCGAGGGCTTCACGTGCGTCGAAGCGGCCGACGGCCCCGCCGCGCTGGCACTGGCGGATGAACAGCGCTTCGATGTGGTCGTGCTCGACCTGATGCTGCCGGGCCTCGACGGACTGTCGGTCTGCCGGGCCCTCCGCCGGGGCGCGCTGAACGCCGGCGTTCCGATCCTGATGCTGACGGCGCGCCGCGAGGAAGCGGACAAGGTGCTGGGGCTCGAGACGGGCGCCGATGACTACCTGACCAAGCCCTTCGGCGTGCGGGAACTGGTGGCGCGGGTCCGCGCGCTGGTCCGGCGCGCCGGACAGCCGAGCGCGGTGCCCGCGGGCGCCAACGGCGCGAAGCCGGTGACATACAGACACATCGCGATGGACCCGGCGCGGCGTCGCGTCACGCGCGATGGCGAGGATGTCGAGCTGACAACGCATGAGTTCGACCTGCTCTATGTGCTGCTCTCGCACCCCGGCATCGTCTTCAGCCGCGAGGCGCTCCTGTCTCGTACGTGGAAGGAGAACACCTTCGTCACGGAGCGGAGCGTCGACACGCTCGTGAAGCGCGTCCGCCGGAAGATCGAGCGCGACCCGGCCAACCCGGACGTGATCACCACGGTATGGGGCTCGGGCTACAAGGCCGCCGATGTCTAACGAGGCCGGCGCCCGCGCCTGGTACCGCAGCCTGTACTGGCGCATCGCCGCGGGCCTCGTGGCCGTGCTGGCGTTGATGCTCATGTCGCAGGGTCTGCTGTTCGTCTACTTCACCTATCCGCAGGCCGGGTCGATCCAGTCGCGCACACCGGCCCAACTCGCCGCGCTCGCCGCCGCGGAGCTCTCGACGGCGCTGGCCGACGATCCGCACACTGACATCGAGCAGTTCATCCGAAGCGAGTACGGCCGGGCCCTGCAGCCGGTCGTCGTCGCGATGCGCGACGGCCGGACGGCCGTGAGCCATCCGTCACTCGTGCCCGCCGGGGTGGTGGCGATGCTGCGCCGCCAGGCCGCGCGCGGCGGCCTGCCACCGGACGGGCCCGGCCGCGACGGCCCGAGAGGCCCGTTCCCGCGACGGAGCATGCCGGACGGCCCGGGCGGGGCGCCCGATCGTGAGCCGCTGCCCTGGGACCTTCCGCGGGAGGGCGCCGGACGGGATGCGTCACCCGGCCAGGCCACCGGCGAACCGGCCCCGTTCGCGGGCCCGGGAGGCCGCATGCGCACCGACCGCCCCGGCGGAGGACGCGGGTTCGGGCCCCGGCGGCTGGCGGAGTTCCAGCCCATCACCGTGTTCGGGGAAACCGTCGGCGTCGTCGCCGTGATGCTGGTACGGCCGCCTTTCACGCTGGTGCTGCAGGAGGTGGGGCCGACGATGCTGCTCGCCGGCCTCGCGGTGCTGGGCCTCGGCGGCGCCGTGATGGCGTTCGTCGTCTTCGGTCCGGCACGGCGCCGGCTGCTCCATCTGCAGGAGGCGACCGAAACCGTCGGCCGCGGCGACTTCTCGGTGCGCGCGCCTGAAGAGGGTGGCGACGAGGTCGCACAGCTCGCCCGCTCCTTCAACCGCATGGCCGATGAACTGGCCACGCGCGCGGCCGCGCTCGAATCGGCGGACCGCGCGCGGCGCCAGCTCCTCGCCGATGTGTCGCATGAGCTGATGACGCCGCTGACCGCGATGCGCGGCTACCTCGAAACGCTGTCGATGCCCGAACTGGCGCTCGACCCCAAGACGCGCGATCGCTACCTGGGCATCGTGGGCGACGAAACGCTGCGCATGGAGCACATCGTCGGCGACCTGCTCGACCTCGCCCGCATGGAAGGGGGCAGCCCGACGGTCCGTATGGTGGACGTCCAGGTCGCGGCCGTCTTCGATCGCGTCGCCGCGCGTCACGAGCGGGAACTCGGGCAGCGTGGGATCCGACTGGAGCGGCACGTGGCCCGCGGCGCTGCCACGCTGCACGGCGATCCGGACCGGCTGGAACAGGTGCTCCAGAACCTCACGGTCAACGCGCTGCGCTTCACGCCTGACGGCGGCACCATCTCGCTGACGGCCGAGCCGGCGGGGGATCGGATCCAGCTCACGGTCCGCGACACGGGACCAGGAATCCCCGAGACGCACCTGGCGCACATCTTCGACCGCTTCTACAAGGTCGACGTGGCGCGGCGTGCCACCGGCGGCAGCGGCCTGGGCCTCTCCATCGTCAAGGCGATCGTCGAGCGCCATGGCGGCACGATCACCGTGCACAACGACGGCGGCGCGATGTTCGTGATCACGTTGCCCGCGCGTCACGGCTAGCCGCCGCGAACCGTCCCCTTCCGCGGGCAGCACGCCAACCGTCCACAGGGAAACTGTCCACGCCGGGCGACGCCGCGTCGTCGTTTGCGGCCGGGTTTCCACGCGTCGCCCGGCTTCCGCCCGCGGCATGGTGCTTGCTCAACTCCCTCGCGATGCCCGGCAACGTCCAGCGGCATCGAGGAGGAACGCATCGTGCCCTTCCGCACATCCATCGTCCTTGCGGTCGTGCTGGCCGCACTCGGCAGTCACGCCGCGCTCGCGCAACCCGGGATCCCGATCGGCGGGCCGGGCTATCGCCAGGGGCGCGCCAGCCGCACGCATGATGGTGCGCTGCGGCTCCAGATCACGCCGAAGGACGCCGAGGTCTTCATCGACGGGTATCTGATGGGCCTCGTCGATGACTTCGACGGGACATTCCAGCGGCTGCACCTGGAGGCCGGCGAGCACACGCTCGAGGTGTACCGCGCGGGGTATCGCGTCGGCCGTCAGAAGATCTTCGTCGGCCCGCACGCCACGCTCCGTGTGAAGTACAGACTCGCGAAGCTCGGCGCGAATGACGCGCCGGAGTCCCGGCCTGCCGCACGCCAGGTGGCTGCGCGCGGTGCGGGGCCCCGCGATCAGACCTTCCCGATGGAAGGCGCGGGCCCGCGCGACCCGCGGAACGACCCAGCGCGCCGGCCGCCGATGGAACGGCACCGCGAGCGGGGGCCGCGCGATCACGACGCCGGCTACGGCACGCTGGCGATCCACGTGCAACCGCGCGACGCCGAAGTGCTGGTCGACGGCGACCGGTGGGACGTGGACCGGGACGGCCGTCTGGAAGTGCAGCTGGCGGCCGGCCGTCATCACGTGGAGGTACGGCGACGCGGCGCGCGGCCGTTCGTGCAGGACGTCGACGTCCGGCCTGATGACGTCACTCCGCTCAACGTCAGCCTGGTGACGGAGGGCGGGCGATGACACGCACCCGCATGAAGACGGCGTGGCTCGGTGCCGCAGCCCTCGCACCGCTGCTCGGCGGCGCCACACCGGCGCTGGCACAGCGTGCGCCAGCCGGCAACGGACCGATGGTGGTCGAGCGCGTGACCAACGGCTTCACCGCCGCGCCGGTGGTCCGCTTCGGCCAGGTCGACGACGACACGCGCGTGCTGGCCGGCGGCGAAGCGGGCTGGGTCATCGACCAGCGCCTGATGATCGGTGGCGCCGGGTATGGGATGGTCAACGGCGGGCCCGACGAAGTGATCGCCTACGGCGGCCTCGTGGTGGCGTGGCAGGTCCTGCCGCCCTCGTCACCGATCCGGTTCGGCGTCAAGACCCTCATCGGCGGCGGCACGGCGACGCTGCCGGCGGACCTGGCCGCGGTGCCGCTGGGCGCCCTGCCGGTCCGCGGTAGCGTACGCCCGAGCATCTTTCCACCGCCGCGCATTCTCGTGCGCGACGACTACGCCGTCGTCGAACCGGAGGTCACCGTGGCCATCCGGCTGAGCAGCCTGATCCACGTCTCAGCCGGCGCCGCGTGGAGGCACACGGCCAACGCCGGCCTGCTCGGCGACCGCCTGAACGGCCCCACCGCCAGCCTCGCCGTCCACTTCGGCGGTTGGTAGGGCGCCGCCAATGATTCTGCGAGGCGACCAGGGCCGGTAACAGGAAACGCGGCGCGGACCGCGACTGAAGGTTACGAGCCCGGGTGCTTTTCACATGCGCCCAGGGAGCGGGAGCACCGCGTTTCCTGTTACCGGCCCTGGTCGCCGAAGAGCAGCGTCGGGTCATTGCGGTCGCCGGATGAGTGCGGGAGAATGGCGCCATGCCGATCTTCGAATTCGACTGCCGCAGCTGCGGGAACCACTTCGAGAACCTCGTGCTGCCGTGGTGGGAGAAGGCAGGCGAACTGCCCGAGTGCCCGTCGTGCCACGGCAAGGACGTCGTCAAGGCGCTGTCCATCGCCGCCATCAGCTCCGAAGGAACGCGCCAGAACAACCTGCAGAAGGCGCGCAGGCGCAACAGCAAGATCGTGCGCGAGAAGGAGACCGAAGAGTTCAAGCAGATGGTCGACCACGCGAACGACCACCACTAGACGCGTCCGCGACGAGGACGTGCCCCCTTCTGTGGAATCCGGCCGGATGCGCCGCCTCATCGCCTGCCTGATCTGCCTCGGCACCGGTTTCATCACCGCCCGGGCCGACGACTGGCCCCAGATTCTCGGCCCCGCGCGCGATGGCATCTATCGCGGCACGGTGAAGGTCGCGGACAAGTGGCCGGCAGGCGGTCCCAGAACCGTCTGGAAGAAGGCCGTCGGCGAAGGCCTCGCCGGACCGGTAGTGGCGGGCGGCAGGCTCTATCTCCACCACCGTCAGCAGAAACAGGAAGTCGTCGAAGCCTTCGACGCACAGACCGGCGTCGCGATCTGGCGCTACGCCTACCCCACCACCTATCGCGACGACTTCGGATTCGACGAGGGTCCGCGCGCCGTCCCCGTCGTCGCAGGCGGCCGGGTCTTCACCTACGGCGCCGAGGGCGAGCTCTCGGCGCTCGACGCGGCGACAGGCAAGCCGCTCTGGCATCTCAATGTCATGCAGCAGTTCGGCGTGGAGAAGGGCTACTTCGGCCAGGCGGGCTCACCGCTGGTGGACGGCGAGCGCGTAATCCTGAATGCGGGCGGCAAGGCGAAGAATGCCGGCATCGTCGCGCTGGACGCCGCCACGGGGAAGGTGCTCTGGACCGCCACGAATCACGACGCCAGCTACTCGTCCGGCACGATCGCGACGCTGAACGGCGCGCGCGTCGCTGTGTTCCTCACACGCGAGGGCCTCGTCGGCCTCGACCCGGCCAGCGGCGCCGTCAGGTTCCAGCAGCGGTGGCGCGCGCGGTACGCGGCGTCGGTCAACGCCGCCACGCCGATCGTCACGGGCGATCAGGTCTTCGTCTCAGCGAGCTACAGCACCGGCGCCACGCTGCTCCGCGTGGGCCCCAATTACGCGCTCACGTCGATCTGGGCGGACGATGACACGCTCTCGAGCCACTACGCCACGAGCGTGCTCGTGGACGGAGTCCTCTATGGCTTCCACGGGCGGCAGGAGTATCGCCCGAGCCTGCGCGCGGTGGAGTTGAAGACCGGGAAGGTACGGTGGGACGTGGACAAGTTCGGCGCCGGCACCGTCACCGTGCTCAGGAACCGCCTGTTCGTCGTCTCCGAGGATGGTGAGCTGCTGCTCGCGCCGCTCGGCACGATGAGCTTCACTCCGCTTGCCCGTGCGACGGTACTCCCGCCCACCGTCCGGGCGTACCCGGCCTTTGCTGACGGCCTGCTCTACGTCAGGAACGATCGGACCCTCGTCGCCCTCGACTTGCGCTGAACGCGCCGTCCGCCGCCGGCGTTCCGGGGCCTACTTCGCGGGAGCCGGTGCGAGGCTCTTCAGCAGCTCATCCTTGAAGTAGAGCGGCGGAATCTGGCCCTGGGCAATGAACGCGAGATGGAACGCCTTGGGTGAGAACGCCTTCCCGTACCGGAGGGCTGCCTCTTCGCGCATGGCGTAGATCAGATCCTTGCCGACGCGATACGTGATCGCCTGGGTCGGCCACTTCGAGTACCGGTAGATCGCGCGCTCCGCCGCCGCGCAGCTCGCGCGCTTGGCCGGCAGCGCCAGTGCGGCGGCATCGGTGCACTTGCCCGGCAGGAAGTCGCGAACCTCGGAGAAGAGGGAGACGGCGTCGGCGTAGGTCATCTTGCCGGTGTGGATGCCTGTGTCGACCCTCACGCGGATGTCGCGATAGAGCTTGTAGTGGAGCTGGTAGAGCCGTTCCTCGGGCCTATAGAACCCGTTCGGCGAGCCGTCCACGGCCTCCCCCATCAGCGCTTCTGCGTAGAGGCCCCAGCCCTCGGAGGAGACGGAGTCTTCCCACATCGACGACGAGTCCTCCACAGCGCCCGGCGTCAGCCACCGCACGGGCGACACCTTCTCGCGGACACCCGTCACGACCTTGTAGTACCAGTCGTGCCCGGGAAAACCTTCGTGGGCCGAGAGCGCCGCGATCGACGCGCGATTGTTATTCTTCAGCGCCTCGACGTCGTTGTGTGTCGGCGCGACATAGAACCGCCCGACGCCGGCGTTCTTGAACGGCGGAGCGGGATAGTACGACGCGCCATCCACCGACGCCTGCAGCGGCAGCGGTGTTTCGACGACGTCGAGCTTGTAGTCGTCCGGCACGTCGAACAGGCCGCGCTCCCGGCCGAACTCGACCAGACGGAAGGCGGCGTCGCGGTACCAGCCGATCATCTCCTCGTCGGAACGCGGATAGTCCGTCGAGAGCTCGTCCAGCATCGCACGCACGGCGGCGCGGTCGTTGTCCGGCAGCTTCATGTCGCGCTTGATGGCCATCTGCCGCACGAGGTTGACCATGGAACGTACGGTGCGGTCGACCACCGGCATCGCATCCTCGAAGAGCGAGCCCGCCGTCATCGGGAGGTGCAGGTTGTTGGTGAGGGCCCAGTTGTATTCCGCCTCTCCCATTGCGAAACGATCCGCGGCGAACGCCGCCTTCAGCGTGCCATGCGGGCCACCGTCGAAGAACGTCGTGCCGAGAAAGTCGCGGAACTCCAGGAAGGCCACCGACGCGGTCTGCCCCGCGCTCTTCACGTCCGCAACGAGCGCATCCTTCCCGGCGCCGCTGATCCGGGACGCGGCCAATGCCGGCAGCGTCTCGGCGAAGTACTTCGCGTTGCCCTCGGCCGTGGCCACACCGTCGCGCACGATCATCCGTCCATCAGGCGTGTTGCCGGCCTTGACGCCCTCGGCGAGCTGCACGCGGGCCCGCGCCAGGTACGCCGGCACGGCCTTCACCCGTGCAACGACGAGCGCCCATTCCTCCGGCGTGCCGTAGGTCGCCGGCCCCGTCTGCGAAAGCCCCTGTATCTGCCAGTCGATCGCGCGGAACGGCTCGGCCGTGTAGGTGTCGAGGGCCCGCTGCTGATAGCGGCGGCCCTGATGCTGGTGCAGCAGGAAACCGATCTGCGAGAGCGCGACCTCCCGGTCGATGCGGGTCGCGGGCGACAGCGTGGACTCGCGCATCTTCTCGAGGTTGGTCTTGATCCAGCCGAGCCAGGCGTCCTCTTCGACCAGCGCGGCATCGGAGTGGTCGCGCAGCTTTCCGTCGACATCGCGCAAGGACACGTCGAGGCCCGCGCCACCCAGATACGTATTGACGGTGGGATTGCGTCGAAGGAACTCAACGGCATAGTCGCGGAGGAACCGTTCCGCCGCGGCGTCCGGGTCTGGCGGCGCCTTCTCCGCCCCGCCTGACGACCCGCACGCTGACACGAGACACAACAGACACAGAGCCACGACACCGAAACGCATCTCACCCCCAGACCGGGAACCCGGCACCTGACTGAGTTGGACTATAGCCGCAATCCGGCGCACGGGCCCGCAGTCGCCTGCCGGCACGACATGGCGGGGCTAGCTCCGGACGGGCTTGAAGTAGGCGGGCAGACCGGTCCGGGTGGCGATCAGGATATCGACGATCGCCTGCCGGTCGGCCAGCGTCAGCGTGGCACGGTAGCGCGGATCCTTCTCGGCGCCCGACAGCACCTGCCACAGCCGCTCGTAGACGAGACCCTTCATCACCGGGGGCAGCGCGTCGAACATCGGGGAGTAGATCAGATAGCTGCACGGGTATTTCAGCAGCCGCGTGGTGAGGTCGAGCTGGCGCAGCGACCGGCCGCGCGCGTCCGCCGGGCCCTGCGCCTCGAAGCGCTGGGCGAAGCCGGAACTGCCCTTCGCCGCCCCCTCGAGCCTGGCCTCGCCGATGAAGAGCAGGCTGTCGACCACGTCGTCCGCCACCGCCTTGAGCACAGGGAACGCCGCGCCCACATTCCTGCCCGGCACCGCCGGCACGTGGGCGCCGGCCATGCGCGCTTCCCAGCCCGCCCGCACGAGCAGATCGACCATGCCGGCCTGATGCGCGAACACCATCAACGCGGCGACGTCGCTCTTGACGGTCGGATAGCCGTCCGGGTCGAACAGCCCTTCCGCGGACGGAAGCACCGGCGACGGCGTATCACCCAGGGCCTCCAGCCCGTTGCCCAGGTGGTGCCCGGGCGGCGCCTCACCCGTCACCACCCATCCACCGAAACGCTTGGCCAGCGGCATGGTGTGACGCGTGAACACGATGGACCCGAACGTCTTGTCCGTTTCCGGGGTGCTGCTGAACATCAGCAGGCCGGGCACGCCGTGCGTGTCGCCCGTCATGTGGCAGCCGAGGCAGATCATCTCGCGCTTGAAGCGCGGCCGGTCGACCGGCTTCTGCGCCAGCGTGTAGAAGACCACGCCCAGCTTTGCGTCCTGCACCGCGACTTCGAGCGCGTCGCCATTCCTGACGAAGCCCAGCGCCGCCACGTCACTGAAATAGATCGCGCGCGGATTCTGCTGGCTGATCCGCCGGCCCTGCAGGCTGCCCTTCGAGAAGACCAGCATCTGCGAATCGGCCTGCAGACCCAGGGCCGCCATGGTCGAGGCGAGATAGCCCCCACGGCCCTCGAACGTGAGTGTCAGCTTCCCTGCGTCGATCTGAGCGTTGAGCCGGTCGACGACATTGTCGAGGGGGCCGGTGCTGTACTGGATGTTCGGGTCGTCGGCCGACCCCTGGAACATCCCGGCTCGTTGAGCGGACGTGGTGGCACCGGCACACAGCAGGCCGGCGAGCAACAGGGCGGACGTGGCGAAGGCGGAAAGGCGCATGTGGTTTGGGCGGTGCGCCTCAGATTTTAACCGGGCTCGCCCGCCGTCCCGCCTGACAGTTTCCTTAACGACGGCCGCCTTCACACCCTCCGGTATCGGCTCCGGTCGCGGTTCCCTCATCCGGACGAGGCGGGATCCTGGAGAATCACAGCCGTGCCACCGCGACCCGTCCTGCTGCTCTTGCTGCTCCTCGCCACCGCGTGGCCGTCCGACGCGGGGCAGGCGACCGAGGCACAGCAGTTCGCAGGCGCCTTCGTGACGATGACCCAGGGCGCGCGCTGCCCGTCGACGGCCACGGTCGCGTTCACGGCGCAGGGCGCGGCGACCGGCCCGCTCTCCGGCATCTTCGACCTGCGTGGCTCGATGGACGTCGAGACCGCTGCGTCAGGTCAGGCGCCGTCGGTCCGGACGTTCCGCGCGGACCTGGACATCAACCAGCGCCGCATCCTCGGATCGGTGCGGTGGGATCCCGCGGACCCGCCGCTCCGGCTCTCCTGCGATCCGCTGGCCCTTCGCATCGAGGGCTCACTCCGGTTCGCCATCGACGGCGCCGGCACCGGCACGCTCGACCTGCAGGCGTACGGCTCGCGCAACGCCGTCACGATGCCCTACTACGGCCGCGTGACGCTGACCGTCCGTCAGCCGCCGGCCGTACCCTGATCCGGCCAGCGGGCGTCCGCCGAGTTGCCGTGACGCGGTCCGGTTGACGGTCCCCACTCGGGGACGGTACCGGCCCGGATGCGCCCTTCCACGACGTCCCGCAACATGTCGGCGACCGCCCCGGCCTCCAGCAGCCAGCGCAGCGCCACGAGGTGCGGACGCCGCCACCAGCGTCGCGCCGCCAGCGCCTCGAACAGGGCCTCCGCCACGAAGAAGCGGACGTAGCTGCCGGTTCCCGGCGGACGGCCGCGCCGGTGGATCAACGGGCCATAACGATCGACCCAGGAGGGACCGAACCGATCCGGGTGACGGTTGTAGAGGCGCACCACGGCCTCGCGCCCGGCGCGCCGCCGCCGCAGCCAGGCTCGGACGGGCTCCGCGGAATGTACTGCGTGCCGGACGGCCGCGCCGGCGGCGAACGCACGCTGCCAGCCCGCGTCCTCCACGCGGAACGCGAGGTCAAAGTCCTCGCACGCCGCGGAGCGGAAGCCTTCGTCAAACCCGCCCACGGCGTCGAGCGCCGCGCGGCGATAGACGATGTTCGCGGTCAGACGGTGGCCGGCCGCCCCTTCGGGCGCCCGCGGGACGCACGGATGGGCGAACTGATCGCCCGGCCCGGCTTCGGTGCGCACGGGGCCTTCGATGATGCCGACACGCGCATCCGCAGCCGCCACGGCCGCACACATGGCCTGGACCGCGTCAAGCTCCGGGAGCACGTCGTCGTCGAGGAACCAGATCCAGTCCGCGTCCAGCGCGCGCCAGGCGGTATTACGCGCCGCCGCCGGGCCTCGGCTGCCGGAGTGCCTGATCACGCGAGCGCCGGCAGGCAGCGCCAGCGCGGACTCGATCGGCGGCTCGGATCCGTCGTCGCAGCAGATCACCGTCAGCGGACCGCCATCCAGTGAGTCGCCGGCCGGCTGCTGCGAACGGAGCGCCGCCAGCAAGGTCGCCAGATGGCGCGGACGGTTCCTGCAGGGGATCGCGACGGCGAGGGTCGGCGTACGGACTACGCCTTCTGCAGCAGGCTCTTGACGTAGTCCGGCGTCAGCGGCGTGCGGCGCGGCTGCACGCCCGTCGCGTCGAACACGGCGGCCAGGATCGCGGGTTGCGGCAGCGAGTTCGCCGCCTCACCCACGCCGCCGAAGCCGGCATCGTCGCGCGAGATCGTCACGACCTTGATCTCGGGCAGATCCCGCATCGTCGGGATCTTGTACTTCGTCCAGTCGTTCGACGTGACCTTGCCCTGGTCGAACGTGAGCTGCTCCATGAGCACCTCGCCGAGGCCCATGACGATGCCGCCTTCGCAGTTGCTCACGAGGTGCCGCGGGTTGATCACCTTGCCCGGGTCGACGCCGATCGTGAACTTCGTGACGCGCACGACGCCGGTGGACGGCACGACCTCCACTTCGGCTGCGCCGGCCCAGTAGGCGCCGAAGCGATACATCGCGGCGAAACCACGGCCCTTCACGGGCGTGTCGCCCGTGCGGCGGGCCGCCGGGTTCGGCGAGGGACGCGGCGCCCAGCCGGCCTCCGCGACCGTCTTCCGGATGATGTCGATGAGACGCTGATCGGTGGTGTGGTCGATGCGGAACTGGGCCGGATCGGCCCCCGCGGCAACGGCCGCCTCGTTCAGGATCGATTCAAGCGCACAGACGTGCTGACGCTGGCCGGGCGTGCGCATGATGTTGCCGCGCAGGCCAACGCCGGACGGCGGCTTCATCAATTCGACGCGCGCGCCCGCGCCCTGGTGGAACTCGTTCGGAATCGTGTAGGGCTGCGTGACCGCGCCGAACCCGAATTGGGCCGGTCCGCCCCCGATCGCGGGCACCGGCAGGTCCGGCATGCCGGCCAGCACCGCGCCCACCATCCGAAGGTCCATGCCCGGCGCCATGATGAAGTCGCTCTCGAGCGCCGTCAGCTTGCCGTTCGCGTCGAGACCCGCCTTGAGGTCGGAGACCCACGCGGACGAGGCCGACGACCAGGCGAGGTCCTCCTGCAGGGTCCACTGCACGCGCACGGGCCTGCCGAGCAACTGCGACAGCACCACGGCGTCCGCGTCCGCCGCGTCGCCGCCGAGAGACGTGCGGCCGTACTGCCCGGCGCCTTCGAGCCAGCGCACAGTGACCTTGTCCGTCTTCACACCGAGCATGTGCGCGAGGTGCGCGCGCAGCCCCTGCGACTGTGCCGTGTGCGTCCACACCATGGCCGTCCCGTCGGCCTTCACGTCGGCCACCGAGATGAACGGCCCGATCGGCGCGTGCTTCACGTACGGCTGTTCGTAGGTGACCGACACGACCTTCGCGGAGTTCTTCAGCGCCTCGGCCGTCTTCGCCTGATCGCCGCGCTTGCCGCCCTGCACACGGTTGGCCTTGATCACCTCGCCGAGATTCGAGTGCCCGGGCAGGCCGGCCCATTCACTCCAGGTGGTCGAGGCGGCCACGGCGCGGCTCGCGCTCACGGCCTCCCACTCGTCCGGCGAGACGACCGCAACGAGGTTGGCCTTGGTGACCACCTCGGCCGTCGGGAACTTCGCCTTGTCGAACGTGCCCACCTTGACCAGCGTGGAGCCGAGCGTCGACGGACGAACCATCCGCGCGTGGAGCATGCCCGGCAGGCGGACGTCGCCGACCCACTGCGTCTTCCCCGTGACTTTCTCTTCGACCGACGGCGACGCGAAGGACGTGCCGACCACGGTGTACTTCGAGACGGGCTTCATCGGCGGATTGCCGGTGACCGTGATGCCCATGATGTTGTTGATGCCCGTGCCCTTGTCGTTCATCACGGCCAGACCGCCGGCCACGGGGATCGTCAGCTCGAGCTGCTGCCCCTTGAGCAGGTCGGGATAGGACACCGACTTCGCGCCGGAACGGACCACGCCGTTCTCGACGGTCAGCTGCGCGGCGGGCGCGCCCAGACGCTCGGCCGCGAGCCCGAGCAGCGCCTGATACGTGTAGGCCGAGACCTTGCGCAGGTTCTGCGCGCCTTCGAGGAACGACGCCGACCAGCCGCCGTCCGGCGTGCGGTCCGTGTCGCCCATCATCAGGTCGATCGTCTCGGGCCGGACGTTCAGCTCCTCGGCGATCGTCTGGCGGTAGTAGGCGGCCATGCCCACGCCCATCTCGGTACGCCCGGTGCGCGCGAGGATGCGCCCGTTCGCGTTGAGCTCGAGCCAGGCGTTGAGCTTCGTCGCATCGAGCGACGCGGCCTCGGCGGCGGCGCCGTTCGGCGTGAAGGCATCCGGCAGCGCGGCCAGCGTGACGACGAGGCCACCACCGACCTGGACGAAGGCGCGGCGCGTGAGAGTCGGTTCGGTCAGCATGATGTCGTCTCCTACGCCTTCATCGTCCGCGCGGCGGACTGGACGGCCCCGATGATCGCCGTGTAGGTGCCGCAGCGGCACAGGTGCGGCGACGGCCCGCCGGTGTAGGCGTCGGTGATCTGCGCCACGGTCGGGTTCGGCACCCGCGACAGCAGGTCGACGGCGGTGATCATCATGCCGCTCTGGCAGTAGCCGCACTGCGGCACCTGCATGTCGATCCAGGCCTGCTGCACCGGGTGGAGGGTCGAGGCGGCCTTCTCACCCGTCAGGCCCTTCTTCGCGGCCCACAGCCCCGGCAGACCCTCGATCGTGTGAATCTTCCTCTCCCCCACGCGGGAGATGGGCGTCACGCAGGAGCGGATCTCCTTGCCATCGGCAAGCACGGAGCAGGCTCCGCATTGCGACACACCGCACCCGAGGCGAACACCGCTCAACTCGAGGTTGTTGCGCAGCACGTAGAGCAGTGGGGTATCGGCGGCGACATTGACGGTCTTCCGGACGCCGTTGACGGTCAGATTGAAGGTCGGCATGGCGGGTGAATTATAGGCTCGTTAGAAGCGCATCAGGCGGTTGATCTTCACGACGAATGACCGGCTCTGCAGGTCAGGGAACCCCGTCACCCGGCTGTCGCGCTGGTCGTTGTAGACGACGAACATCTCGCTCCCCGGCAGGTATTCCCAGCGAAACCGGACGTTGCTGGCGAGAGAGGCGGCGGTGGAGTTGTACTGCACGAGCGCACTGACGAAGGCCCGCGGCGTGATGGCGAGGTTGACGCGCGAGCCGATGAGGTTCGTGTTGAACGAACCACCGGGCAGGTCGACGTTGTTGAACGACGCCGTCGGCTCCACGGCCAGCCGCGGGGAGAACTGGTAGCGTCCGCGGGAGATGCTGAGCGTGGTTCGCCGGCCGCCGTAGAAGCTGCCCGTCTCCACGCCGACCTGCGCGGACACGCGGCGCTGCTGACCGAAGCCCGCCGTGGCGCGGAGGATGCCGTAGTCGAACCCGCCGACCGGCACGGTCACACCGGGCGCGATCACGAACGGGCGCGGGATGTACTCGTAGGTCCGGTCGAAGCCGACCGTGTAGCGGTCGGCGTTCTGCCGCTCCACGCTGAACTCGCCGGAACCGACCAGGAAGTCCCGTCGCCCCTCGCCGTTCCTGATGTAGTTGGCGCTGCCGATGAAGTAGTACTTCCGCACGGCCCCACGTTGCTTCGGCCGCGGGCTGAACCGGCCCTGGACGTAGGACTTCCGCATGTCGATGCGCCGCGTGAAGCCCATCTCGGGGTTGAAGTTGGCACCGACGGTCGCGTACTCGGCCTGCAGCCCGTACCGGTCCGCGTTGTAGTCGACCTGGCCGCGATAGCTCTGGTCGTCGCCCGTGACGCCCCGCGCTTTCAGGAATGGCGAGTCGCTCTTTGCCCAGTACGTGTTGATCGCAAGGTTCGTGAAGAACGCGAACGTTGCGTCTGCGCCGACGACCGTGTTGCGCCCCTGCCCACCCCGCGCCACGGACCGGTTCGTGGCCATCATGCCGACGGAACTGCGGTTGAGGATGTCCCGCTTCAGACGCAGCACGGAGAAGTTCGTTGACCGGGTGTTCGTCGCCTCGACGGCCTTCGACTGAATGTTCACGCCGCCGAAGCTGAAGCGGCCCTCCCGCCCGGTCATGCGCCCGCCGACCGAGAGCGGCACCTGCTGGGCGCCGTTCAGGCCGATGCTCCGGCTGTAGAACAGAATCGGCGCATCGCCGGCCGCGCCGCCCGTGCCCGACGTCGTGCCGCCGAAGGCGAAGACGCCCTGGTTCTCGAGGAAGAACTCCCGCTTCTCCGGGAAGAAGAGATTGAACCGCGTCAGGTTGACCTGTTGTTCGTCCGCCTCCACCTGCGCGAAGTCGGTGTTCCAGGTGAAGTCCGTGGCGATGCTCTGCGTGACGGCGTACTTCACGTCCAGGCCGACGTTGCCGTCGGTCGCGTTGGACTTCGCCGGCCGTGACAGGCGGTCGGTCGTGAGGCTGCCGATCGTGTAGGGCTTCACCTCGATGTTCCGCCCGGGCGGTGGCGCCTCGAGCCCGACGACGTCGGCGAACCGGGACGCCAGCATGAAGCCGGCCGAACCGCGGGAGGGGTCGCTGGGTGTCAGGAAGTCGATCTCGTTCTTCCACCGGTTGACGCGCAGGATCTGGATACCCCAGTCCTGGACCGGCTTCGCCGGGTAGCGCAGCGTGCGGAACGGCAGCGCCATTTCGACCGTCCAGCCACCCTCCCACCGCCCCGTCTCGACCTTCCAGACGCCGTTCCAGTCTCCGTTGTACTGCCCCTCGTTGCTGGACTGACCGTCGCAGCGCCCTCCGATCGGATTGATGCAGAACGCGAACGTGCTGCGGCGGTCGTGGAACGTGTCGAGCGCCACGGTCACCAGCTCGTTCTGCGACAGGTTGATCGACGCGTCCCGACGCATCTCGTTGGCCACCATCCGTTCGAGGTGGTCCTCGTGCAGCTTCAGCGACACGTAGAAGTTGGCGCGGTCGTAGAGCAGCCAGACTTCGACGGCCTGGCTGGCCGGCGCACCTGGTTTGGGTTCGACCTGCGTGAACCCGCCAATCGGCTTCACCTGGGCATACACGGCGTCGTCGAACTTGCCGTCGACACGGAGCGCATCCGTCACGCGCACCGCCCGCACTGTGGCGCGGCCCGAGGCGTCCCGCGTTTCCACCTCCGGGGCGATCGGAACCAACCCCTGCGCAGCGATCGGTGACGGGGCGCACGCAAGGAGCAGGCTCCCCGACAGAAGGGCGCGACGGAACATCAGTATCTCCACTTGAGGTAGGCCAGAGCGCCGGTCAGCCCCAGCGTCACCGCATTCCCGACGATGACGGGCCGGGAGTGCATCAGCACCCCGTAGGCGAGCCACCCCGCGACGCCGATCGAGAAGGTCACGAGCCAGGCGACGGACAGATCACGCGCCGATCGGCTCCGCCAGGTGTGCAGGACTTGCGGAAGGAACGCGGCGGTGGTCAGGGTGGCGGCCAGGTAGCCCAGCCACTCGGTCAACATGGAGTTCGAGTCTAGTCCCGAGCGGGCACAGCGGGACACACGGGTGCCCCGCAGCGAGGCCAAGTGCGACAACCCGGGGACGGCACCACCGTTTCGGCGGTGCCGTCGTGCGGCGGGAATCTGCCGGGCCGGACCTCAGAAGGTCCGGCACCGGCGTCTCGAACGCGAGAACTACCAGTCGACCTGGGCGCCAAACTTGAAGAGCCGGCCGCCGAGGAACGAGGACGGGCGGAGGTACGTTGCACCCGGCGTGGCCACGCCCGGCGCGGCCACGACACCCCACGTCACCGTATTGGCCTGCGGCGGACGCGCATTGAGGACGTTATAGAGCTCCGCGATGCCCTGGATGCGGGCCTTGCGGATCGTGAAGCGGCGGGTCATCCGCGTATCCACCTGGTTCAGACGCTGGTCGAAGACCGTCCCCGGCTGCACCACGTTGACCGCCGCGACCTGCGTGCAGGCGCCCGTCGGCGCCGTGCAGGCCGCGAGGTTCCGGCCCAGGACCGGCGCCACCGCCGCGTTCGCGTAGGTGACTGTGCCGGTAATCGGAACGCCGGGCAGGTGCTTGTAGGTCGCGCTGATGAAGAACGCGGCTGGAAGCGGATACACGACCTGGAACTTGATCTGTGAACCGACGCCGTTCCACAGCGACTGCGCCTTGTTCGTGCAGTACTTGTCGTCGCGCAGGCCGAGCGCCGTCACACCACCGGCGGCGATGGTCCCCGTGACCTGCGGGAAGCCGTTGGCGAAACAGGTATTCGTCACCGACTTGCCGATCGAGACGCCGCCGGAAATCAACCCGGTCCCCTTGAAGCGCATGTTCAGCGCCACGTCACCACCGTTGTAGACCTCGGTCCTTGTGCCCTTCACGCCCGGCAGCGGCGCATCCTCCACGCGATACCAGACGACGTTCTGGGGGATCGCCTTGGAGGCAAAGTTCACGTTGGTGTTGCCGCACACCTGGCCGCCGCTGACGTCGCCGAGGCGGGCGTCGGTTGGCGCGGGCAGACAGAAGTAGTCAAAGGAACCGGCGTTGAGGGCCGTGTTGACCGCGATCTGCGGGTTGTGGAAGTCCGTGTGGTAGAAGCCGGCGCTCACGCCCCACCCGGGCCGCAGCTCCTGCTGGATGGACACGTTCCACTGATAGTTGTACTCGCGGACACCCCAGCCCTGGCGCGCCTTGTCGTCCCACGTGAAGGCCCTGACCGGAGAGCCGAAGCCGGCATTCACGATGGCCCCGCACTCCCCGTTCGCGGCAAAGTTTCTGAGGTCGCAGTCCGGAACGAAGTTGCCGTTGCCCGTCACGCCCGTGCCCGGCGTCGCCACGCCGACCGAGTCGTTCCAGGGCCGTGCCGTGTTGGTGACGACCGCGTTCGCCGGTGACAGATTGGTCAGCGCGCCACCGCCGAGGCCCACGAGGTACCGGCCCCAGGATGCGCGGAGCGCCGTCTTGCCGTCGCCACGCAGGTCATAGGCGGCGCCAATGCGCGCCGTGATGTCGTTGTAGTTCGGCACGTCCTTGAGCGCCTCGTAGCGACGGGCACCGATGAAGGGACCCGCGGGAATGTCGATCGCTTTCGTGCCGACGTTGAAGTGGTCGTAGCGGGCGCCGAGGTTCAGGGTCAGCCGCTTGATCGTCCACTGGTCCGCCAGGTACAGCCCGAGGCTCTTCACGCGACCGTTGCTCTTGAACGGACCGGCCCACTGCGTCAGCGACACCGGCGCGCCACCGTTAAATGTGAGCGTGTAGCCCGGGTCCGGAACGTTACCGCGCGTATCGAAGGTACCGCGCACACCCTGCAGGCCACCCTTCAAGGCGTGAGAGCCCGTGATGTAGGACATCGCGTAGCGGTAGCTGATGTTGTCCTGACGCTGGGGGTCGAGACCCTTGGGCGCGTTCTCGGACTTCGAGTTGTCCGTCTGCACGCTGCCGCTCACGCCGCCCCACTGATACGCGCCAATGCCGGGATAGTTCGTGTCGTTGATCGCGATGCGTCCCGGCACGTTCACGCCACCGAGGCTATTGAACGTCACCTGCTGCCGCATCACCGAGACGCCGGCCTGGAACAGCAGTTTGTTCGTGCGCGGATAGGTCCAGGACGCCTGGTTCATCCGGTTCGGTGTGTAGATGAAGCTGATGGTGGACTCCGGCGCGGCGGTCGCGCCGATACCCTGCCAGCAGGAGCAGGACGCCTGGTAGTGGTGCTCGAACGTGAGCTTCTGCTTCGCGGTAGCCTGCCAGGTCACCCGGCCACCGAAGTCACGCGCCCAGATGTTGTTGTAGACGGGCCGCGTCGTGTCGGGCACGTAGGTGTAGAAGTTGGTCGCCTTGTTGAAGTAGTTGTTGGCGCCGAAGCTCTGGCTGCCCCACCAGCGGTTGGCTGAATAGAACCAGATCTTGTCCTGCGCGATCGGGCCGCCGACGCCGACGCCGTAGTCCCACACCTGCTTCATGCTGTTCTGGTTCGGGTTGCTCCCGCGCGCCACCAGATCCTCGGGCACCTTGCCGGACGCCAGGTCGGTGCTGGTGTAGTTGCCCGTCCCGTAGAGGCTCAGGCGGTTGCCGCCCTCTTTCGGCACCATGTTGATGTTGGCACCGCCCGTCTCGGTTTCCGAGGAGTTGCCACCGGTATCCACGACCTGCTCGGCCACGCCGACGGTGTTGAACTTGTACGTGCGCTGCTGGCCGCCGGCACCGCCGAAGAACACGTTGGCGTTCATACCGTCCCAGCTCACCCGGCCGTCGTCGCCGCGAGTACCGTGAATCGACAGGCCCGTGCTCTGCTCGCCCTTGTCGCCGCCGACGTCGTTCCGGCCGGCCGTGGAGGGAACGGCGCCCAGCGTCAACGACGCGAGCTGGTTGAGGTCGCGCTGACCCGAGGGCAGTGCGTCGAGCACCTCGGCCTTCAGCACGCTCTGCGTCCGGACGCTCTGGACGTCAACCACGGGCGCCGCGCCGGTCACCGTGATGGTCTCCTCCATCGCGCCGACCTTCATCTCAGCGTTGACCGGGGCGGTGAAGCCCGCGCTCAGCTCGATGCCTTCGCGCCTGTAGCTGCTGAAGCCGCCCAGCGAGAACGTGACGCTGTAGGTGCCGGGCCGGAGTTCCGTGATTTTGTAGTTGCCACCGCCGTCGGTGACAGCCGTCCGGACCTTCTCGATGAGGGCGGGGCTGGCGACTTCCACCGTGACACCGGGCAGCGCGCCACCCGTGGTGTCCTTGACATTGCCAGCAATGGAACCCGACCCGCCCTGGGCGCCAGCGACCGCCGGCAGCACGAGCACTGCCAGCGCGGCAACCGCGGCGCGTGCAGAGGAACCGATACGCATCTACAGTCTCCCTTCCGTGAATCAACGAGCCGTGCGGGACGTCGCGTCCGCTTCGCCGGAGCGAAGCCAGTGGCCGACCCGGCGGCCGATGATTGACCAGATTCGGGGGAGAAATGGCACCTGTAACGGGATTCCGTTACAGGTGGCGGATCGTGCTATCGGCCGTCCCGAGAAGAGGGTTCCGGTGCGACGGTCTATGGTGGCTACTTCGCGGCCGCCGACTTCGAGGTGCCGTTCAGTTCGAAGATGAGGCCGAGGACATCGCTGAAGTCCAGGTAGGCATAGCCGCCACCGGGCTTGCCGTTGGTCCACCTGCCGCCGCGCTTCTGGAGGTCGGCGATCTGCTCGTCGATCCGGTTGCCGACGTTGATGGCCAGGTGCTGCGGAGCGCTGCCCTTGTGGATGCCGACGAAGTCGCTCCACGGCGTCGGGCCGCCGACCGACTCGATGAACTCGAGGCCGACGCCCTGGTTGTGAAACCCGATGCGCAGCGGCGCCGCCACGTTCCACCGGTGGTTCGGCGGGTACTGGGAATCCTTGTAGTCCATGAGCTTCGGCGCAGGAGCCCCGAAGATGCCGGCCATCGCGGCCGACGCCGCGGCGGCATCGGCGGCCGCCCAGCCCACATGTGTCGCCGGGAGCGCGCCAAGGGGCGGCAACGCGTCGCCGGGTGGCACGGCCGGGGCCGCGCCCCTCTGCGGATTCTGCTTCCCTATCTCGATCGTGGTGCCGATGGACTTGCCGAGGTCGACGAAGGCGTAGAAGCTGCCCTTCTCGCCGAGCGTCCAGGTGCCGCCCTTGGCCTCGAGCGCCTGCCGCATGGCATCGACGCTGCCGTTGGGACCTTCGACGACGGTCCCCACGTGCATGATGCTCAGGCCGTGCGCGCGGAGGTGGTCGTGATACGGGCCGTACTGGCTGACCGGCTGCGTCAGCTCGATGTGGAAGTTGGGCATGTAGAAGGTCGCCAGCTTGATCTCCGCCTTCCGCCCGTCAGGCAGCGGCAACGGGATCGTCGTGGCCTTCACCTCACCGAAGCCCATGACCCGCCGGTACTCCTTGATGGTCTTCTCGATGTCTGGCGTCGCGATGCCGATGTGATTGACCTTGGCGCCGGCCATTTCGCTGGCCTGCGCACGGATCGCATCCGGATGGCCCATCAGCACGAGTGCGGCCGCCGCGACGGCGATGGCGGGAATGTGTCTGATTCGCAAGGGATCCAATCCTTTCGCCCGGTCCTGATGACGGTACCCCGGCACGCGGGCGGCGTGCCGGGGTGATGGCTGCGGCCTACTTCGCAGCAGCGGCCACGGGCCACCGCTTGTCGATCGGCTTGGAGGCGTCGGCCGTGATCTGCAGGTCCGCACAGTGGTGATAGGCGTAGCCACCGGGCGAGTTGTAGACGTGGTCGGCCATGAACTGGATCACCTGCAGCGTGCAGCGCGCGCAGCTGATGTTCGGCAGCTCGATGTCCGTCTCCCACGGCGTCATCGGAGTCGCGGGGCGTGCCGATGCCGGCTCACCGGGCTTCGGATAGTGCTGGAAGAGGCCGTCGGCGAGCACCGGCACCTGCGGCGGGCTCTGAATCTGCGCCCACGTCGAGAAGAGCCCCTTCTCCGTCCAGCGCTCGGCCGTGTAGGGATCCGCCGGCAGCTCGTTGCGCGAGTTCACGGCGAGCGCCACCCGGTAGTGACCCGAGTGATAGATCGTTTCCTGAATCTTGATGTGGAGCTTCGAACCACCGACGGCCTTCGTCACCGCGTTGGAGAGAATCTTCGCGTTGTCGCCCTTCGGCTCGCCACCGCACGGCCCGGTCTTCTGCGGGTCGCCAAGGTCGTTGGTGGGCACGATCCATGACGGCGGCTCCATGAGCTTGAAGTGGGCGTTGGTGCCGGCGGTCAGGGCCGTAACGGCAGCAACGAGTGCCAGGGCGAAGCGAAACTTGGTCTGCATCAGGATGTCCTCATGTGGTGGCCACCTGCCGCGGCGGCGTGGCGGCAGGATTATGCCTCACCCTACGGGGAGTCGCAGCACGGCGTTCCGCCGTCCCCCGTTCGCCGGCGTTTTCCCACAACTTGCGACAACTGCGTGACTTCTACGCCGGCGGCGGGTTCACCTCGACGTCGACGATCTCCCACTGGAAGTAGTCGAAGTCACCCGCGGCCAGCTTCCAGACGGCGCCACCTCGCACGGGGATCTCGACCCCGCGCACCACGCGCCACTCGGTCATCGGGATCGTCCACCGTTCGAGCGTCTGCCCGCCGTAATAGCGGTCTGCGGTCAGGCGGACCACCCGGTCGCGTTCATCGAACTCGAAGATCGCCGATGCGGTGACGCCGCCGGCCGCGATCGTCCCCTGTGCGTGCCGGTCATCGACCGGGGTCCAGGTGATCGAGGGTGACACCGCCGCCGACGGAAACCAGACGATCTCCCCCAGGAAGCGAAGGGCGGTGCCCTGATCGAAGGTCGGCCCCGTTCCATCGGCGACCGTCACGAGCCCCGCGGCCTTGATCAGCATCCGGCCATGGCCCGCCACGAACGAATCGCGGCCGACCACCGGCACCACGCGCATCATCGTCACGTCGACCGTCCACACGAAGCCGGGCTCGTCGACGGTGAAGTGCTGGCGCGCGTGGACGGGCATGTAGGCCTGGTCCGGCGACGTGCGCATCCCGCCGCGCTGCACCAGCCTCACCGTTCGAGCGCGCGGACGCCCGACCGCGCCCGACGCCAGCAGCCATCGCCGCACGGGGGCCGGCAGCGCGGCTACCTCCCCCGCCTCCAGCACCGGCGCGTCAACCGCCGGCACGCGCGCCAGCAGCGCGCGGACGTGATCCGTATTCCCGGCGTGGAACCGGCTGATGCCCGCGCTCACGGCCACGACCAGCGCCAGCACGACGTTCGCGACCGTTCCCGCCCAGGCGTCGTGCCACTGCAGCACGATCAGCAGCTGCGAAAGCACGAGCGCCGGCGCGGCGACCGTCCACCACGCGTCGCGATCCAGCGCGCGAAGCAACGCCGCGACGGTCAGCGCCAGGGCGGTGACCGCCCAGAGCGCGCCGGTCACGCGCACTGCCGCGGGCGACAGCGGCACGACCGTGCGTCCGCTCAGTTGCGGAACGGCGGCGAGATTCCACGCCTTCAGGAACCCCATCGTGTGGATGAGCCCATGCAGCAGCAGGAGCGCGGACACGGCGAAGCGGACGAGCATTCCTGTCGCGATTGTAGACGTCGCTCCGCCCGGCCGTGACTCAGCCGTTCCGGTTTGACTATACATAGCTTTGCTATGTATAAGACTGCTACGCATGGACCTCGGCAAGGATCTCGTCGCCGCGTCGGCCACGCCGCTCGTGCTCGCCATCCTCGCGGAGGGTGAGAGCTACGGCTACGCGATCATCAAGCGCGTCAGCGAGCTTTCTGGCGGGCACCTGCAGTGGACCGACGGCATGCTCTACCCCGTCCTCCACCGCCTGGAGCGCAACGGCCTCGTGGCCTCCAAGTGGGGCGAGTCCGAGAGCGGCCGCCGCCGGAAGTACTACCGGCTCACGAAGGACGGACGGAAGCAGCTCGACGCCGAACGTGAGCGGTGGAAGGTCGTGGACGAGACGCTGCACCGCATCTGGAGGGCCAGCTACGCATGAGCCCCGCACCCGCCACGACCCTCGACGCGCAGATCGCCCTGTGGCGCGGCTACCTGCACCGGCGTCGCGCACTGAACGGGCCGGACGTCGAGGAACTCGAAACGCACTTACGCGATCAGGTCAGCTCGCTGACCGACTCCGGCCTCGCGGAAGACGAGGCGTTTCTCGTCGCCGTGAAGCGCATGGGCAGCCTGGACGCCCTGTCCCGTGAGTTCGCGCGTGAACACTCCGACCGGCTCTGGAAGCAGCTCGTCATCGCGTCCGACGGCGACGGCGGTGACGACGCGCCAGCCAGGGAATCCCGTACGGAAGCCATCGTCGCGTTCGCGGTGGCCGCCGCGGCTGCGGTCGTCGTCAAGATTCCCGTCCTCTTCGGACACAGGCTCAGTCCGGACGAAGAGGTCCCGTCGTTCTACGCGCTGAACGCGAGCCTCTTCGTGTTTCCGCTGCTGGCCGCCTATTTCGTATGGAAGCGCGGGATGGACATGGGAAAGTGGCGCTGGCTGTCGCTGCCGTTCCTTGCCGCGGCAGCGGTCGTCAACACGTACCCCCTCCGCTTCGCCGGCGATACCACCGTATTGACCGTCCTGCACCTGCCAATCACCCTCTGGCTGATCGTCGGCCTCGCGTACGTCGGGGGCCGCTGGTTCGAGGGTGACGGGCGCATGAACTTCATCCGGTTCACGGGCGAGCTGGCCATCTATTACGTCCTCATGGCGCTCGGCGGGGGTGTTCTCATCTTCTTCACGATGACGATGTTCATGGCCATCGGCGTGAACGCCGGATGGT
>CAYNUO010000024.1:32391-40810 GCA_964400405.1 uncultured Bifidobacteriaceae bacterium | reverse complement strand
CGGGTGCCGTCCGCTTTCCCGCCCGCTTTCTGCTGGTTGCCGCCATGAACCCGTGCCCCTGTGGTTACCGGGGTCACCCCAGCCGGCCATGCACCTGCAGCGAGACGGAGATCACCCGCTACGCGTCTCGTCTTTCGGGCCCGCTGCTGGACCGGGTGGACCTGACCGTGCGTGTCGGTCCCGTTCCCCCGGACGAGCTTGGTGCCGGCGGCGGCGAGGCCTCAGCCGCGATCCGGGAACGTGTGCTGGCGGCGCGAGCGCGGCAGGCCGCCAGGGCCGGCCGGCTACTGAACGGGGAACTCCGCGGTCACCACGTCCTACGCGCCGCGGAACCGACCGAGCGGGCCGCCGCGGTGCTCAGACGAGCATCCGAGCGGCTGGGCCTGAGCGCCCGGAGCCATCACCGGCTCCTCGCCGTCTCACGCACCATCGCGGATCTCGAAGGCGAGACCGTCGTGGACGCCCGGCACGTCGCCGAGGCGCTGCAGTTCCGGTAGGCCTGCGAAAACCCTTCACAAGGGGATAGAGACCCGATCAGGCGAGGCTCATCCTGCGGGCGATCGGGAGGCCTGATGACGCAGCCGACAATCGCTTCGCTGTCATGGGATCACAAAGGGAGTGTGGAGATCCCAGAGTTTAGTGGACAGTAGCATCCCAGTGTTCGCGGAGGGCGATGCCGATATCCACGAAGCTCAGTGCGGGTCGGGTCCGTTCGACGTACGAGTTCATCAATGCCCAACGAGGCCGTCATACGGTGCGAATGCTGTGTCGCACCTTGGGCGTTGCTCCGTGCGGCTACTACAAATGGCTGGCTCAGCCGCTCTCGAAGCCCGCCACGGAAGACGCCAGACTCCTCGGGCTGATCCGGGCGTCGTTCACGGCGAGCCAGGGTATCTACGGCGCCCCGCGGGTCTTCTTGGATCTTCGCGAGGCGGGCGAGACCTGCAGCACCGCGTCGCGCGTCTCATGCGCGAGCACCGGCTGCGCGCCCTGCATGGCTACCGGTCCAGGCGCTGGACCGTTGGCACACCCGCCATCCTGATTCCGAACCTGCTACAGCGGAAGTTCACTGTGGCCCGGCGCAATGTCGCCTGGGTGACGGACATTACCTACATCCGCACGTGGCAAGGCTGGCTGTATCTAGCTGTTGTGATGGATCTGTTCTCGCGCCGAATTGTCGGCTGGGCAGCGGGACCCACGGTCCGCGCCGAGATGGTCCTCGATGCGGTGCTGATGGCCGTACGAGCACGACGGCCGCGCGGCACGGTGATCCATTCGGATCAGGGCACCCAGTACGGCAGTGACGCCTGGCGGCGCTTCTGCCGTTCCAAACACCTAGTACCGAGCATGAGCCAGAAAGGGAACCGCTGGGACAATGCCGTCGCCGAGTCCTTCTTCAGGAGTCTGCAGAAGGAGCTGGTCAAAGAAGCAGATCTACAAGAACCGCGAGATCGCGGTGAATGCGGTGGCCGACTACATCGCTCGCTTCTACAATCACATCCGCCGACAAAGTCACCTCGGCGGTGTCAGCCCCGAACAGTTCGAAGCGACTCACAACGTTCGGCGCAAGGGTATCCACTAAACCCTGGGATCTCCATCGTCGCGATGTACCAGAATGGATGCTAACCTGCAGGGAGCCTTTATGAATGGGATCTTCCCACCGTGGCTCCGGCGCGTTCTACTGGTTGCACTCCCGCTTGCGAACGTGATTCTCGGTCTCCGGTCGCCGGAGCCTAACTTTGGGAGGGTGTTCGCATCTGCCCTAGTTGGGCTAGGCGTCGCCGCGGTAGTCTTGTGGCCATCGAGCGCAGACCCACCTGGACGTTGGGGAAGGACGCCACAGGTCTTCTTGCTTCTCGCCGCAGTTCCAGTTCTCGTGGTTGCGACCCACGTGTTAATACTCGGACCTGCGAGTTCCACTCTCTGGGCTGTCGCAGGCGCGACGAGCGCACTCCTCGTCGTATTGTCGCGGTGGCTACAGCGGGCGTAGCCACTGGCGCCACTCCCCAGTTCGTCGGACGCGATCTCTGTGGGAGGAGGATAGGGCACAAACATGTGCAGGGTCCGAGCGGTGGCCCAATGCGCGCCGATGCCGTTCTAGTAGTGGACGACGATTCTGGGCTTGCGGACGCGCTCAGTTGGGGCCTCAAGCATCGCGGCGTTGCAGTGCGGTCGGCGAGAACCGTCGCCGAAGCCTGCAGAACGACACGCGAGCAGTTTGCCTTAGTTGTGCTCGACCTGCGCTTACCAGACGGAACAGGCTTCGACGTACTCGAACATTACTCGGGCATTCCGTTTGTCTTGGTCAGCGGGTTTCTCGAGACACCCACTACGATCCAAGCGATGCGCCAAGGCGCGGTGGACGTCTTGGAAAAGCCAGTGGATCTTGCGGCGTTGATTCGCATCATCGTGTCGCTCCTCGATGATCGCTTTCCACCTTCGACACTGAGTAGGCGGGCGAACTCAGTTCGACTCCCACCTTCCCTTCATCCGGTAGCTGCAGCTTGGGCCGAGAGTGTCGTCCGCGCCTGCACGTCCCCACGCGATCTGGTCACGGTCACAGCCTGGGGGCGGCATGTAGGCGTCGGCCGGTCCACGATAGCAGAACAATCCCGGATCTTGGGCCTCTCCGCGCGCGCGGGTCGAGATTTGGCACGCGGCCTTCGGGCGATAGTACGTTCTTCATGGCAGGAGTGCGCACCGGTAAGCCTTCTGGACGTGCGCGACCGGCGCACACTAGCCGCTCTCCTGACGCGCCTGGGGCTAGATGATGGAGGCGTCACACAGGTCTCCGTCGATCGATTTCTAGCACGACAGCAACTTGTGCCGAAAGACAGTGCCGCCTTCCTCGCGCTCCAGCGCGCAGTCAGGTCAGTTACCCTTTAGACCGGCCTGGCGCCCTGGGCTTGATGCCCTGCGAGTACAAGGACAGTAATTGCTCGACGCGAGTCCCTTTGCGGGCCTCGCACCTCCCGAGTTCGCAGGTTCTGACGGTCGATGGGTCGATACACAGTCGGCGGGCGAGGTCTTCCTGGGACCAGCCGTGCCCTTCTCGCAGCCACTTAAGTCGCGCGCCGAACGTTCGTGGCTCTTGCCTCGGGTCGTACCCAAGGAACCGGATGAGGGCCGGCAGAAATCGCAAGGCCGGTTCGGAGTTGCCCAACTCCCAATTGGCAACGCTCGTTGCGTCCACGCCCAGCACCTTCGCCACGTCCCGCTGGCGAAGGCCAAGATCCATTCGACGCTTCCGCAGGTGATCGCCTAGGTCATTGATTTCCTTCGGATATCCGGCTGGACGAAAGGCCCCCCTTATTCGGACTCTGCAAAATGGCAACGCGGGCATGTCCGTGCGGATACCGCGGACACCCGCAGCGGGCCTGCACCTGCGCCGAGGGGGAGGTCGCCCGATACGCCTCCCGCCTGTCAGGACCTCTGCTGGACCGGGTGGACCTCACCGTCCGGGTCGGGTCCGTGCCTCCGGTCGAGCTGGGGGCCGGCGGCGGCGAGGCGTCAGCCCCGGTGCTCGCCCGGGTCCTGGCGGCGCGCGGCCGGCAAGCCGATCGAACCGGCCGGCTGCTCAACGGAGATCTTCGCGGGCAGCAGGTCATCCAGGCAGCTCGTCCAGTCGAACGGGCCGCGGCCGTGCTCCGGCGCGCGTCGGAACGGCTCGGGCTGAGCGCTCGGAGCCACCACCGCGTGCTCGCCGTCGCCCGGACGATCGCCGACCTCGAGGGTCACGCCGTCGTCGAAGCCCGGCACGTCGCCGAAGCGCTGCAGTTCCGGGGTTAGCGACGGCTCGCCCGCGACACCGCAGGTCAGAGCGTGTTCCGGGGAACCGCTCCGACCTTGACCTTCCGGTACATCCAGACGTCGTCCCGTGCGTCCGCAACTGCCTGGACGCGGGCGTCGAGGCCCTGCCAGATCGGCCTGAGCGGCACCCAGGCCGACACCCGGCTCGGCCGGCTCCTGACGGCCGGCTCGAGCGTGGCCTGCAGCCCCCGGACGGCCACAGCCAGCGAGGCCGCCGACTTCCACGCGCGGACGAGGTCGTCGCGGAGGTACGTCATGACGACACGGGTCAACTGTGGCGAGACGCCGTCCGCCCGAAGCGCGACCGCCGCGCGCGCCAGTGCCACGTCGATGGACCCGTAGAGCCGGGTGCGTCCGTGCGCCCGCAACGCGGTGTCGCCGCCCACCCCGCCATCGATGAGGAGGTACCGGACCTGCCGATCGGACACGCGGTGGCCGCTCAACTCGGCGAGGAGCGCGGTCATCTCCCGCAGCGTCAGCGCGCGAACGTTCCTGCCCATCCGTGCACGAGGGTTTACGACGGCCAGTGTTTTGTCAATCGATATCTTGCGGATCGCATGTGGTCGATCCACAAGCGATGCGATCCGGCGATGCCCGGCTGGTTGGAACGCGGACAACCGCGACCTGTGCAGAACGCCGTGCTCGCGCTCCCCGCGCGCATGAGGAATCCGCCTGGCTCGTACACTTCAGTCGCGCTCCGCGCGCCGTTCTGCACAGGTCGCGGCTGCCCGCATAGTGGAGTTCCGGGCCGGCCTACTCCCGAAGCGACTTTCGACCGGTCGGCACGACGCGGACGCGTCCGCCACTCCTGTCGATCCCGTAGCTGACGCGCACGCGGGAGGACGGACAGCACTCGCTGTCGCCGGTCGCGTACCGCGCGAACTCGGCCGTGATGACGTCGACCGGCAGGACCCGGACCGCACCAACGACGCCGTCCCGGCCGGTCGTCATCTCGACGGGCGACAGCGCTCCGGCGAATGCCCCATCCACGAAGACGAACACCTGAAAGGCCGCCGGCGCGCAGTCGGTCGTCAGGTCCCGAAGGCCGCCCATCACGACCACTCCACCGCGCCCGATCGGACGGTCAAACAGCTGGAACGGGCGCCAGCCGGCCGCCGCGATCTGGTCGACTTCGCGCGACGCCGGCGGGGTCGCCAGACAGGACCGCGACGCCGTCCCGGAGACCACCGCTGCCCTTGGCACGCTGCCTTCCGCCGGCCAGGCACTCACGGGCGCGTCCAGCCACGAAACCCCGGGGCGACCCGCCGCGGCCTGAGGCTCTGCTCCCGCGAATACTCCGGCCGGCGCGCACATCAGCACGCACGTGAGGCAGGCCCCGGCGAGCCGCGTCACCTCCCCCGCTCCACCAGTTCGATGCGCATGTGGTCCGGCCCCTCGATCAGGGCCGCCCGCAGGCCGGACGTGCCGAACGGCCGCGGGCCCTCCAGCATCACCACGCCCTCAGTCTTGAGCCGCGCCAGCGTGCCCGGCAGGTCGGCCACGCTGAGGCCGATGTGGTCGAGCACCCGGCCCTTCGGGGAAATTAGTGGCCCCTCGTCGTCCACCGGCGTCTGGGTCAGCGCCTTCAAACGTTGGTGCGGGTAGATGGAGACGAGGATCGACCCGGCGAACACGCCCGCGTTCGGCTCGTGGATTTGATTGGCGGGGTCATGCCGGGGCCGGAACGGCACGTGGCAATCCGCACCGCCGTCCGGGTTGGTCACCCGGCCCTTCCGGAATCCCAGGACCCGCTGGTACCACTCGGCGGCGCACAGCGGCGCGTCGCTCATCAGGTGCACGTGGTTGAACGAACTGGAGCTGAGGCCCCCGCTGTCCCCGCCCTTCCCCGGCGCGATCTCGACGTCATTCCCGTCCGGCCCGACCATGTGGCCCGATGGCGGCGGCACCCGGAAGAACTTGACCCCCTGCGCGGCGAGCCGGCGATGGTCGGCGACGGCGTCCGCGGTGTTCCAGCCGAAGTGCCAGAACGGCGTATCCCACTCGGCCGACGCCGGCTGCGAGACGCGGTTGAACAGGATGAGGACGTTGTCCGCCTTCACGCCGGGCATGCCGGCCTCGACGTGCCGCGTTGCACGGGTGAACGACGTCACGTAGAACGCGGTCGACGCCCCGGGGTCGACGACGTTCATGTGGACGTGATGGAAGTCGATCGCGGGCGCCGCCGGCGGGACCTGGCTCGCGGCCGGCACGGTGGCCAGCACTGCGGCCGACAGCAGGACGAACGCAGCGGCGAGTCGCCGGCCGGTGGTAGGTGGGGTCAATCGCATCCCTGCTCCTCGACCGGCCGGCGCAGCGCGGTCAGTTCGCTTTCGGGCCTCCGATGGCCAGCGCCACAACCTCGGTGGTCTCTCCCGCGCCGATCGCCGTGACGATGTACTGACGGCCCTGGTGCAGGTAGGTCATCGGCGGCGCCGCCGACGCCCCATCGAGCAGGAGGGTCCTCAGCAGCTTCCCGTTCGCTTTGTCGTAAACGTAGAGCAACTGCCGCATCATGTCCACGTCGCCGTACTTCACCCACGGCGGCGGGATGAGCTGGCCCGCCGACTCCAGCCGCTGCGCGCTGACGAACAGCAGCGACTTCGTCAGCATCACGCTCAGACGCGGAATCTCGTCGCCCATCGGGCCCGGATTCAGGTCCTTGATGAGCGGATGGCTTCGGGGGCCGTTGCCCACGGGTGACTGCCAACGGATTTCGCCTTTGTTCATGTCGATGGCCGACACGCGCGAGTAGGGCGGCTTGAAGATCAGCAGGCTGTCGATCCGCTGCAGCGCGCCCAGATTCGGCCCGCCAGGCGCGCCGCCCGACCGGTAGAAGAAGTTCGTCTGCTTCGGGTCGCCGGGGCCGACGCGGTAGACCGTCGGCAGCATCCGTGACGGCACGTACAGCATCTGGGTCTCGGGGTCGAACGCACCGCCACCCCAGTTCGCGCCGCCGAACGTGCCCGGCAGGTAGAGCGTTCCCTTCTCCGACGGCGGCGTGTAGACCGGTCCGTGCTCGAAGAACTGCAGGTTCTCGAGCGCCTGCTTCCGGAGCGCGGGTGTGAAGTCGATGAGGTTCTCCTCGACCGTCCCCTGCATCTCGAAGGCCGGCGGCTTCGTCGGATGCGGCTGCGTGGGCGACGTCCGCTCACGCGGCACCTTCGACTGCGGCACCGCCTTCTCCGGGATCGGCCAGACGGGCTTGCCCGTCTTCCGGTCGAATACGTACGTGAAGCCCTGCTTCGTGAGCTGCATCACCGCCTTGATGCGGCGGCCGTCCACCGTGATGTCGCCCAGCACGGGCTGGGCCGGCATGTCGTAGTCCCAGAGGCCGTGATGCACCATCTGGAAGTGCCAGACCCGCTTGCCCGTCTTCGCATCCAGGCACACGAGGCTTTCGGTGAAGAGGGTGTTGCCCGGGCGATGCCCGCCGTAGGAGTCGTTCGTCCCGCCAGAGACCGGCAGATACACGTAGTTGAGCTCCGGGTCGTAGCTGATCCCTGCCCAGACATTCGTGTTGCCTGAGTATTCGGCCGATCCTTCCAGCCACGTCTCGTAGCCGAACTCACCCTTGTGCGGCACGGTGTGAAACGTCCACAGGAGCCGTCCCGTGCGAACGTCGAAGGCCTTCACATCGCCGGGCGGCATCTCCTTCGTGGACGTCGGGTCCAGGATCGAATTGCCGATGATGACGACGTTGCCGGCGACAAGGGGCCGGCGGCCCATGAAATTCTTCGTCCGGACGGCGTCACGGATGCCGATCGTCAGATCCACCCGCCCGTTCTCGCCGAAGGCCGGGTCCGGCTTCCCCGTCTTCGCATCGATCGAGATCAGGTACGCGTCGTTGGTGCCCTCGAGGATGCGCTCCGTCATGCCGTCGGTCCAGTACGCCAGGCCGCGGTGGATGAAACCGGAGTTACCCGGTTTGCCGTTCTTGTAGACCTCCGGGTCGTAGACCCACTTCGAGACGCCGGTCGCCGGGTCGATGGCGGCCACCATCCCGAGCGGCGTCACACTGTAGAGCACGCCGTTCACGTAGATCGGTGTGTCCTCGTTCCGGGTGGACTTCATCAGCGGGTCCGAGGCCTGGATCCCGCGGTCGGGCGACGCCCACCGCCAGGCCACCTCGAGCTGGCCGATGTTGCCGCCGTTGATCTGGGTCAGCGGCGAATACTTCGTCCCGCCGGGGTCCCCGCCGTACTCGCGCCACTCCCCGCTGCCGGGAGCTCCCTTCTGGGCACCCACCGGCAGTACACACACGAGGCACACCCCGGCCACGGCCGCGAGGGTCGCCCAGGCTGTTCGTTGTGAAATCAGGGTCATATAGGAGTCCAAAACCTGCGGATCATCGGCCGGATCCTGCGCCGGGCTCAAGAAGTATCTGCACGGGAACCCTGACGCCCGCAGCGACAACTCGCTCCAACGGATCCTTTGCCGGCCGTCCATCGGGTCTGTAGGATTCCGGCATGTCCGCCACGGCTTCCTCAGGGAACCCACGCCTGCTCTTCCAACGGCTCGGCGAGAAGTGGACCATCCCGCTGCTGGACGCGCTCTCGGAGCATGCCCACCGCTATTCCGAGATCAAGAAGCGCTTCCCGCTGACCTCCAA
>CAYNUO010000024.1:21860-32291 GCA_964400405.1 uncultured Bifidobacteriaceae bacterium | reverse complement strand
CGGAGCATGCCCACCGCTATTCCGAGATCAAGAAGCGCTTCCCGCTGACCTCCAAGGTGCTCAGCCGTACGCTGGTCGCCCTGCAGAACGACGGCTTGGTGATCCGGGTCGAGAGTCCGGTGGTACGCCGGTCGGTCGCCTACGAACTGACGCAGGCGGGGCGGCGCCTGGTGGAGTTCGTCCGCACGTTCGACCCGGATGTCGTGCCGGGCGCCCGCAGCAGCCGTTACGCCATGGTCACGGCCCCGGGCGGATCACCCGTCGCGCTCCCCAGTGACGACGGAGCCCATCCGCTCAATCCGATCGAAACGGACCTCGAATTCCGCTTCGTGACCGTCGCGACTGGCGACCTGTATGGCTTCGCCGAGCGGCTCGCCCCCGCGCTCGGACTCACCGCCCCGCTGATTCACGAGATCCCTGTCGCGATGCCAGACGGCGAGGATGTCACCCTGCGGCTGTGCCGCTTCCAGCTCCAGGGCTTCTCAGTCTCGCTGGCCCAGCCGCTGGCCCCGCGGCTGCCGCACACCGCGTTCCTTGCGAAGCACGGCGCCGGCATCCACCACCTCGGGTTCCACACGAGCGCGAACCTCGATACGCTGATCCCCGCCCTGTCCGCCAAAGGCGGCACATGGACGGTCGGCCGGCGAGGCATCCCGTACGCCCAGATGGACTTTCAGGATCAGCTCGGTGCGGCGCTCGGACTCTCGTCGACAGCGGGACGGCCGACTCCGTTGGTCGAAGATCAGACGGCTGTCCCTCTTTCCGGCAGCAAGGACCTGCTGGCCCACCATCGCGTCACCAACGTCGGTATTGTCGTCCGCAGCGTCGAAGAGACGGCCCGGGCCTTCTCGGACATCTTCGGCCTCGGCGTCTCGCCGATGCGCGCGGTCGACCTCGCCCTGCCGGGCATCTCGATCGTCAGCCACGGTGCGGCCCGCATCGCCTATCTCCGGTTGAACGGCGTCGCCATCAAGCTGATCGAACCGCTCTCGAGCGGTCCGCTGGCGGACGTCCTCGCGCGTCACGGCAACCGGGCCCATCATCTCGGCTTCGACGTCGGCCGGTCGTTCTCCGCGGTCCTCGCGCGTCTCGAAGGGCTCGGCGGACGCATCCTGCTCGGTCGCCGCGATCTCGGCTACACCCTCGTGGACTTCAGCGAGGCGTTCGGCCTCGTCATCGAGCTCTCGGGTACGCCGGTCCACGCATGACGCCACGGGCGAGCACGGCCGCCATGGCACTCTGCCTGCTGCTGACCGGCGTCAGCGCGCAGGAGCCCTCGCCGGTCGCACCGCTCGAAGCCCTTCGCGATCAGCTCTTTCAGGCCCGGACGGCCATCTCCCTGCTGCGTACGGGCGACTTCGAGCTCCGCGGGGAGCTGACCCGCGAGCTCGACGCCGTGCAACGCGAGATCGAGGGGACGCAAGGGTCGGGGACGCGTCCTTCGGCTCTCGATGCGGCAGTTGTCCGGAGTCTTGGTGAGCGCGTCGCCACCGTGCGCCGCCGGGCCAGAAGCGGTGAGAGCGTGACAGGCCAGGGTCTGGGCCCGACGGCGGTCGCCGCGGCGGGCGTCCGCGATCTGCAGCCGCTGGATGTCCCGGACGGGACGCTGGCCGTCGTCCGGCTGCTGCAGGCGGTCGACCTCGATGCCCCGGAGGGCGCCGGCGTCATCGAAGCGGCCACCGCCGAGCCGGTCGCGGCGGCAGGGCGTACCATCGCGCCAGCCGGCGCGCTGCTGCAGGGAACCCTGATGAGGCAGGACGGCCGGTTCGTCCTCGTCTTCGATCGGATGCAGATTGGCTACACGACGTGGTCGGTCAGCGCGGTGCCGCTGCAGCGGCCGGCGAACCGGCTGCGCGCCGGCGATCTGATCCGCCTGCAGCTTCAGAAGCCAGGCCCGGCGCCCCCGCAGCGCTGACGCGCCGCCGGAGCGGCTACCTCTTGACGAACAGAATTCCCGCCGAACCCGCGGGGTCGTCGCTCAGGGCCTGTCCGGCCGGATACCCATTGGCCTTGAGCAGGAACGCCACGATGTCAGCATAGGCCTGTGCACTCAGCGACCCCGGGCTGTCCGCGGGCATCGTGCCCTTGATGATCTTGTGGAGGTCGGAGAGCTTGCCGTTCTCCCATCGCAGGGCGAACGTGTCACCGTTCAATGCCGGCGCGAAGCTCTCGCCGCGCAGGTCGGACATGTGACACGAGGCGCAGGCCTGCTCGTAGGCCACGGCGCCGCGCGTGGCCTGCTCGGCCGCGTACACGCCATCCGCAACGGCCTTTGACTGCGCGCTCACGGCGACCGAGGCGATGGCCGCACCCATCGCCAGCACCCCGCATGTCACGACCCGACCCGCCGCCCGCATCGTCATCGCTGCTCCTCGCCCCTCGGCGTCAACACTCACCGGTGCCTCGAGTATATCGTCCGCCCGCGGTCGGAAATCCGGTAGCAGGCCAGAGCCACGAGCGATCCGGCCGCTAGTACCGCAGGAGCCGCGTCAGCTTGACGACGAACGTCCGGTTCTGCAGGTCCGCGAAGCGGTCCGGAATCGCCGTCGTCCGGCCTTCGGTGTAGACGACGAACAGGTCGCTGCCGGGGATGTACTCCCAGCGGTAGCGGACGTTGGTCGACACCGTCCGGGCGCTGGAGTTGTACTGGATGAGCGCGCCGAGCGTCTGGCGGGGCGTGAACGTGTAGCTGACCCGGCTCTGCACCAGATGCGTCGTGAAGTCGCCCACCGGCAGCTTCACCCAGTTCAGCGAGAGCGTCGGCTCGATCGTGAATTGCTTCGTCACCTCCACACGGCCGGCATAGCTCAGCGTCTGCCGGGTGCCGTTGTAGAAATCACCGAAGGTGCCGCTGACGTTGCCACGCACGCGGAACCCCGGGGGAAGGCCGACGGAAGCCCGCGCGCTGGTGAAGCCATAGCCGCCGACCGGAATCCGGATTCCCGGCGAGATCTGGAACGGTGCGTCCAGCCCCTCGAAGTCGCGGTCCACGCCGGACGAGAGCGTCATGCCGTTCATGAAGTCAATGTTGAACGAGCCGCCGTACCCCCGCGACTGCAGCACGCCCGCGTTGTTCGTCGTGTGATCGATCGAGGCCTGGTAGAACAGCTTTCTGATCGGTTTGAAGCGCGTGGTGTCCCGATTCGGGCGCGGGCTGAAGCGGAAACTGCCCGAGGTCGTCTGGAAGTCGCGGCGCCGCAGGAACCCCATCTCCGGGTTGAAGTTCTGCTCGACGACCAGGCGCTGGGCCGAGCCGCCCCATCGGTCACCCTGATTCTCGTAGGCCACCATGTAGGACAGGTCATTCCCCGGGCGGCCGGGCGTGCTCGTCCTGGCGATGTACCCGTTGATGACGTTCAGGCCAAGGCCGATGTTCGCGTCCGCTCCGAACATCAGGTTGTCCCTGCCGGCCGACGGGGTCTTCCGCGCGGCCATCACGCCGACGTAGCTCTTCCGCAGAACGTCACGCCGCAGCCGCGCCACACCCCAGTTGGTCGACGGGGCGTTCAGCGACGGTGTGTCCTCGGTCTGAATGTCCACCACGCCGATCGTGTACGCGCCGGCTTTTCCGGTGAGCCGGCCACCGCCGATGATGGGGATCGGCGCGCCGCTCGAAAGGCCGATCTGACGGCTGAAGAACATCGTCGGGATGTCGCCGCCCGACTGCCCGCCGAACGAGAAGATCCCCTGGCCCTCGAGGAAGAACGCCCGCTTCTCGGGGAAGAACACGCCGAAGCGCGTGAGGTTCACCTGCTGCAGGTCGTCTTCCACCTGCGCAAAGTCGGTGTTGTAGGTGAAGTCCGCCGTCAGGCCCTTCGTCACGCCGACCTTGATGTCACCACCGAAATCGCCCTTGCCCTCGTTGTCCTTCGGCGGTCGCGACAGCCTGTCGGTTGTGGTCCGGGCGGTGACAAACGGCAGGATGTCGAGGTTCCGGCCGGCGGCCGGCACTTTCAGACCGACGAGCGTCGCTTCGTCCTGCAGCCGGAACACGCCGTTCGCGCCGACACCGGGCGGGATCGCCGTGAGGTAGGTCGACTCGTTCTTCCAGCGCACCACGCGGCGGAAAAGAACGCCCCACGTCTGGCTCTCCCCTGCCGGATACCGGATGGACTTGAATGGAATCGCGACCTCGGCCGTCCAGCCCTGATCGAACCGTTGGGCCTTCGGATTCCAGACCGGATTCCACTCGCCGTTGCTCTGCTGCTCGCTCTGGAACTGGACGTCCCGCCGCGCGCCGAGCGGGTTCGTCATGAAGTAGTAGCCGCTGCGCTTGTCGTGGAATGTATCGATCACGATCGAGATGTTCTCGTTCTGGAAGATGTCCTGCGACGCGTCGTGCCGCATCTCATTGACGATCATCCGTTCCGGGTGGCTGTCCCACAGACGGAAGGAGAAGTAGATGTTCTTATCGTCAAAGAACACCCAGACCTCAGTCTTCTCGGTGGCCGGCTCGCCGGGCCGGGGTTCCTGCTGGATGAACTGGGTGGTGGCCGGCGGGAGCTGGTAGACGTCCTCATCCAGCCGCCCGTCGAGCTTGAGTCCGCCGGGCACGTGTACGGCGCGAAGGACCGGCTTGTCGGCCGGCGCAGCCTGGGACACCGCCGGCTTCTGGGCCGCTTGCGCATGAGCCTGCCGGGCCTGGGCCAGGGCCGCCACCGCCAGCAGCAGGGCCGCCACTTGTCTCACCACACGCACACGTTCCCCGAGCATTCATCGTCCTTGTCAGAAAGCGCCGGACGTCAGTCCGGACCGCGCCACCGATTCGCGCCGCCGGTCACGCCGTCCTGTGTAACTACGGGAAGGACCCTGCGCCGTTCCTGGGCCGTCCGGGGATCTGGCGCGGCCGCTGCCAGGAGCGGTGTCCCGGGCCGCAGCCGGCCGGCATGAAAATCCCGCCAAGTATATCTCTAACCAGCACTTCCCCGATCGGTGCCCTGTGTGATAACGTCAACAAATTCGTGGGTCCTCCGGGCCCGCTGCCCTAATGGCATCACGCCGCTACACCATCCTGATCGCCGACCGCACCACGGGCTCCGTCCGCCGGATGACGCTCGCCCGCCGGTCGACGGCTTCGGTCATCGCGTTGATCCTCGCGCTGCCGATCCTCATCGGCCTCGGTGCCGCCTGGAAGGCCAAGCTCGACGTCGCGGACCTGGCCGACAGCCACGCCGCCCTGCAGATGGAGAACGCCAGCTACCGCGCGGCCACCGAGGCGCTGGCGGAACAGATTGCGTCGCTCCAGTCGGCCGTCTCGGACATCAACTCCAATACGTCGATGGACCCGAACGTCGCCAAGTCGCTCGACAAGCTGCCGGCCCTGGTGAAGTCGCGCGCCATCGGGGGCAGCGCGGTTGGCAACGACGTGCAGCGCACGGCCCAGAACGCCGCTTTTGCCTCGATGGTGAACACCGAGGACACCTTTGGCCTGATGCGCACGCTGCTGGAGTCGATCGAGTCGCGCCTGTCGCTCGTGCGGACGGCCGTCGACCGCCGGAACGCGCTCGCCGCCGCCACGCCGTCGATGTGGCCGGCGCACGGCTGGCTCACCTCGTCCTGGGGGCTCCGGACCGACCCGGTCAAGGGCGGCGCGGACTTCCACCCGGGGCTCGACATCGCCGGCGAACGCGGCCAGCCTGTCTTCGCGACCGCGGCCGGCAAGATCACCTTCTCGGCCTACAACGGGGACTACGGGAACATGATCGTGGTCGACCACGGCTTCGGTCTGCAGACCCGCTACGGGCACCTGCTGGCGTCGAAGGTCAAGGTCGGCGACTCCGTGAAGAAGGGCGACCAGATTGGGCAGGTCGGCGCCACGGGCAAGGCGACCGGATACCACCTGCACTATGAAGTGCTGGCCAACGGCCGCCTGCTCAACCCGCTCCAGCTGCTGACGCAGAAACCCGAGCCGAAGTAAGGCGGCTTCCGCCCGGCTTCGCTCCCGGATACCCTTCGTGTATGTTCGGTCAGATACTCGCCAAGGTCATCGGCACCCAGAACGACCGTGAACTGAAGCGGCTGCGCCCGCTCGTCGGTCAGATCGGGGCGCTCGAGCCCGGCCTCCAGGCCCTCACCGACGAACAACTGCGCGCGAAGACCGCGGAGTTCCGTCAGCGCATCGCCAACGGCGCCACCACCGACGACCTCCTTGTCGAAGCCTTCGCCGTCGTCCGCGAGGCGGGCCGCCGCGTTCTCCGGATGCGGCACTTCGACGTCCAGCTGATCGGCGGAATGGTCCTGCACAACGGCACGATCGCCGAGATGAAGACGGGCGAAGGCAAGACGCTCGTCGCCACGCTCCCGGCCTATCTGAACGCGCTCGAAGGCAAGGGCGTCCACGTCGTCACGACGAACGACTACCTGGCCCGCCGCGACGCCGAGTGGATGGGCCGCCTGTACCGCTTCCTCGGCATGAGCGTCGGCGTCATCCAGCACGACCTCACCGACGCGCAGCGGCAGGTCGCTTACGCCGCGGACATCACGCACGGCACGAACAACGAGTTCGGGTTCGACTACCTGCGTGACAACATGAAGTTCGACCTGTCCGCGATGGTGCAGCGCCCGCACCACTTTGCGATCGTGGACGAGGTCGACAGCATCCTGATCGACGAAGCCCGGACGCCGCTCATCATCTCCGGGCCGGCCGAGGAGTCCACGGACCTCTATTACGAGGTGGACCGGATCATTCCGCGCCTCCAGAAGGGCGCGGTCACGCGCGGTGACGCCAAGGCCGAAGAGCGCGAGGCGCTCGAAGCCACCGGCGACTACATCGTCGACGAGAAACACAAGACGGTCACGTTGACCGAGACCGGCATGGCGAAGGCGGAGCAACTGCTCTCCCACCGTCTGGTGCCGGATTCCGGCGGGCTCTACGACCCGGCCAACATGCCGCTGCTCCACCACGTGAACCAGGCGCTCCGCGCGCACACGCTGTTCCACCTGGACACCGAGTACATGATCCGGGACGGGCAGGTCGTCATCGTCGACGAGTTCACGGGCCGCGTGATGCCCGGCCGCCGCTGGAGCGACGGGCTCCACCAGGCCGTCGAGGCCAAGGAGAAGGTGAAGATCGAGCGCGAGAACCAGACCCTCGCGACGATTACCTTCCAGAACTACTTCCGCAAGTACAAGAAGCTCGCCGGCATGACCGGCACCGCCGAGACCGAAGCGCCGGAGTTCGCCAAGATCTACAACCTCGACGTCGTCGTCATCCCGACGAACCGCGGCCTGGCGCGCATCGAGGAGCCCGACCTCGTCTACCGCACGGAACGCGAGAAGTTCGAAGCCATCGTCGGCGACATTCTCGAGAAGCAGCAGGCCGGACGGCCGACGCTGGTCGGCACCGTCTCGATCGAGAAGTCCGAACGGCTGTCGTCGATGCTGCGCAAGCGCGGCATCAAGCACGTCGTGCTGAACGCGAAGTATCACGCGCAGGAAGCCGAGATCGTCGCGCAGGCGGGCCGCAAGAACACCGTCACGATCGCCACCAACATGGCCGGCCGCGGCACGGACATCCTGCTCGGCGGCAACGCCGAATACATGGCCCGGCAGCAAACGCTGGCCGAAGAGGTCGCCCAACGGCTCGCCAAGGGCGAGGAGAAGTTCGTCGACGACGAGGAGTTCGTCTACTTCTTCCACATCGACGCGTTCTACCGGGTGCCCCGGGCGGACTGGGAACGCATCTTCGCGTTCTTCAAGCAGCAGTGCGACGCCGAGCACGACGATGTCATCCGCGTCGGCGGCCTGCACATCCTCGGCACGGAACGCCACGAGGCACGCCGCATCGACAACCAGCTCCGCGGCCGCGCCGGCCGGCAGGGCGACCCTGGCTCCTCGCGCTTCTACCTTTCGCTCGAAGACGACCTGATGCGGATCTTCGGGTCCGACCGCATCTCCGGCCTGATGCAGCGGCTCGGGATGGAAGAGGGTGTGCCGATCGAACACGGCATGGTGACCCGCGCCATCGAGCGCGCGCAGCGCCAGGTCGAGGCACAGAACTTCTCCGTCAGAAAGCACCTGCTCGAGTACGACGACGTGATGAACAAGCAGCGTGAGAGTGTCTACACGCTGCGCCGCGAAGTGCTCGAAGGCAAGGTCCACCTGACCGCCGAAGACCTGGGCGACACGCGAGCGTATCTGCTCGCGACGGCCGAGGACATCCTCGAGGTCCAGATCGACCGCTTCATCGGCAAGGACGTCGAGCTCGAAGACTGGGATCTCGATGGACTGAAGCGCGAGATCGTCCGCATTTACGGTCTCGACCAGCAGATCGTCGACGACGCCGTCGGCACCGACGCCGGCCCCAATGAGATCGCCGACAGCCTCTGGACGGCCATCAAGGCCGACTACGAGGCCAAGGAAGCCGTGGCCGGTCCGGAGATTCTGCGCCGCGTCGAGCGCGACATCATGCTTCAGCTCGTGGACCAGCAGTGGAAGGACCACCTCTACAGCCTGGACCACCTCAAGGAAGGCATCGGTCTGCGCGGGTACGGCCAGCGCGACCCGCTGGTCGAATACAAGAAGGAGAGCTTCGCGCTCTTCCAGGACATGAAGGCGCGGATCGAGGAAGACATCGTCCGCTATCTGTTCCACCTGCGGCCCGTCGAGGGCGAGGACGTCCCCGTGGCGCCGATGCCGGCCCGCAAGGCCCCCCCCATCGTGACGAACAACCCGTCGGCGGCGATTCCGGCGTTTGCGGCCGCGCGGTCGGCTGCTGCCGTGGCGGAGCCCGGGGAGCCGGACCTGCCGTCACCCGGCCGGGCGCCGCAGCCCGCGCGCACCGGCGGGGACGACGTCATCGCGACAGTCCGCCACGACGGCCCACGGGTGGGCCGCAACGACCCCTGCCCGTGTGGCAGCGGAAAGAAATACAAGAAGTGCCACGGAGCTGGCGCGTGAGCAGTCAAGGGCCGACATCGAGTCGGCCCTTTGCGTATTCGGGAGTCTGACAACGATGGAAATCACGGCCCTGACCTTTGACGACGTTCTGCTCGTGCCGCAGCACTCGACCGTGCTGCCGACGCAGGTGGACGTCTCGACGCGGCTGACGCGGAACATCCGCCTCAACGTGCCGCTGCTCAGCGCGGCGATGGACACCGTCACCGAGTCGGGGCTCGCCATCGCGATGGCGCAGCACGGCGGCATGGGCGTCATCCACAAGAACCTCTCCATCGAGGAGCAGGCCAACGAGGTGGACCGGGTCAAGCGCTCTGAGAGCGGCATGATCGTGAACCCGATCACGCTCGCCGCGACCAACCGGATATTCGAAGCGCTCGACCTGATGCAGCAGTACCGCATCTCGGGCGTCCCCATCACCGAGGACGGCAGCAAGGAAGGCCGCCTCGTCGGTATCCTGACCAACCGCGACCTGCGCTTCGAATCCAACGTCAACCGTCTCATCGGCGACGTCATGACGAAGGAGCATCTGATCACCGTGCCCGTCGGCACGACGCTCGATCAGGCCCGCGAGATCCTGCACAAGCACAAGGTCGAGAAGCTCCTCGTCGTCGACAAGGACTTCCGCCTCAAGGGCCTCATCACCGTCAAGGACATCCAGAAGGCCGTCAAGTATCCCAACGCGTCGAAGGATCCCCTCGGGCGGCTGCGCTGCGGCGCCGCCGTGGGCATCGCGAAGGACACGCCCGAGCGGGCGGCGGCGCTCGTGGCGGCCGGTGTTGACGTGCTCGTCGTCGACACCGCGCACGGCCATTCGCAGGGCGTCATCGACATGGTGGCGCGCCTGCGGAAGACGTTCGTCGAGGTGGAGCTCGTCGCAGGGAACGTCGCGACCGGTGCAGCGACCCTCGCCCTCATCGACGCCGGCGTGGACGCCGTCAAAGTCGGTATCGGTGCCGGCTCCATCTGCACCACGCGCGTCGTCGCCGGCATCGGCGTGCCGATGATCTCCGCCATCCGCGACTGCGCCGCCGCGGCCGCCACGCGCGACATCCCCATCATTGCCGACGGCGGCATCCGCTATTCAGGCGATCTCGTGAAGGCGCTGGCCGTCGGCGCGAGCACGATCATGATCGGCAACCTCTTCGCGGGCACCGACGAGAGTCCCGGCGAGCTGATCCTCTTCCAGGGCCGCAGCTACAAGGAGTACCGCGGCATGGGCTCGATGGGCGCGATGCGCCGCGGCAGCCGCGACCGCTACTTCCAGGACGAGTTCGACCTCGAAGGCGGCCGCGCGGCCGACAAGCTGGTCCCCGAGGGCATCGAGGGGCGCGTCGCCCACAAGGGCAGCGTCGCCGCGATGATCCACCAGCTCGTCGGAGGCCTGCGCGCCGGCATGGGCTACACGGGGTCGGGCACCATTCCCGAGCTCCAGCAGCGCGCGCAGCTCATCCGCATCACGCCGGCCGGTGTGCGGGAGAGCCACGTCCACGACGTGACGATCACCAAGGAAGCGCCGAACTACCGGATGGAATA
>CAYNUO010000024.1:0-21760 GCA_964400405.1 uncultured Bifidobacteriaceae bacterium | reverse complement strand
CGCGCCGTTCCCCGCACCGGCGTCATCTTCGTCACCAGCGAAGCCGAACGCCTCGGCTACCGCCCGTCGGACGCGTCCTGGTGCAACCTCGGCCAGGGTCAGCCGGAGACCGGCCCCTTGCCAGACGGCGCGCCGCGCATCGAGCATCTCGACATCCCGACGGACGCGTACGAGTACGCGCCGGTGGCCGGCCTGCCCGACCTGCGCGCCGCGGTGGCCGACGCCTACAACCGCCGGTTCCGGAAGGGCCTCAAGAGCCAGTACACGGCCGAGAACGTCGGGATCTGCGGCGGCGGCCGGCTCGCGCTCGCCCGCGCGGCCGTCGCCCTTGGCGAGGTCAACCTCGGCCACTTCCTGCCGGACTACACGGCCTACGAAGAACTGCTCAGCGTCTTCCGGCTGTTCAATCCGATTCCGATCCTGCTCGAGGGTGAGCGCAAGTATCACTTCTCCGTCGACGACCTCCGGCGCGAGATCCTCGGACGCGGGCTCTCGGCGGTCCTGCTTTCGAACCCGTGCAACCCGACCGGCCGCACCGTGGCCGGTAGCGAGCTGGCGGCCTGGGTCGCGACGGCGCGCGCGCTCGACTGCTCACTGCTCCTCGACGAGTTCTACAGCCACTACATCTGGAAGACCGTGGACGGCGCACAGACGCCGATCGTCTCGGCCGCCGCGTACGTGGAAGACGTGGAGAAGGACCCCGTCGTGATCTTCGACGGCCTCACCAAAAACTGGCGCTACCCCGGCATGCGCATCTCGTGGACGGTCGGCCCGAAGCAGGTCATCGAGGCCGCGGCGTCAGCCGGGTCGTTCCTCGACGGCGGCGGCTCGCGCCCCGCCCAGCAGGCGGCGATCGGCCTGCTGACCGACGCGATCATCGACGCCGAAACGCAGTCGATCCGCCGGACCTTCTCGGCCAAGCGGCAGTTCCTGCTCGACGCATTGACGCGCATCGGCGTGACCGTTGACCTGCCGACGGAAGGCGGGTTCTATGTGTGGGGATCCGTGGCCAACCTGCCGGACGGCCTGAACGACGGCATGAGCTTCTTCCAGCGGGCGCTGGAGCAGAAGGTCATCACCGTGCCGGGTCAATTCTTCGATATCAATCCCGGCAACCGGCGGCACGGACGGGCGTCCAGGTTCGAACGCCACGTCCGCTTCTCATTCGGTCCGTCGCTCGACGTCCTTCAGACGGCCGTCGACCGGCTTGCCACGCTCGTCGCGCGCTAGAACTTGACGAACTTCCCTCTCCGCGCCGTGTCCTTCGCGCGCGGCTGGGCATAAGGGATGATGCCGTAGTCGTTCCACTCACGGATCTTGCCGTCCTGCATGAAGAAGCAGCCGATGTAGAGATCCTCGTGGAGGCCGCGCTCCTTGCTCTCGAACAGCTGGTGATGGCACGTGATCACCACTGGGTCCAGCGCGAACGCGTCGAGAATCTTCATCTCGATCTTCATGGCCTTCAGGAAGCCCGTCATGCTCTTGATGAAGGTCTCGATGCCCACCATCGGCGGCGAGTCCATGTTCTCGGCGCTGCCGCGGAACGCGATCTTCGGGTGCATGTAGGCGGCGATCTTCGTGGCGTCGCCCGTGGCCCAGGCGGCGCTCATCCCCTTCACCACGTCGATGTTCGCCCGATCTTTCGGCGTCATCGTCTGCGCCTCGGCGATCGACCCGCCGCCCACGGCGGCGCCCGCGGCCATGCCGCTCATCGCCATGAACATCCGCCGCGTCAACTGCTGCACATCCTGAGTCATCGATTCCTCCCGCCGGAGATGGTAATCCGGCGCGTCGTCTCGCCGGCATGGGTCAACGTCACGTGAAATGCGTCCGGCCAGGGCCGCGTCAGCCGGTCCGGCCACTCGATGGCGAGGATACCGCCGGAGGCGGAGAGCTCATCGAGGCCGAGGTCATCCACTTCCGCGGGTGAAAGCCGGTACAGATCCGCGTGGTGGAGCGGCAGACGTCCGCCGGAGTATTCGTGCAGGAGCGCGAACGTCGGGCTCGAGACGTCGTCCGCGGCGAGGCCGAGCCCCAGCGCCAGCCCCTTCACGAAGGCAGTCTTGCCGGCACCCAGATCCCCCGACAGCAGCAGCACGTCCCCGGGCACGAGCGACGCCGCGAGCGTGCACGCAACGGCCGCGGTCTGCTCCGCCGACCGCGTGACGCGTTCGGCCGTCACGACTCGGTGGCCACCCGGGGAGTCATGAGCTGGCGCAGCGCCGGCCCGAGATGCTGCAGCAGGTCCGACGCGACGAGCGCGGACTGCCCGCCCTCCGCCTCGGCGAGGTCACCGGCGGCACCGTGCAGGAACACGCCCAGCCGGCAGGCCCGTTCCGCGTCGAGCAGCTGCGCCAGCCAGGCCGCGATGACCCCGGTCAGCACATCCCCCGTACCGCCCGTCGCCATGCCGGCATTCCCCGTGGGGTTGATGGCGACGCGCCCGTCCGGGGCCGCGACCACGGTGCGATAGCCTTTCAGCACGACGTAAAGCTGGCGCGACTCGGCCAGCTCGAGCGCCGCCTGAAGCCGGTTGACCTGCACCTCGTCGACGCTCATCCCCGTGAGTTTCGCCATCTCACCCGGATGCGGTGTGATGACGACGGGCCGGTCGTCGCGTCCGGTCAACACCTCGGTGTCGTCTCCGAGCACCGTCAGCGCATCCGCGTCGAACACGATCGGGGAGCCGCAGCGTTCCAGCAGTCCCCTGACGAACGCCGCCGCGCCGGATCCGCGGCCAAGGCCCGGACCGCACGCGATCACGTCGGCCTGAACCGCCAGCACCGCCTCGAGCGCCTCGTCGGTGATCTCGCCCGCCGCGTTCTCGGCGAGCGGCAGCGTCATGTACTCCGGTGCCATCGACGCGACGATCGCGTGGGCCGACGCCGGCGTGGCGACGGTAACGCGCCCGGCACCCGACCGCAGCGCGCCCATGCCCGCCAGATACGCAGCGCCGGTCATGCCGCGTGAGCCGGCCACGATCAGCAGGCGGCCGAAGTCGCCCTTGTGCGAGTCCGGGGCCCGCGGGTCGACCAGTGCCCGGGCCTCTTCCTGGGTCAGCAGTTCCACGACGGCGCCATCAACCCTGGCGATCACGTCGCTCGGGATGCCGATGTCCGCCACGACGACCTCTCCGGCGTGCATCTCTCCTGGCGGCAGGACCAGCGGCAGCTTCGGCGCGGCCAGCGTGACGGTCATCGACGCGTCGATGCAGGCGCCGGGCAGGTGCGGTGTATCCGCCTGCAGGCCGCTCGGCAGGTCGATCGAGACGATCGGAATGCCCGCCGTGTTGACGTCCGCGACGACCGTCTCGAGCATGCCGGTCAGCGGACGGCTGAGACCCGTACCGAAGAGCGCGTCCACGATGAGCCGGCACTGCGAGATCTCGGAGAAGTGCAGGTCCCACGTCTGCTCGTCGTCGACCTCGACGGCATTCACCCCGAGCCGGCCGAGAATCTCGAGATTCGTCCGCGCGGCGCCCTTCACTGAGGCGATGGGACCGACGACGAACACCGCCACATCCACGCCCCGCTGCAGCAGCGTTCTGGCGACGACGAAGCCGTCCCCGCCGTTGTTCCCGGTGCCGCACAGCACCGCGACGCGGCCTTCGAGCGCGGAGGCAAAGGTCGCTTCCATCGCCGAGACGACCTGGCGGCCCGCGTTCTCCATCAGGACGATCTCGGGGATACCGATGTCCTCGATGGTGGCCTGGTCGGCCTCACGCATCTGCGCCGCGGTCAGGACGCGCATTGGATCAGGGCTCGACCGGCAGACAGCTGCAGAAGAGGTTCCGGTCGCCGTACGGATTGTCGATGCGGCCCACCGGAGGCCAGAACTTCGACGCCCGCACGAACGGCACCGGGTACGCCGCCGTCTCGCGCGAGTAGACGCGCGGCCAGTCCGTCGCCGAGACCGCGGCGGCGGTGTGCGGTGCATGCTTCAACGGGCTGTCCTTTGCCTCGACGACACCCGCCGTCACCGCCTCGATCTCGCCGCGGATGTGAATCATCGCGTCGCAAAAACGATCGAGTTCGGCCAGATCCTCGCTCTCCGTCGGCTCCACCATCAGAGTGCCCGCCACGGGGAACGACACCGTCGGCGCGTGAAATCCGAAGTCCATGAGCCGCTTCGCGACGTCACTCTCTTCGATACCCGCTGCCTTGAAGCCGCGCAGGTCGAAGATCAGCTCGTGCGCCACGCGTCCGCCCGCTCCGGCGTAGAGCACCGGATAGTGCGGCGCGAGCCGCGCCGTCAGGTAGTTCGCGTTCAGGATCGCGAGCCTCGAGGCGTCGGTCAGCCCCTCCGCGCCGAGCATCCGGATGTAGCCGTACGGAATCAGCAGGATGCTCGCGCTGCCCCACGGCGCCGCGGCGACCGGTGCGATCGCCGTCGCCGGCGTCGACGCCACCAGCGGATGCCCGGGGAGAAACGGCGCCAGATGCGCCGCGACGCCGATCGGCCCCATGCCCGGACCGCCGCCGCCATGCGGGATCGAGAACGTCTTGTGCAGGTTCAGGTGGCAGACGTCCGCGCCGATACGCGCCGGGCTCGTGAGGCCGACCTGCGCGTTCATGTTGGCACCGTCCATGTACACCTGCCCGCCGTGGCCGTGCACGATCTCACAGATGCGCCGGATCGCCGGCTCGTAGACGCCGTGCGTCGACGGGTAGGTGATCATCAGGCACGAAAGGCGCGCGGCATGCTGCGCCGCCTTCGCTTCGAGATCCCGGATGTCGACGCTGCCGTCCGGCGCCGTCGCGACGACGACGACCTGCAGGCCGGCCATCGCGGCGCTCGCCGGGTTCGTGCCGTGGGCGGACGCCGGAATCAGCACGATGTCCCGGGCTGTTTCCCCGCGTGCGCGGTGGTAGGCGTGAATGACCATCAGGCCCGCCAGTTCGCCCTGTGCGCCTGAGTTCGGCTGCAGCGAGACCTTCGCGAAGCCGGTCACCGCCGTCAGGGCCTCCTCCAGTTCCTCGATCACCTGGAGGTAGCCGGCCGCCTGCTCGACCGGCGCGAACGGGTGCACGTTCGCGAAGGCCTCCCACGTCACCGGGCGCATCGACGCGGCCGCGTTCAGCTTCATCGTGCACGACCCGAGCGGAATCATCGACGTATCCAGGCCGATGTCCTTCTTCTCGAGCGACCGCACGTAGCGCATCATCGCGGTTTCGGAATGATGCGTGTTGAAGACCGGGTGCGTCAGGAACGCCGACCGGCGCACCAGCGCGGAGGGCACGCGCACGCCTGGCACCGGCGTCACGCGCTTGACCGGCATCTGCCCGACGGCTTCCGCGAAGATGTTCACGATCGCGGCGAGGTCGTCGTCGAGCACCGTCTCGTTCAGCGCGATGATGACCGTGTCCTCACCTTCATACCGGAAGTTGATGCCGACCCAGAGTGCGCGCTGACGGATCGCCTCGGCGTCTCCGGGCACGCGCACGCGGAGCGTGTCGAAGTAGTGCGTGTTGAGCTGCTCCATGCCGAGCGCCGTCAGCGCCGCGTCGAGCGCGACCGTCATCGCATGCACGCGCGTGGCAATGCCGCGCAGCCCCGCCGGTCCGTGGTACACCGCGTACATCGCCGCCATGTTCGCGAGCAGCGCCTGCGCCGTGCAGATGTTCGACGTCGCCTTCTCGCGGCGGATGTGCTGCTCTCGCGTCGCCAGTGACATCCGGTACGCCGGCTGTCCGTGCGCATCGACGGACACACCGATCAGGCGGCCCGGCATCTGCCGGACGAACGCCTGCCGCGTGGCGAAGAACGCCGCGTGCGGGCCGCCGAAACCGAGCGGCACGCCGAACCGCTGCGAGTTGCCGTAGACCACGTCCGCGCCCATCTCGCCGGGCGGTGTCAGCAGCGCGAGCGTCAGCAGGTCGGACCCCACGGCCACCATCACGCCGGCTGCATGCGCACGCTCGATGAATGGCCGCCAGTCCTCGACCGAGCCCGATTCGTCGGGATACTGCACCAGCGCGCCGAACACGCCGTCGTCGAACGTCATGTCGGCCGCCGGACCGACGACCAGCTCCAGCCCGAGCGGTTCCGCGCGCCCCCGCAGCACGGCGAGCGTCTGCGGAAACACGCGGTCGCTGACGAGGAAGCGCCGGGCCTGGCCGCGCGACGCGGGGCGCACCCGGTGCAGCAGCGTCATGGCTTCGGCCGCCGCCGTCGCCTCGTCGAGCAGCGACGCGTTCGCGACCTCCATCCCGGTGAGGTCCGTCACCATCGTCTGGAAGTTGATGAGTGACTCCAGACGGCCCTGCGCGATCTCAGCCTGGTACGGCGTGTAGGGCGTGTACCATCCCGGGTTCTCCATCACCATCCGGAGGATGACGCTCGGCGTGACGGTGTCGTGATACCCGAGGCCGATGTACGACCGGATCGCCTTGTTGCCCCGGCCCACGGCCGCGACGTGCCGGAGGTACTCCTGCTCGGTCAGACCGGCAGGCAGCGCCAGCGGTTCGGTCAGGCGGATGTCGGCGGGCACGACCTCATCGATCAGGGCGTCGAGCGTCGGCACGCCGATCACGGCGAGCATCCGCGCGCGGTCGGATTCGGAGGGGCCGAGATGCCGGTCGGCGAACCGGTCCGTTGGCGGAAAGGCCATCAACCGGCGACCAGCGCGGTGTACCCGGCCGCGTCCAGCAGTGCCGAAAGCTCGCCGGCATCGGCGAGCTTCACCCGCACCATCCACGCCGTGTGCGGAGCGCTGTTGACCGTTTCGGGCTTCGCAACCAGCGCGTCATTGACGGCCACGACCTCTCCGCTGACGGGCGCAAAGAGCTCCGAGACGGCCTTGACCGACTCGATCGTACCGAACGCCGAGCCGGCCGTCAGCGTCGTGCCGGCAGCCGGCAGCTCCACAAAGACCACATCGCCCAGCTGCTGCTGCGCGAAGTCCGTGACACCGACCTCGGCGACATCTCCGTCGACGCGGACCCATTCGTGATCGTTCGTGTACTTCAGCTCGGACGGATACATCGCTCTGCTCTCCTACGCCTGGCGCCGGTAAAACGGCAGCTTGGTCAGTTGTGCCGCCGACACGCGGCCCCGGATATCAATGCCCACGTCGGTCCCGGGCGCGGACAACGCCGCCGGCACGTAGGCCATGCCAATCGCCTTCTTCAGAAACGGCGTCTGGGTACCGCTCGTCACCTGGCCGACCACCTGGCCGCCGTGGAGCACGGAGTAGCCATGACGCCCGATGCCACGCTCGCGCATCTCGAAGCCGACCAGCTTACGGGCCGGGCCGCGCTGGCGCTCGGCGCGCAGCGCGTCTGACCCGATGAACGACGTCTTGTCCCAGCCGACCGCCCAGCCGAGCCCGGCTTCGAGGACAGTCGTCGTCTCGTCCATGTCCTGCCCACAGAGGCGCATGCCCGCCTCCAGCCGCAGCGTGTCACGGGCGGCGAGCCCGCAGGGCACCACGACGCCGTCGCCCTGCTGCATGACGGCCTGCCACACACGATCGGCCATGGCCGGCGGCACGAAGATCTCCACGCCGTCCTCGCCCGTATAGCCCGTGCGCGAAATCGTCGCACGCGCGCTGGCCACTTCGCCGTGCGCAAAGCCGTAGTACGGGATCTCGTCCAGCGGCACGGTCGCCAGGGGCTGCACGATCTCCAGCGCCTTCGGGCCCTGCACGGCAATCAGCGCGTACCGGCTGCTCGTGTCGACGACCGCGGCGTCGAAGCCGGCGAGCTGCGACGTGATCCACGCGAAGTCCTTCGCGGCGTTCGCGGCGTTGACCACGAGCAGGAAGTGCGAAGCGGCCAGCCGGTAGACCAGGATGTCGTCGAGCACCGTGCCGTCCGGCGACGCCAGCACCGACAGTTGCGCCCGGCCGTTGGCCAGTCTGGCCGCATCGTTGGTCGCGACGTGCTGTACGGCCGCGAGCGCCTGCTTGCCGGCGATCTCGATCTGGCCCATGTGGCTGACGTCGAAGATGCCGGCGGCGGTACGCACGGCCATGTGCTCGGCGGTGACACCGGCGTACTCGACGGGCATCTCCCAGCCGGCAAACGGGACCAGCTTTGCGCCTGATGTGGTGTGTCGTGCGTGCAGTGCGGTGGTCTTCAGCGGGGTAGCGGCGGCGTCCACGCGCAAACGTACTATGCGCCCACGGCACGGTCAACGGCTGCTCGGGCGCGCCGTGCCCTTCGCACACCGGCTGAAGCAGCGTGCCGCACCCACTGACAGGCCAGTTTGCGCGTTGCGCGGCGGTCAGGGTCCTCCGCGCACCCATGCCTCCCCCGTGCGCAGACGATCGAACGTGTCAGCCAGCAGCGGGGCCGTCACCGGCCCGACCGGGCTCAGCTCGAACGCCCGGATGAACAACGCCCGCTGATTGACGACGAACAGATACCCGTCGCATAGCCCCGCCAGGTCGTGCAGCCGGTGCGACGAGACGATGACCGCGCTGCCGCGGTCGCGCTTCGACGTGAGCAGACCCGAGAGCCAGCGCGCACCGTCCGGATCCAGTCCCTCCCACGGTTCGTCGAGCGCGATGAAGCCGAGCGACGCGGGCGCCAGCACCGCGCGCAACCCGGCAAGCTGACGGGCGCCGCGCGAGAGCGTGCGTAGCCGCCGGCGATCCGCGACGCCGGCGTGCCCCATGAGCCGCCCCCATGTCGACGCCCGCACGCGACCCGGCAACGTCGCCTCGCCCGCGAAGTAGGCCGTGCGGATCCGCCGCAGCGCGTCCTGCGGCGGGAGGCCGGCGACGCGGATCTCACCGCGCGCCGGCCGCATCAGGCCCACGAGCATCCGAAGCAGCGTCGTCTTGCCGGCGCCGTTCTCGCCCACCACGCCGACGGCCTGCCCCGCGCGCACTTCAACCGACACGTCGTGAAAGACTTCCCGCCGCCCGTAGCGCGCCGCCAGTCCGCGTCCGACGATGACAAAGGCGCCGGTCACTGCGCGGCCTCCAGCGTGACGTCGAGCCGGATCAGCCAGCGCCACGCTGCCAGCCCGCCCAGCGAGATGACGCCGGCGGCCGGGAGCACAGCGAGCAGATCCGTACTGGACAGCGCACGGCCGGCGACCAGCAGCGGGCACAGCAGATAGACGGCCGCCCTCATCCCGATCGTGCCGCCCCCTGTCGCGACCGCCAGGATGTCGTGCCGCCACGGCGTCGGCCATCCCAACCCGGCCAGCAACAACACCAGCCACACGACCGCGCCGCTCAGGCGCGGCAGGCCCGCCGTCATCGCCCACCCGCCGACCGAGACGAGCGTCAGGGCCACGGTGCTGCCGGAGGACCACACGGCCGTCCCGCCCATTGCACGTTCGGTGGCCCCGAGCAACAGCCACGCGGCCGTGCCGGGCAGCGCGGACATCACGAAGTGCGCGCCCACGACTGCGTGACGCGACACCCCACCGGTCAGCAGCGGGTCGTAGTGACCGCGGCGGGCGGGAATCGCGAAGCCCGTCGAGGCGCTGAACATCTGCAGCAGAAGTAGCGTGACGACCACTTCCCCGCCGCTGGCGCGCACGACAGCCAGCTGGACCAGCCCCGCGACGCTGACCAGCGCCATCCCGCCGAGCATGACCGGGGACTGAAGCGGCACGGCCGCGAAGTACCGGAACGGGCTCAGTCGCCCTGCGTCGCGGCTCACTCCGACGCCCCGGAGACATGCGCGGCGGAACAGGAGCGCGCCACCCAGGCCGGCAGCTGCCGGCGGTCCGCCAACGTCGAGGGATCGCCGCAGTGCAGATACGCGGAGAGCGTGTGGTAGCTGATGCCGAGCGTGTGGCACGTGCGACGCTTGTTGCGCCCGCACCGTTCGTACACAAGCCTCACGTAGCGCGCTCCCCACGCCCGGAGGCTTTCGTCCTGGCCCTCCCGCACCTCGAGCACTTCCGCGAACTGCCCGCGGACCTGCGGCGGCAGGTCGTCCACGTCGATGACCGCCGACCGCGCCAGCGCCACCAGCCGCTCGACGAGCCGCTCCAGCTCCCGGACGTTCCCCGGCCACGCATACATCCGCAGGGCCTCCATCGCCGCTGATGACATCTGCAATCCGGCACCGCCTTCGTGCCGGGCGAGGAAGTGCTGAACGAGCGCCGGCAGGTCTGCCGTGCGCGCACGCAGCGGCGGCACCTGCACCTCCACCCCGCTCAAACGGTAGAAGAGGTCCGCGCGGAACACCCCCTGCATCACGAGGTCGGCCAGCGGCCGATTCGACGCCGCGACGATACGCACGTCGATCCTGCGCGTGCCATGGCCGCCCACCCGCTCGACCGCCAGTTCCTGAATGGCACGGAGCAGCTTCGCCTGCGCCGCCGCCGACAGATCCGACACTTCGTCGAGGAAGAGCGTCCCCTTGTCGGCGAGCTCGAACTTGCCGCGCCGGCCGCGCACGCCGGTGGCCGTCCGCTCCTCGATACCAAAGAGTTCCGCCTCGAGCAGCGTCTCCACGATTGCCGCGCAGTTCACGGCGACGAAGGGCCCCTGGCTGCGGCGGCTGAGGCTGTGCAGATGCCGGGCCACGAGTTCCTTGCCCGTGCCGCTCTCGCCTTCGATCAGCACCGTGAAGTTGCTCGCCGCGACGCGGGCTACGCGGTCGCGCAGACCCTCCATGCACGGGCTCACGCCCACCAGGACCGGAGACGGCGCGCGCGGGGTCAGGCTGCCGAGGGGACGGCTCCGCTCGACCTCGAGCACCAGCGCGCCGAGCGAGGCCGCGGCGTCCAGCACGGCGATGCCTCCGGCATCCAGCGAGTGGCCATCCCCGAGCGAGGCCTCGAGCACCGCCGGGCGGCCCACCCGGGAGGTCGGCACTTCGAGCACGATCTCCCGCCCGTCCCCGGCCGGCGGTGCGGGCAGGGCGCGGAACGGCGCGGGCACTTCGCGCAGGCGCACCATGCGCAGCGGCAGCAGCTCGCGCAGGCCGGCTTCAAACGCCTGATGCATCGTGCCGCCCTCACCACCGAGTGCGCGCGCCACCCCTCCGATCAGCGGCCGCAGATCCGCCGCCCCAGACTCCTTCACTCCAACCGGCTGCGCTTTGTTCATCACGGCGTTCATCACGGCGTTCTCCTCCGGCCGTGTCAGAACCAAGCAGCCTGCCACCCGCGGACTGCCCGGCTTTCCCGGCACTTTCCGGCGCAGATGGCCGCGGCGGGCCGGCGAACGGGTAGATCGGTTCCGTGCCACCGATGAGCGTCGTGTCCTCTCCGGGCAGGCAATACCCGTCGGGCAGCAGGTCGAACGGTGCATCGAACGCCACGGCCGCCTCGTAGACCAGCGGCGCGACGCCACGCACGCGGGCCCAGACCACGCGGCCCCGCACCAGCTGCCGGCCGGCCGCGCCGATCAGGTGCAGCTCGGCATGAACGCCAGGGAGCAGCCGGGCGGCGCCCTGCACACGCACTCCGGCCGCGGAGATGTCGTGCACGAGCATCTCGCCGCTGGCGCGGAGGCGCGCGCATGACGTCGGGCTTCCTGCCTTGGGTGCCATGCGCGAAAGCCTCCGCCGCTCTCGCGCGGCGGTCACTTGTCGCTCCACGTGCCGTTGCCAGGGTTGTATCGCTCCGTCCGGACGCGCGCGGTGCCACCGGCGATCCGGACGGCGTACCGGCTGCCCTCCCGTCCCGTCAGATAGATGCTTCCCGGCGTGGCGGTACCGAGCGGTGAGAAGGTCAGCAGCCGCGTGCCACCCAGGCGGACGCCTTCCTCCGCGCCCTCGGCGATACGCACACCCGGGAAGAGATCGCTGACACGACGCGCCACCGTCAGGGCGGGGTCTACGCCACTCAGCACCTCTGCCGTGCGCACGCCGTTTGCGTTGCCGTCGACGTGGGTGCGGATGGACGCTGGCTGACCCGCGGGACCGAAGTAGACGCCCACCGCGCGCGACCGCATCAGCGCCTGCACGCGCGCCTGCTCGAGTTGCGTCGTCAGGAACGCCGTCGCATGACGCACGCGAGCCCGGTCGACTGCACCCGGCAGTGCCAGCCCTGCGGCGCCGGCCAGCGTGGCGGCGAGCGCGCAGGCAACGAGCACCTCGACCAGCGTCATGCCGGTGTCGGGTCGCTGCCTGCGCACGGTGCCTCCTGGAGCGCCGCCCCTACTGCGCCCGCTCGGCCTTCGGCGGCGCCAGCGTCAGCATCGGCTTGAGCTTGAGGAAGCCCTTTTCGCCGACGCCGCGGACGTTCATCAGCTCCTCGACCTTCTTGAAGCCGCCGTTCTTCTGCCGGTACTCGACGATGCGCTCGGCCACCTTGAGGCCGATACCGGGCAGCGCGTCCAACTGCGCCACGCTCGCCGTGTTCAGGTTGATCGCGGCCTGCGCCGGCGCGGGCGCCTTCGGGCTCCGCTCCTGCGCCGCCACGGACGCGACCGTCAGCACCGTCACCATCGCCATCGCCAGCAGGCACCCCGGGATTCGACTCATGGCATTCCTCCTTCTGCGCCGGGTCGTGTCGTGGAGTCACCGCTCGGGCGTACCCGGCCATCCGTGCGGGCAACCGGCGGCCGCGGCGCGCATGGGTCGGATGCGCGGGTTGATATCACCGCGGCCGGCCGGTCGCACAGGCAATCGCAAGGACGGCGCCCGCCGTGGCCCGCATCCTGTGTCGCCGCAAGTGCCTGCAGATTCGACCGGGACCGGAAAAGAGGAGGACTCCCGCAGCGACACGCGACGCCGGACCGGCAACGCCGGTTGCCGCGCGGGCGCTGCCGCCCGTGCCCGTACAACGGAAACGCCGGGCGGCGCGAGGCCGGACCGGCGTCTGAATATGGAGTGCGGGGCGCCTGCCCCGTCGTTGGCTGTGCCGCTGGGAGGCTAGTTGACCGTGAAGTTCGTCATCTGCAGCGACGCCTCACCGGCGCCGCTCGGCGTCACGAGGAAGAAGTTCAGCTGATAGCGGCCGGGCCCCGGCGCCGTCACGTTGACGCTGAAGGCACCGTCGCCGCCGATGGACCCCAGGCCAGGCGTCGACGCGCCGCACTCCTCCTCACCTTCCTGCACCAGACAGAACGCGACGCGGTTGAAGTTGGCGCGATTCGCCACGGTCACGCGGCCCGCGATCGGGATCGCGGCACCGGCGGCCGACAACGTCGACAGCGGCGCGTTCAGCGCCAGCCCCCGCAGATCCGCCGTGCCGAAGGCCGGGAAGTCCACCGAGAGCGGTCCCGTGATCTTCTCCCCGGCCAGTGGCCGGACGTCCGTCTTGAAGTCCACGGCATTCTCGGACGCGCGGTCGAAGGATCCGTAGCCCTCGAAGTCGATGATGCCCGACCGGTTCGGGTCCTCGGCCCGCTGCGCGTAGAACGTCCAGTAGTTCATCTCACGCTGGGAGATCAACGCACCGCGCGAGACGACGATGGCCGCGCGGCTCCACTCGGCCGGCACCGGACCGCTGCGTTCGCCGAGCAGCCCCGTCACCTGGTCGATGCTCGCGCTGCGCACGCCGCCCACCACCGGTGTCCCCAGTGCGGGTGCGGCGGCCGTCGAGAACTGCGCCTGGTCGTCGAAGAGCACCATGTTCGGCACGGCCGCCTTCGGCAGCAGGCCCATGGCGTACTTCTGCATCGGCGTGAATGGAATCGGCGCCGCTGACCGGGCGATCACGTACGTCCCGCCATTGTCGACGACCGTGCGTGTACCGTCGAGCACGGCGCTCATGCGCGAGGGGTGCCCCAGCCACAGCGGATCGTGCGCGTCCGGCTGGTGGCCGGCGCGGACGAGGCCGGTCAGCGCGGTCCAGTTCACATAGCTGCCCCACTGGTGCGAGGTTTCATGCGTGCTGATCTGGTTGCCCGAGAAGAACTGCGGGAAGATCTCGACGCCGTGCAGCCGCCCGGCGCTGCCGTAGTTCGCGGACTCGTCGAACAACTCTTGCCCGATGCCCGCGACGTCGCTCTTGACCGTGTAGTGGACTCCTGTGTACGGCATCAGGAGCGAGCGCTGCGGCACAACCGCCAGCGCGTCGTACGTGTCCTGGAACAGCTGATAGAACCGTCTGGTGACCCGCGTGAGCTCGGTGGTCGCGTCGTCTACCTGCACGAGCTCGTCACTGAAGCCCGGCAGCACGATGTTCACGACGTGGCTCGAGTACTGCACGTCGGGCGCCGCCTGGATCACGCGGACGTCCGGGATGTTGAGCGGCGCGATGCGCAGGAAGACCTGCCGATCCGCGCCACGGGGGTCCACGCCGAGCATGTCGCCGATGTAGAGCTCCGGCTGGTCCCAGCCCCACCGGGAGTTCGCCATGGCCCGGTCGAGGATGGATGCATCCCAGGCCGGCTGGAACACGCTCACGGGCCGGCCGGCCAGCGTGTCCGTCCGCTGCCGGGCAAAGGTCTCGACGCCGTCGTCGGTGGCTCGAAAGGTCAGCGTGGGCACGTCGCCGGCCACCATGAACTCGGCGAGCTGCACGGTGCCCGTGTAGTTCGGCGGGATGACCGGCGGCTGCTGGTCGTAGGCCAGCGCACGGCCCGGCTCGACGTCCAACGTCCGGATCCGGTTCGTATGTGCACGCGCCTGCGCACCGGTGTCCAGGCACGCCATCACCGGCTTTGCTGTGTTCACGGTCAGGCGCAGCGGCCCTTCCGCGGCCCCCATCGGTGCGGTCAACAGCATCGTGGAGCACACAACCGCCCCAGTTCGGAGCAGTTCTCGATTCATCGCGCCTCGCTCAAGCTCATAAAGGTTCCGCTATCTGAGATCTTCATCGGCACTCCCGGCGTCCGTCAACAGACCTGCCCGCTACGGCACCACCTCGAACGCCACGCGCTCCTCGGCCGCGTCATCCCCCGCTACCGCGCGCAGGCGCAGCACGTAGGTGCCCTGGCCCAGGCTCGCGACCGGCAGCCCGACCTGGACCCCGCCGTCCGGAACAGCCGTCACGGGCAGGACCACGAGACTCCTGCCCCCGCTCCCGAGCACGTCCGCCGTGACCGCCGGCACGCCGGCCGCCGAATAGGACTGGGCATCGACCCTGACACGGTCAGTTGCCCTGAAACGCCTCGACGCCGCAGGTGCGAGTCCCGTACCACGCTGAAGATCACGCGCCTGCTGCGCGGTACTCGCGCGATAGACCGCCGGCGTGGCGAACGCGACACGGTCCTTTCGTAGTTCGGGTACGGCCATCTTCTGATCCCACTGGTCCAGCACGGACTCGGCGCCCCGGACAGTGAAACGCCAGACAACGGGCTGTCCCGGCGGAAGGTCGAAGCGCTCGCTGGCGCCGAGGGCCAGCACGCGGGCGGGCTCCATGACCCGCATCGCGGTGCCCGCCGGGCGCGGGGCACCGTCGAACAGCCCCACCTCCAGCGTCCTCGGTGCGGGTCCGTCCAGGCGGCCGTGAGCCGCTTCCCAGGCGACCGTCACGGCCGTCCGGCCTACTGCCTCCGCCCGGGCCGATCCCAGCCAGACATCCGCCACGTGACCCCGCGCCGGCGCCGTGAGCGTGGCAAGAGCCGATGCCTGGCGCGGCTCAGGCACAACCAGCGGTACCGGCGTGCTCTCCTTCAACGAAGGCGCCCAGTATCCCCGCCGCGCCGTGACCCGTGCGCCCGGGCGCAGCACTTTGACTTCGATCTTGTGGAAACGGCCGTCATCGGCCGCCCGGGACGGCGTGTAGCCCAGGAGGTAGTACGCGCTCGCGTCCGCCAGTACCTGCTTCAGACGCGGCAGCGGCGCGTTGCTGTTCGCCACCACTCGGCCACCCGTCTCACCCGCCAGCTTCGACAGCACGTAGGCGCCGCCCGGCTGACTCGCGCCCAGCGGCCGCGGGTCGAAGGCATGCACCGTCACGTTCCCTCGATTGGCCGCCTGCACGATGGCCTGCAGGCGCGCCTCGTTCTCGGGGAACAGCGACGACATCGGGGGACCCTGACTGACGAAGAGCACCGACTTGCGCCCTTCCCCGAGGCCCGCCAGATGGGAGACCAGGGCTTCCAGCGCGGAGAGCGTCACCGTCGCGCGGATCTGCCAGACATTCGCGGACTGGATCTGCGCTTCCTCCATCACGCTGCGGACGGGATAAACCTGGCCGCGGCGCCCTTCGAACGTCCGGAAGCTGGCCTGTACCTCGTCGATCGCCCGCGTGTAGCGCAACGCGCTCAGGGGTGTAAGCGGATCCATGACGGTCAGGAGGTCGTTCGGGCCGAAGGCCTTCACGAACTGCTGCAGCGCGTCGCGCACGCGCAGCGTGACCTGCTGATCCTTCTCGATGTGGTAGTCGTCGAGAAAGATCGCGAAGAGGCGGACGTCGTCGCGGGCCGCCTCGCTTTCGGCATGCTCACGGGAGCGGATCGTCAGCGCCTCATCGAGATTCGACTGCCGGTGACCATCGCGGCGGATGAACTGCACGGACGCAATCCGCTGAACGACGCCATCCTCGCGCAGCTCGAAGTCGCTCACGCCGAGACCGTCCATGGGCAGGTCCTGCCGGTCCTCAACGGAGACATCCACGCGCACGGCCGCCACGCCGCCCCGGAACACAGGGACGTCCGGCTCCTGGCCCGCGCGCAGGGCCGCGACGCTGAAGACCACCGCCGCCGCACCCGCGATGCACCCGGCCCGACGCCACGTCACCCCCGCACCCGCCCCACTGCCATCAGAAAGTCCCCGTGTCCCGTCAGGCGATCGACGGTGCGGAAGCAACCCTTATAGAGCCTCCAGTGCGGGCTCTCGGCCGGCACATGCGAATAGGCTCGCGTGCGTGCCACGTCGCATCCAGCCTCGAGAAGCAGGCGCTCGAGATGGCCGGCGCTGAAGACGAACGTGTGATCACGCGACGTGTGAAAGCGCGGCAACCGGCCGTGCAGCCGGGCCGTCGCGCGCTCGAGCGCCCACTGGCTCGTCCACGCGTCCTCCGTGGAAATGGCCACCACCCCACCCGGCTCCGTCATCGCCACCAGCTGGCGCACGAACGACCGGGGATCCTCGACGTGCTCGATGACCTGCTGACACAGGGTCAGCACGAACGGCGGCGTGAGCGGCGCGCCCGGGATGCCCCCCTGCACGACGTCGAACCCCCGGCTCCGGCAGAACCGCACCGCCAGCTCACTCGGGTCGCACCCGCTGACGCGGTATCCCTGTTCGACGAGCAGCGGCAGCATCGCCCCATAGCCGCAGCCGATCTCCACGACCCGCCCGCCCTGCCGCGGCGGCCAGCCCGCCCACAGGGCCTGCATGATCGGCCACTCGTACCGGCGGTAGCTGGCGAGGTTCCCGCGCACCAGCGGCTCCGGATCTGGCCACACCTCACCGTAGTACGCGCCCTCGTAATAAGTCGAGATCTCATCACTCGTCGCACGAGGCTGCGAGATGAGCAGCCCGCACGCCGCGCATCGGGACTGGGCGTGATGCAGATACCGCGGATCGGGCGCGCTCGCGGTCACCGGCACCAGATCGCCGCTTCCGCAGACGGCGCAGTCGGAGACCGTGATCACCCGGGTCAGTCCTCCGACGACGGACGCCGGCGGGCCGCCTTGCGGGAGCCCTGCTGTTTCTTGCTGATCAGCCGCGCTTCCTTCGCGGCCTTCGGCGGCTTCGTGGCCCGCCGCGGGACGGGCGGCCGACGGGCGCGCTCGATCAGATCCGCGAGCCGCTCGCGCGCGGACTCCCGGTTGGTCTTCTGCGTGCGCGCAGCCCGGCTGTCGATCACGAGGCAGCCGTCGGCCTGCATGCGGCGGCCGGCCAGCCGGATGAGCCGCGCCTTCACGGCCGCAGGGAGCGAGGACGCCGCGACATCGAACCGCAGTTCCACGGCCGTCGCGACCTTGTTGACGTTCTGCCCGCCGGGGCCCGACGCCCGCACGAAGCGTTCGCGGATGGCGTGTTCGTCGAGAGGGAGAGGTGCCATGCCCGGATTCTACGACCAAGCCGCCAGCCGCTGCCGTTCATCCGGGCGGTGCAGACGGGCCGCGCCGGTCCTCCGGGTCGAAGACCCAGCCCGAATCAGGGTTCCTCGCGGGTGGCCCCGCCGATCGACCGCAGCAGCGACGGAGCGGCCCACGCGGCAACGAACGCCGCCGCCAGCGCCAGCGCCCACGGCCACGGTGTCGGTGGCGGCACCATCGGCCTGGCGGGCACGGCGCGCTCCGCGCGCGCCACCGGGGTTCCCTCGACCCTGTCGAGTTCTTCGGCACGGCGCTCAAGCGTGGCGAGGGCGGCGCGTGCGTCCTCAGCCTGCCGCGACAGCGCAAGGTACTCGACACCTGACGGCAGTGGCCCGTCCGGCCGCCGGAAGATCGCTTGTCGTTCGCGCTCGAGGACCTCCTGCTCCAGCAGGGCGGCTTCATAGTCGCGAAGCAGCGTGGCAGACAGGCTGGCCAGCTGCGCCTGGAGCTCGGCCGAAGCCTTCTCCCGCGCGCGGCTGCTGCGTTCGACGTCAGGATGCGACGCGCCGTAGCGCCCGACGAGGGCGGCCCGTTCGTCGTCGAGCGCCGCAATCCGCTCCTGCATCACCTGCACGAACGGCATCGCCTGGACGGCGTTCAGTGACGCGGCCGACCGGCCGCTCTTGATCGGTCCAGCCAGTGGCGCGAATTCGGCCACCCGCGCCCGCGCGGCCGCCAGGGACGCCTCGACGCTCTTCAACTGCGTGACCACCGACGCGCGGTCCTGCCGGCCCCGCGCGAGCAGTGCCTGCGCGGAGGCGCGCTCCTGCTCAGCGCGCGCCACCACCGCCTGCTGCTGTGTGATGGCCGCGCGCGTCTCGGCCAGCAGCGCCCGGGCGCGGCGGGCCCGCTCGTCCGACCGGATGCGCAGATAGACATCGACCGCCTGGTTGACGGTGCGCGCGCTCACCTCCGGATCGTCCGACTGCAGGGAGAGTTCGATCGCGCTCGCACCCTCCACCCGCGTGACCGCCATCGGCGTCCCGGCAATCTGAGCTTCGAGCGCCGCCAACTCCCCGGCCACGCTCGTCACCGCGTCCTCGGCAATCTGGATGCGCGCGGCGGCGCGGTGGGCCTCAGGAGGATACGCCGCCCGCCAGGCGGTCACCACGACCGCGGCGGCAAGCAGGCCGGCGGCGCTCCGGATCACGATCTGCGGCACACGCTTGAACACCTTCCGTCCCCCTGAACCGGCACGGTCCGGCGACAACCGTGGCAACCGTCCGTACCGTGACCCGAATGGAACGCCGACCGTCGCCGTCCGGCAGGCCCAGCTGCCGCTGCAGCCAGCATGACTACGCTGCTACCCCTGGACAGCGCGGGGAAACTCTCGCGCGCTGCGAAGAACTCCGCGCGCCCGTCCCTCGCGGACACGGTCCAGGCGTCCCGAACATGTTCACCGAGTCCGCCGCGGACGAGTGGACTCGCCACTCGAGACGACGGCATGTGGGTTGCGTACTTCTCAACAACGACATGCTTCAGGATGCTTCGATGAGACTCTTGCACACCGCGCGCCAGGCCGGAGCGACGATCGCCATCCTGGCGGCACTCAGCACATCCGCACCCGCGCAGAACAAGCCGCCCGACACCCTCAAGCTGCCGGAGAACGCGACGGCGCTCGAGGGCCTCCCGCAGGTGCGCGTCGACGTCACGCGGGACGCGACGAGCCGCCGCACTCTCGGGCCGGCGGAGGCCACGGCCGCGCCGTTGGCTATCCGGATCGCCGGCGGGCGGTTCTACTGGGCCAGTCAAGGGGACCGCCCGCTGGCGCCGTCCGCATCCGGGGCCTTCACGTACCTGTCATCAGCGGAGCCGGGGCGCTACGTCCGCATTCAACGTCTCAAGGACCGGTTCACGTACGTCGAGCACCTCGATACGGACACGGGCAGCGTGACCTTCTGGGGTGAGCTTCGGGTCGTGCTCTCCCGCTGATGGAGAGGGACACTCGATGACGCCGCTGCCACACCGCTACGAAGTGCGCCTCGCCGGTGGGCCAACCGGATACGCAGCGCTCGTCACACCCGGCGTTCCCGCGCTCCGTGCGGCGTCTCCTCCGCAGTACGACGGACCTGGCGATGCCTGGAGCCCGGAGCACCTGCTGCTCGCGGCGGTGGAGAGCTGCTTCCTCTTCACGCTGCGCGCGGTCGCGCGTGCCTCGCAACTCGAGTTCGTGTCACTTGAGGTGCATGCGGCGGGTGTCGTCGACCATCAGGAACATGTCACCCGCTTCATCGGGATCACGTTGCATCCGAAACTCACGGTCCGCGCGGGCACGGATCACGCCCGCGTGGTCCGCGTCCTGGAGAAGACCGAGAAGAACTGCCTGGTCTCGGCGTCGCTGTCCACGCCGGTCCGTCTGGAGCCCGAGATCATCGAGGCGGCAGGCGAGGTGTAGCTGTTATCTGAGTGCGGTGTACAGGCGCTCGTCGTAGAGCGCGCCGGTCACGCGCAGGAACTTCTCCCGGAACTCCTTCGTGTGCGGCGCGGTGATGTGGCTCTCGAATGCCCGCCGGTCCTTCCACACCTCGACAAGCGTGAAGTGATTCAGGCGCGTCGGCTGGACGAGGACGTCGAACCGCACGTTGCCACTTTCAGTCCGGCTGGCGCTGGCAAGTGGCAACAGGATGTCCGTCCCACGTGATGCCGGCGGCAGGGCGTCGGCATGCGTCAGCACGTAGAACGTCCCCTTCGAAGCCGCCCGCGTGACCCCTTCGGCCGCGTTCGTATTGCGCAGCAGCCGTTCGTCTGGTGGCGCCAGACCGTCCTCTCGCATCAGGTCCCGCAGCGCAGACCCGTGGACAGTCCTCTGATGGGCATCGAGCGCACCCTGATCGGGCCACGCCTCCACCAGCGCGAAGTGATTCTTCCGAACGGCGCCTTGCAGCACCTCAACGCGCAGGTTGTCGTGTTCCTGCCGCGTCCCCTCGCGATAGCGCTTGAGCGCACTCGCCATTCGCTGCTGCGCGCGAGGTGCGACTTCCAGGTACACCACGACGTGAATCGGTCCGCGCGGCGGCACCGCCACAGGCGGCGCAGGCGTCTGCCCGAACGCACTCGTCGCGGCGAGCAGGACCACCAGAATCGCTCGCATCGCTACCGGCCAGCCTTCCCGACGAACGCCGCGAATCCTTCGATGAACTTCCCCGCCCTGTCGGCAACGGCCGCGTCCGCAATCCCGCCGCTCGCGTCAAACACCTTGCCGACACCAGAGACCGTCAGGCTCCCCTGCGACCAGATCTGCATGCCCAGCTGGCGCAGGGTGGGCAGCCACGCCGCCTGCGAGAGGATCGTGCCGGCCTGACCAGGCGTCGCCCCCGCGATGGCGACGGGTCGTCCGCGAAAGACCTTCGGGATGTCGGTGCCGGGCCGGGACATCCAATCAATGGCGTTCTTCAGGACACCCGGGATGCCCCCGTTGTACTCGGGCGTCACGAGCAGCAGCCCGTCCGCCGCCACGACGCGATCCTTCAACGCCTGCACCGCCGCTGGGATCCCCTGCGCGGCCTCGAGGTCCCCGTCGTAGAGCGGGATATCGCGGATCGACGCGACCTCGATGGTGGTTCCGGCCGGTGCGGCCTTCACGAGGGCGTTGAGCAGCATCGTGTTGAACGACCCGCTCCGAAGGCTTCCGCTGATTCCGATAATCGTAGGCATGGCGCATTGTAAGCGCCGCGCGCACTCAGTCGAGGCGGACCAGACGCCGGCGCGTCGCGACGCGCACGGCTTCCGGCCGTGCTGAGCGGCGACCGCCCCGGCACGCTCGCGGCGGACCTCTCGCCCCGGGCCTACCCGGCCATCGCGAAGGTGCTCTCGATCGGCGCGTCCGGCGAGATCCTGACGCGGCGCCCTGACGTCCGCGCCGCCGAGCGTCGCCTCGCCGCCGCCACCGGCCGCGAAGGC
>CAYNUO010000023.1:0-40908 GCA_964400405.1 uncultured Bifidobacteriaceae bacterium | reverse complement strand
GCGTCGGTGAGCGTGCGGTCGGGCGACTGGAACGTCAGGTGGAACGAGAGCGAAACCTGGCCGGCCGGGATGCCCTTGCCGGTGTAGCGGTCGAACTCGGTGACGCGCGTGAGCGTGGCCGGTGCGGCGGATTGAATCGTCTGGCGCACACGGCCGGCGCTCAGTTCGTCGCTGACCAGAATCGAGATGTCACGCGTGCTCGACGGGAAGCGGGGCAGCGCCACCACGCGCGCCTGGGTCGTTGTGCCCAGTGCGGCCAGCGCGTCGACGTCGAACTCCGCGGCGTAGACGGCGTCCGCGGCTGGAAGGCCGGAGGCCTCGACCACCGCCGGCGTGAGCCGGCCGAAGACGCCGATGCGCGCCGTGCCGGCCATGAGCGCGGCGGTCTGACCCGCTACGAGCCACGGCTCGCGGGCCGGCTCCACGGTTGCCGGGATGCCTGACAGCGCCGCCACGCGGAGCGCAAGGCCCTTCAGGTCGAACAGGTCGACGTCCCGTGTGCCACCGCTCCAGTGTTCGAGCGTCGCGGCGCCGGTCCACGCGAAGGCGAGCGCGCGGCGTTCACCGGCGCGCCGGCTGAAGCGGTTGCCGACTTCGAAAAGGCGGACGTCGCGGATCTGCCGGCGCCGGTTGTGCGCGACGGCGGAGGCCAGTCCGGGCACCAGCGACGGCCGCAGCACGGCAAACGTCTCCGACAGCGGGTTCGCGATGGCGGCGATGTCTTCCGCCTCGGCCACGAGCGCGGCGGCGCGCTGCTCGATGAAGCCGAACGTGACGGCTTCCGAGAAGCCGGCCGCGGTCATCAGGTCGCGCAGGCGCCAGGCCTGCGTGACGCGCGGGTCGACCGGCGGCGGGGGAGCGGTCAGCGCGGGGAAGGTCGAGGCGATGTGGTCGAAGCCGACGTGGCGGGCGACTTCCTCGATCAGGTCGACCTCGCGCAGGACGTCGACGCGGCGCGTCGGGACGGTCACGCGCCAGCCGTCGTCCACGGGCGTGAGGTCGAAGCCGAGGCGGGTCAGGATGCGTTCGATGTCGGCGTCGGCGATGGTCGTGCCGATGAGGCCGGCGACCTTGGTGCGGCGCAGCAGGAGAGAGCGCGGCGAGATGCCGAACGGCTGACGCGTCCGGTCGAGCACGTCTCCACGGCGCGTGCCGGCGCCGATCTGCTCCATGAGCTCGAGCGCGCGCGCGAGGGCCACGCGCGGCATGTGCGGATCCGCGCCGCGCTCGAAGCGCATGCTCGCTTCGGTCTTGAGGCCGAGCGCCTTGCTCGTGCGACGCACGGAGAGGGGCGCGAAATACGCGCTCTCGAAGAGCACCGCCGTCGTCGAGCCCGAGACCTCCGAGTTCGCCCCGCCCATCACGCCGGCTACGGCGACGGGACGCGACGCGTCCGCGATGACCAGCATCCCCGGCTTCAGCGCACGGTCGTGCCCGTCGAGCGTGCGGAGCGTTTCGCCGGCGCGGGCGTCACGCACGCGGATCTCCGGGCCGTCGAGCTTCGCCAGGTCGAAGGCGTGCATCGGGTGGCCGAGTTCGAGCAGCACGTAGTTCGTGATGTCGACGATGTTGCTGATCGGGCGCACGCCCGCGGCCTGCAGCCGCTGCTGCATCCAGCCGGGCGTGGGACCCGACGCGACGTCCGCGACGGCGGCCGCGTAACGCGGGCACAGGTCCGGCGCATCCAGGTGAATGTCGACGCCGATGGCGGCGCGATCCGCGTCCGAGGGACTTGCCGGATCGGGCGCACCCGTGAGCGGGAGCTTGAACACCGTGGCCACTTCGCGCGCGATACCGACGACCGACATTGCGTCCGGCCGGTTGGCCGTGACCTCGAAGTCGATGACGGCGTCGTCCTCGCCGACCGGGTCGACGCCCTCGACGGCAAAGCCGTGCAGCGACATCTCGCGGCCGATGGCCTCGGCCGTACCGGGGACGTCCACGAACTCGCGGAGCCAGGAGAGGAGGATCTTCATAGCACCGGGAACTGTTCGAGGAAGCGCAGGTCGTTCTCGTAGAACAGACGGATGTCGTCCACGCCGTACTTGAGCATCGCCACGCGCTCGAGGCCGATGCCGAACGCGAAGCCCGTCACGCGATCCGGGTCGTAGCCGACGGCCTCGAACACGGCGGGGTGCACCATGCCGCTGCCCAGAATCTCGATCCAGCCGGTGTGCTTGCACACGGGGCAGCCGTGGCCGCCGCAGGCCTTGCACGAGATGTCCACTTCGGCGCTGGGCTCGGTGTAGGGGAAGAAGCTCGGGCGCAGCCGGACCTTCACGTCGCCGAAGAGCGCCGTGAGCATGGCGTCGAGCGTGCCCTTCAGGTCGGCCAGCGTCACACGTTCGCCCACCACCAGCCCCTCGAACTGCTGGAACATCGGCGTGTGCGTGAGGTCCAGGTTGTCGCGGCGGTACACGCGGCCCGGCACGATGATGCGCACGGGCGGCGGGAACGTCTTCATGTACCGCACCTGCATCGCGGAGGTGTGCGTGCGGAGCAGCGTGGCGGCGCGGACCTGTGAGGCGGGTGCCCACGGAGCGCCCGCCGTCACCGATGCGGCTTCCGGCCGTGCGCCCGAGGCCTGCCGGTGCGCGCCCCACGTGCCGCCGACGATCGGGTCGGCCAGGTAGAGCGTGTCCTGCATGTCGCGGGCGGGGTGATCCGGCGGCATATTGAGCGCTTCGAAGTTGTGCGCGTCATCCTCGACTTCGGGACCCTCGAGGATCTCGAAGCCGAGCCGCGTGAAGATGGCCTCGACGTCCTGCCGCACACGCATCAGCGGGTGGGTGTGGCCGAGCGGCAGCGGACGGCCCACGAGCGACACGTCGACGGCGCCGGCCGGCCGGCTGTCTTCAAGCTGCTGACGGCGCTCGGTGAGCGCGGCCTCGACGTCGTTCTTCAGCGCATTGACGAGCTGCCCGAGCTCGCGCTTCGCATCCGGCGAAAGGCTGCCGAGGCCCTTGAGCAGGCCGGTGACGAGTCCCGCCTTGCGGCCGAGGAACTCGTCCTTCAGCGCGGCGACGTCCGCCGCCGAGCCGGCCGCGCGCACGCGATCGTCGAACGCGGCCCGAAGGGCGGCAACGGAAGCGGCGTCGAGCGTGGCGTCAGGCATAAGGGATATGGAAAAAGCCGCACAAAGAAAAGGCCGCACGCCTTGAGAGCATGCGGCCGTGGCTGTGAAGCGGTGCGCGTGTCGGCTAGGCGGCCGCGGCCTTGGCCTGCGCGGCGACTTTCGCAAACGCGGCAGGTTCGCGGACGGCAAGCTCGGCCAGCGACTTCCGGTCCAGCGTGACGCCGGCGGTCTTCAGACCACGGATCAAGCCGGAGTAGGTCAGGCCGTTCTCGCGCGCGGCGGCATTGATGCGGACGATCCACAGGCTGCGGAAGTCGCGCTTCTTCTGCTTCCGGCCGACGAAGCCGTACTTGCCGGCGGTGTCGACGGCCTCTTTGGCCGCGCGATACAGCTTGCTCTTCGTCTGATAGAAGCCTTTGGCGCGATCAAGCAGCTTCTTCCGCTTCGCGCGCCGGACGGTTCCTCGCTTTACTCTCGGCATTGCTCTGGTCCTGTCGTGATGGTGACGTGTTTATTTGTACGGCAGCATGCGCGCAACGCGGTCGGCATCCGACGGAGAAATCTCCTGCGTGCCACGCATCTGGCGCTTGCTCTTGGTCGACTTGCTCGTGAGGATGTGGCGCTTGAACGCGCTCGCCCGCACGAACTTTCCGGTGCCCGTCTTCTTGAAGCGCTTGGCGGCGCCCCGGTGTGTCTTCAGCTTCGGCATGATCCTCGTCCTTCGTTCGTCGTGCTTACGGCTCGACGGGTGCTGGCGCCGGTGACGCCGCATCCCGCTTGGGAGCCGATTTCCGGCCGGCCTTCTGGCTCAGAATCGTGTGCATCTGATTGCCTTCCTGCCGGGGGGCGGATTCCGCAATCGCCACCTCGTCCAGTTCGCCAATCAGCCGTTCCAGAATCCGCCGTCCGATCTCCGGGTGCGCCATCTCGCGCCCTCTGAAGAAGATCGTGGCCTTCACCTTGTCGCCTTCCGCCAGGAACCGTTCAATGTGCTTCTTCTTGAACTGGTAGTCGTGCTCGTCGACCTTCGGGCGGAACTTGATCTCCTTGACCTCGATGACCTTCTGGTTCTTCCGCGCTTCCCGCGTCTTCTTCTGTTCCTGGTACTGATACTTGCCGAAATCCATGATCCGGCACACGGGCGGCATGGCCGTCGGCGAAATCTCGACCAGGTCGAGTCCCTTCGCACGGGCCACGGCCAGCGCCTGCTGTGGCGGCATGATGCCGAGCTGTTCGCCGGTATCGTCGATTACACGGATTTCGCGAACCCGGATGCGTTCATTGGTGCGAACGCGGTCGTCACGGCGGGGCGTACGGTCGAAAGCTATGGGAACCTCCCTGGGCCGATCTAGGCCGACTTCCTGCTGACTTCATCGAGCGCTGACGTCAGAAAGTCGGCCAGCGGCCGTGCTCCCAGATCCCCAGCCGATCGGCCCCGCACGGCGACGGTCCGTTCCTCGACCTCTCGGTCCCCGACCACGAGCATGTAGGGAACCTTCTGCAATTGCGCTTCACGGATCTTATAGCCAATCTTCTCGACCCGCTCATCGATCTCCACCCGGAGGCCCGCCCCGGCCAGGGTCCGCCGGACCTCCTGGGCCCACTCGATATGGCGGTCGGCGATGGGGAGCACCACCATTTGTACGGGTGCGAGCCAGAGTGGCCATGCGCCGGCGTAGTGCTCGATGAGCAGCGCGACGAATCGTTCGAAGCTGCCGAAGATGGCCCGGTGGATGACCACCGGCCGGTGCTCGGCGTTGTCCGCCCCCACGTACTTCAGGTCGAATCGCTCCGGCAGGTTGTAGTCCAGCTGGATCGTGGCGCACTGCCACTTCCGGCCGATGGCGTCCACGACGTCGAAGTCGATCTTCGGGCCGTAGAACGCGCCGTCGCCTTCGTTGATCGTGAACGGCTCACCGACGGCCGTCAGCGCGCGCTTCAGTTCCGACTCGGCGTGATCCCACTGCGCCACCGTGCCGAGATACTCGGCCGGCCGCGTGGAGAGCTTCATCGACGGCGTCAGGCCGAAGTCGCCGTAGACCTGCTGGATGAGGCGCAGCACGCGCTCCACCTCGTCGCCGATCTGCGACTCCATGACGAAGCAGTGGGCGTCGTCCTGGCTGAACTGGCGCACGCGGGTCAGGCCCGAGAGCGTGCCGGAGGCTTCGTTCCGGTGGAGCGCCGTCTGCTCGTGCAGGCGGATGGGCAGGTCCTTGTAGCTGCGGACTTCGCTGCCGAAGATCAGCATGTGGCCCGGGCAGTTCATGGCCTTGAGGCCCATCTGCTCGTTCTCGGACTCCACGAGGAACATGTTCTCGCGGTAGTGATCCCAGTGGCCGGAGCGCTCCCAGAGCGACTTGTTGAAGACGATCGGCGCCTTCACCTCGACGTAGCCGGCGGGGAACAGGATCCCGCGCATGTAGTTCGAGAGCGTGTTCCAGAGCGTGGTGCCCTTGGCCAGCCAGAAGGTCGCGCCCGGCGCCCACGGGTGGAAGAGGAACAGCTTCTGGTCCTTGCCGATCTTCCGGTGGTCGCGCTTCTTCGCTTCCTCGAGGCGGACGAGGTGTTCCTTGAGCAGCTTCTCGGAGGCGAACGCCGTGCCGTAGACGCGCGACATCGGCTGGTTCCGCGCGTCGCCCTTCCAGTAGGCGTTGGAGGTCGAGAGCAGCTTGAAGGCCTTGAGCCTGCCGGTCGACGGCACGTGCGGGCCCGTGCAGAAGTCGACGAAGGTCGCCCGGTCCTTGATCGTGTAGCAGGAGACCAGGGCCTGGCCGGCCGTCTTCTCTTCGATGAGCTGCTGCTTCAGCGGCTCGCCGCGGCCGCCGAAGAAGTCGCTGGCTTCCTCGCGGGGCCACATCTGACGCTCGTAGGGCAGATCCTGCGCGGCGAGCTCCCGCATCTTCGCCTCGATGCGGTCGAGGTCCTCGGGTGAGAACGGCTTCTCGACGACGAAGTCATAGAAGAAGCCTTCGTCGGTGGCCGGCCCGATCCCGCACTGGGCGCCCGGAAACAGGTTCGTGACCGCGGCGGCGAGCAGGTGCGCCGTGCTGTGGCGGATGAGTTCCTGCGCGTCGGGGTCCTTGTCCGTGACGATCCGGATCGGGGCGTCCGCGACGAGCGGTGTGGCGAGATCCACCATGCGGCCGTCGACGACGCCGGCCAGCGCCGCCTTGGCAAGGCCCGGAGAAATGCCTTCGGCCACACCGAGGACGGTGGTTCCGGAGGGTACGGCGCGGGTGGAGCCGTCCGGCAGCGTGATGGTGATGGAACTCATGACCTTGGGCCAGCCCTTCGACTCCGCGACTGAGCAGACGCTCCGCTCAGGGCATTTCGACTCGGGGCGAGTCGAAATGGTAGGCGCGGGTGGATTCGAACCACTGACCTCCTCCGTGTCAGGGAGGCGCTCTAACCAGCTGAGCTACGCGCCTATCTGTCGCAAATATCGGGTGTTAGCCGAACGGAAAGTATAGCAGACATGGCCGGTCCCGCCCCAGCGGCAGGGGGCCTGCCCTGGGGCCGTTCCGGCAAATCCTGGGCCGTGCGTGTCCGGAGCGGGGTTACTTCGCGTTCTTCGATCGTTCGACGGTGGCGGGGATGTCGACCATCAGGTGGGCGTCCTTCTCGCCTTCGACACCGGCGTATTCCATGATCTCGAAGTTCTTCTGCTTCACGCGCTTCAGCGTGACGCCCACGGTGAACGGCCGTGTGAAGACCTGCGGGTCGGTGATGGTGGCGCTGTGGCGGATGGTGTCCCCGTCGACCCACGCCCACCGCTCGGTCATCGTCACCTGGTCCGAGGCGAAGTCGCCGGCGACGGACAGGCGCACGCGGTCGTTGATGTTCGCAATGTCGACCACCAGCGTCGTGCCCTCCCACCGGCCGCGCGAACTGCCCATCCAAAGCTTCACGCCCGCGTCGATCTGCCTCCGGCCGTCGAGCGGGATGTGCCGGAACTCGTGCTGCGATTCGTAGAGGATGGTGACGGCGCCCTTCGGCTGAATGATCTGGAAGGCGTTCACGAAGTAGTAGTTGATACGCGGATTGCCGTCCGGCCAGGCGCGATTGCGCGTGTCGACCTGCGCGTTGTTGGGGCCCATGAAGCCCTTCGCCACTTCGTCGCGCCGCGCGCGCGCCCAGGGTAGGTACGGCACCATGCCGTCCGCGGGATCGCGGACGATGCCGGCTGACGGGCGGCTGCTGCCGCCCATCAGACCGACCATCGGTTCGAGGTTCACGCCGGACCCGCCGCCTTCGTTGCTCACGGCCTGGTAGTAGCCCTCGATCTGGGGCTGGCCGTCGGGCCGGATCTTCGGCTTCCAGTTGCCCGGTGCCTTCTTCGCATCGTCCGGCGTCGACCGCGGCGCCATGATGTCGGAGTTGCCGCCCTGGGCGGACGCCCTCTCGCTCTGCACGCCGGCGAGCGCCGCCGCGGCGACGAGGGCCGCGGTGAAGCACGTGAACCTGGTCATGCCCGTCGTCTCCGCCGCGCTACTTGTTGGCGGCCTGTCCGGCCTTGAGCGCCGCGGCCGTGCCGGAGCCAAGCCCGGCGTGCGTGCGGCCGACGTCGATGTACTTCCAGCCTTCCTTGACCCGCTGCGCGATGTCGCCGGCATCCGCCAGGCCGCCGCAGATCACGTTGTGCTTCTTGCAGGCCGCCAGGACCTTCTGTGCCGCGACCTCGACCTCGGGCGCGTCCGGATTGACGCCGAGCGACGCGGGCAGGTCGCCCGCCGTGCCGACAAACAGCACGCCGACGCCGGGCACGGATGCGATCTCGTCGATGTTCTTCACCGCCTCGGCCGACTCGATCATGATGATCGAGAACAGGTCCCCTTCGGGATTGAGCGGCCACACGTCGGCGTGGCGGTTGTAGTCGTCGATGCCCCAGAGCCACGTGGCGTTGCCCGCGCCCATGCCCCTCAGGCCGGCCGGCTCCGGATACTTCGAGCCGCGCCTGGCCGGGTAGCGCATGCTCTTCACGGCGCGGAGCGCTTCTTCCTTGTTGTCGATGGTCGGGAACTTGATCCCCATCATGCCGGAGTCGAGCGCCTGCTTGACGACCCAGTCCGACGACTCCCGGCCGTAGGTCGGAATCCGCACGACCGGTGCGATCGGGAACTGCGCGTTGCCTTTCCGCAGAATCCCGCGCTTGTCGGTCATGCCGAGCAGATAGAGACGGATCGTGTCGGCGTTGAAGGGCGAGTGCTCCATGTCGAGCCGCACGAAGTCGGCGCCTGAGCGCGAGGCGATCTGCGCGTCCTCGAGCGAGAAGCTCGATGTGCTGATGCCGATCGCGGCCTTGCCCTCAATCCACTTCGCGATGGCCGGATTCAGGTGGAGATAGGGCTTCTCCTGTCCGTGGCTGGTCGTGCCCGCCAGAGCCAGCACCGCAGCGACGGCTGCGACGAGGTGAAGGACGTAGGTCCGCGGGTGGTTCGTGCGTGTGGTCAAGGCGGTCTCCCTGGAATTGGGGCCGCGATGCGGCCGGGGCTCAGCGGGCGAGCGTAGCTGTGCCCGCTTGCCGACGGCAACTAACGGAAATCCGTAGGGGAGGCCTTCTCAGGCGGCTTTCTTCAGCGGAGCGTCCTCGAGTGCCTTCTCGAGGATGGGGTCGCCAGCGGGGGCGGGCGCGCCGAAGTCGAGTTCGGGTTCCGCGACGGCGACGTCGGGCTTCAGGCCCTTCTCGTGAATCGGCTCGCCACCCGGCGTCAGATAACGCTGATAGGAGAGCCACAGGCCACTGCCGTCGGGAAGCCGCACGAGCCGCTGCCGGGCCGCGCGGCCGAGCGTCCGCTCGCCGACGCGTGTGCCGCGCTTCGCGCCTTCGATGGCTGCCGCAAAGACTTCAGCGGCACCTGCGGTACCGGCCGTGGTCAGCAGGACGAGTGGTGTGGTCAGCGCGCCGTCGGACGGGTTCGTGGTGACCGTCTCGCGCTGATCGCCCTTTCCCTGCTTGATGGTCAGCGTGCCCGACTTCACGAAGAGCCGTGCCGCGGCGATGCCGGCGTCGAGGTCACCCTTCGCCGTGCCGCGGAGATCCAGCAGCACCCGCGTCGCGCCCGCCTTGGTCAGCTTCTCCACGGCCGGCTTGAGACCGCTGACGGCCTGATTCGAGAACTCGACGACGCGCACGTAGCCCGTCGTCGCGTTCAGCAGCTTCGACGTGACGTCCGGCCCGGCGGGCTTCTCGCGCGTGAGCTCCACCACGTGCGGGTCCGTGGCACTGCCGCGGATGATGACGAGGGAGACTTTCGAGCCCGCGGCGCCGCGCAGCAGGCCCGCGCCTTCGAGCGTGGACATGTTGCGCGTGGCCTTGCCGCCGATGACCCGGATGAAGTCGCCCGTCCGCAGGCCCGCGCGGGCCGCCGGCGAACCGTCCCTGACGGAGACGACGCGGAGGTAGTACTGCTTCATCAGCTCGATGCCGGTATCGGCCAGACCGGTGGCCTCGTTCGCGCCGACCGACTTCGCCAGCGCGGGCGTGAGATACGCGCTGTCGGCGTCCAGCGCGTCGGCGAGACCGTGCAGCGCGCCGCGCATCGCCTTCGCCGGGTCGACGTCTTCGACGTAGTTGTTGAGGACGATGGAGACGACATCCTCGAATACCGCGAGGTGCTTGTAGGTGTCGTCCCGGCCCACGGCCTGGCCGAGGTAGCCGCCGACGACAGCCAGCAGCATCACCGGCACGGAAATGGCGAGAACCGAGGCTCGTGTGCGTGGGTTCATGGGGGACTCAGCGCGGACGCAGCCATTGTAGGGGATCGGCCGGGCGGCCGGCGGCGCGAACTTCGAAGTAGAGCGCCGTGCGGGCGCCGGCGGTGGCCGCGTCTCCGACGACGCCGATCTGCTCGCCTTCGACGACACGCTGATCCCGCCGCGTGACCGTCGACCGCAGGAGCCCGTAGGCGGAGCTGAAGCCGCCGCCGTGGTCCAGCATGACCATCGTGCCGAAGCCGGCGAGGGGCTCCGCGTAGGTCACCACCCCCGCGTGGATGGCGACCACGGGCGTGCCTGGCGGGGCCGCGATCGTGACGCCGTTCGCGAACCCGCTGGCCTGCCGCCGTCCGGACCCGAAGCGCGTGGCCACGGGGCCGACCACCGGCCAGTCCAGCGCGCCCCTGAACGCGGCAAACGGAGCCGTGCGCCCGGCGGGCGTGCCTGAGCCTGAGCCACCGGATGCTGCCGCACTGGAGGCCGCCGCGCCCGCGGGCGCGGCCACGGCCGCTCCGCCGGTCTGCGCGGCGCGCAGTTCGCCCAGCATCACCGCATTGGCGTCGCGCCGGCGGTCGAGCTGCGCGGCCGCCGTCTCCCGCTCGGCGATCGCCGCCGCGGCGGCCGTGCCGGCCTCGTCGGCGCGCATCCCCGCGTCGTGCAGGCCCAGCACGCGTGCGGCCAGGTCGTCCACCGCGCGGCTCGCGGCGGCGATCTCCTCCAGGCGCGCGGTGACGCGGGCGGCGTTCTGTTCGACGAGCGTCGAGATCGTCCGCGCGGCCCGGCCGACGTCCTGCAGCGTCTCGGCACCGAGCAGCAGGCGGATGTAGCCGCCGTGGCCCTGCTTGTAGACCTGCACCAGACGGGCCGCGATGAGCGGCTCGTCCATGGCTTCCACCTGCCGCAGCTTCTCGAGGCGCTGACGCGCGACGGCCAGGTCGACCTCGGCGCTGCGGAGGTCCCGCTTCGCACGCTCGGCGTCCGCGATGTGACGGTCGCGCTCGGCTTCGAGCGCGCGGATCGCCTCGACGACGGCGCGGGCCTGCGCGGCGATCCGGTCGGCGTCGTCCTCGAGTGCACGGATTCGCGCGGCGATACGGCGGTCGAGCGTTTCGGGCCTGGAGGGATTCTGGATGGCGGCGAAGGCCGGAGCCGTGCCGAGCGCGACGCACACGGCCAATCCCGCGGTGGCGGTCAGGCGCGGGCGTCGTCCCAGTGTCACGGCGGCTAGTATAGTCAGCCGGTGCGAGTGGTCGCTCTCGACTATGGCGCGCGGCGGATCGGCGTCGCCATCAGTGATCCCTCGGGCACGCTCGCGCGTCCCGTGACGGTGCTGCATCCCGCGGGAGGCCCGCAGGCCGGGCTGGCGGCGATGTGCGACGAGGTGCGGCGTCTGGCCGGCGAGGAGGATGGCGTCGGACTGATCGTGCTCGGCCTGCCGCGGCGCCTCGACGGGTCTCCGACCGACATGACCGGCGTGGTCGAAGCGCTGCGCGCACCCCTCGAGGCCCGGACCGGTCTCTCCGTCGTGCTCCAGGACGAACGGCTGTCCAGTCGTGAAGCGGAGAGCCGTCTCGCCGTCAACGAGCGCGACTGGCGGAAGCGGAAGGCCGTGCTCGATGCGGCTGCCGCGGCCGTCATCCTCCAGGACTACCTTGATTCCCGGGTGCCCGCTTCGCATGCCGTGCCGCCCGACGGGTCCCAGGACGAGTGATGAAGACGCTGATCAAGTGGGCCGGGGCGCTGATGTTGCTGGCGGTTGCCGGCGCGGCGGGTGTGGGCTGGCTGTTCTACAAGGGATTGCAGGAGCCCTACCGCGCCTTCAGCGGCGACGAACAGTTCGTCGAGATTCCCCCTGGGACGGGCACGGCGGGTATCGGGCGTCTGCTCGTCCGTGCGGGCGTCGTGACGGACGAACTGACGTTCCGGCTGGCTGTCGCCACCAGCGGCCAGGCAGCGCGGCTGCAGGCGGGGGAGTACCGGTTCGCCGAGCCGGCGACGCCGATGGCGGTCGTGGATCGGCTGGTCCGCGGCGACGTGTACGTCCGGCGCCTGACCATGCGCGAAGGGTTGACCATCGGCGAGATGGCCGACGTGTTCGAGGCACGGGGCTTCGGCCTCGCCGCCGACTTCAAGGCGGCCGCGTCGGACCCGGCACCGATCGCGGATCTGGATCCGGAAGCACGGGACCTCGAGGGCTATCTCTTTCCCGAGACGTACACCCTTCCGCGCACAGCGACCGCCGCGACGCTTGTGGCGCGCATGGTGGAGCGTTTCCGGTCCGTCGTCGGCCCGGAGTTCCAGCGGGAGGCGCGGGAATCGTCGCTGACGATCCGTCAGGTGGTCACGCTGGCCGCGCTCGTCGAGAAGGAAACCGGCGCGGCGGAGGAACGCCCGCTCGTGGCGGCGGTCTACCGCAACCGTCTGCGCATCGGGATGCCCATGCAGGCGGACCCGACGCTGATCTACGCGCTGACGAAGGCCGGCCGGTACGACGGCAACATCCGCAAGGCCGACCTGACGTTCGACTCGCCCTACAACACGTATCGCTATCGGGGGCTGCCACCGGGGCCGATCGCCGCGCCGGGCCGCGCGGCACTCGAGGCCGTGCTTAAACCGGCCGACGCCGCGCACCTCTATTTCGTCAGCCGGAACGACGGCACGCATGCCTTCGCGGACACGCTCGCCGAGCACTCACGCAACGTGCAGCGCTTCCAGGTGCAGTACTTCAGGCAGAAACGCGCGGCCGCCCGTCAACGCGGATAGCCACGCCGGCGTCTGCTACCGCTCGCCCCACTTGAGCTTTTCCCGGAGCACGTCGTAGTAGCTCCGGCCTCCCGGGGTCAACAGCCGCACGCGGCTGCCGGCGCGCGACACGCGCACCACATCGCCGGCGCGCAGGATGTAGCCCGACTGCCCGTCGTAGGTCACCAGCGTGTCCTCGCCGTTGTGGGCGAGCGGGTGGACTTCGACCGTGGCTGACGCCGGGACGACGATGGGGCGGTTGGTCAGCGTGTGCGGCGCGATCGGCGTGACCACGAGCGCATCGACGACGGGGTGCACGATCGGGCCGCCGGCCGCGAGGTTGTAGGCCGTCGATCCCGTGGGGCTCGCGATGATCAGGCCGTCCGCCTTGACGCGCGTGACGAACACGCCCGAGACGGAGACGGTCAGCTCGATCATGCGGGAGAGCGACGCCTTCGCGAAGACGACGTCGTTCAGCACGAGCCGGGTGTCGGGGGGGTGTCCGGCGCGCTCGGCGGTGGCTTCGAGCAGCAGACGGCTGTCTTCGACGGCGGTGCCGGCGAACACCGACTCCAGTGTCGGAAAGAGCTCGCCGACCCGCACTTCCGTCAGGAACCCGAGGCTGCCGAAGTTCACGCCCACGAGCGGCACATCGCGTCCCGACGCGGCGATGCGGCCGGCCATCGAGAGCAGCGTGCCGTCGCCGCCGAGCGCGATCACGAGGTCCGCCGTCCGCGGGATCTCCGAGCGCGGCACGCCGTCGACGCCCAGCAGTTCGGCGGTTTCGTTCGAATAGATCACCCGCACGTGGCGCGCTTCGAGCCAGGCGCGCAGCTCGCCGAGCACCGGAATCGCGGCGTGCAGGCGATCCTTGGCGACGACGCCAACGCAGGCGATGACAGGTGGCTTGGCGGACATCAGTGGCGGAAGTGCAGAAAGAACTCGCGATTGCCGCGCGCGCCGGTGATGGGCGAAGGCGTCGCGGCCACGCGTGTCAATCCTATCGCAGCCCCGGCGGCGCCGATCTCCTCCACGACGCGTGCATGCACCGCCTCGTCCCGGATCACGCCCTTCCTCACCTCCGCGCGTCCCGCCTCGAACTGCGGCTTGACGAGCGCGACCACGTCGGCACCGGGCGTGAGGAGCGGCGGCAGCACGGGCAGGATGTGCCGGAGCGAGATGAATGAGACATCGATCGCCACGAGGTCGACCGGGTTGGGGAGGTCGGCGAGGGTCAGCGTGCGGGCGTTGAAGCCCTCGATCACGGTGACGCGCGGGTCGTTGCGCAGCGTCCAGTCGAACTGGCCGTGCCCGACGTCGAGCGCGACGACGTGCGCGGCGCCCCGCTGCAGAATGACGTCGGTGAAGCCGCCGGTGGAGGCGCCGATGTCGAGCGCCTGCCGGCCGTGGACGGGTACCTGGAACGTGTCGAGCGCGTGGGCCAGCTTCACGCCGCCGCGCCCGACGTACGGGTGGTCGGGCGTGGCGAGCGTGACGGTGGCATCGGCCGGAGTCGCGGCTCCGGCCTTCGTCACGGGCTGTCCGTCGACCAGCACCTGGCCCGCCAGCACGAGCGCCCGGGCCCGTTCGCGCGACGGCGCGAGGCCGAGCTCGGTGACGAGCTGATCGAGCCGGATGCGGGGCACGGGAGCGCGGCTGAGCGCGGGGTTAGTTGCCGAGCGCCGCGGCGCCGGCCTTGGCGCCGTCTTCGTCCTGCTGGCCCGTGCCGCCGCTGCAGCCGATGGCGCCGCCACCCTTCAGCGGCACCGCGCCCTGCAGAAACACCGGCGTGCCCGGTCCGGGCAGCACGTTGCCGATGCCGGAGCTGGCGAGCTGCGCCAGTGCACCCGACGGCGAGCCGAACGAGGCCGAGACCAGCGCCTTGCCGCGGGCGATGTCGACCGTGAAGAAGTTGGCCTTGTCCATCCGCTCGGCCAGGACGACGGCGCCCCTCGAGTCGAGGACGACGCAGCTCAGGTTCGTCTTGAGCGTGACCGCCGTGGCCTGCGCCGCGGCGATCGCCTTCTTCGCGTCGGCGAGCGACGGGCCAGGCACCTGCGCCTGGGCAGCAGTGGCGAGAGTCAGAGCAACGAAGGCGCCGATGGCGCCGATCCGCACGTTCATGGTGTCCTCCAGAGAGACGGTCAGTTCACGCGTTCAACGATCCAGCGGCCGATGCCGGCCAGCCGGGAGTGTTCGAGGTGCTCGCCGCGGAGCGCGGCGTCGGCCTGCGCGATGCAGGCCTGCGCCAGCCGCCGGGATTCGCCGATGCCGAAGAGCGCAGGATACGTCGGCTTGCCAGCCGCGGCGTCCTTGCCGGCGGTCTTGCCAAGGGTCTCCGTCGTGCTCTCGACGTCGAGGATGTCATCGACGATCTGGAACGCCAGCCCGAACTGGCGCCCCGCCTCCCGGATGGCCGCTTCGGCAGCGGTACTCGCGCCGGCCATGACGGCGCCGGCGACGGCGGAGGCCGTGATGAGGGCGCCTGTCTTCCGCGCGTGCATCTCGCGCAGCGCCTCCGCGCTGAAGGGTGCGGCGGGTTTCGTGGGACCGGGCAGCGCGTCCAGATCGAGGGCCTGACCGCCGACCATGCCGGCCGCGCCCGCGGCCGACGCGATGACCTCGATGGCGCGCAGGCGGTGCGACGCGGGTGCCGCGGTGCCGCCGGCGTCGCCGCGTGCCAGCAGCAGGAAGGCTTCGGTCAGCAGGCCGTCGCCGGCCAGGATGGCCAGGCCTTCACCGGCCACGACGTGCAGCGTCGGACGTCCGCGGCGCAGCGTGTCGTTGTCCATGGCCGGCAGGTCGTCATGCACGAGCGAGTAGGTGTGGATCATCTCGATCGCGCAGGCGGCCGGCATGGCGATGCGCCGGGCCTCGGCCGCGTCGTGTCCCGTGGCTGCGGCCACGGACTCAGCCGCGGCCAGACACAGAATCGGCCGGAGACGCTTGCCGCCGGCTTCGACGCTGTAGCGCATGGCGGTCGCGACGACCGCGGGGGTCTCGGGCGGGCCGGGCAGCCACGAGAGCAGCGCCGCTTCGACGTCCGCCCGCCGCGCCTCCAGGTATTCCGTCAGGGACTCGGCGCCGGTCATCGGCTCCGGTCGCCGTCGCCGTCATCGAATCCGGCGGGGGCCGGCTTCAGCTCGCCCCGCTCGTTCAGGATCTCGATGCGCCGTTCCACTTCCTCGAGCCGGGCGTGGCAGAACCGGGACAGCTGCACGCCCCGCTCGTACAGCTGCAGCGAGGCGTCGAGGGCCAGGTCGCCTTCCTCGAGCTTTCGGACGACGGTTTCGAGCTCGGCGATGGCGGCCTCGAAATCCTGAATCGTGCCGCCGGTCTGTTCGTCGTTCTGTCCCATGTCTGTCCTCACGCGCCGTTCCGGCCGGGCGCGGTCTCGGCGACCGTGCACCGCGCTTCACCGCTGGCCAGTGTCACGCGCACGGTCTCGCCGATGGTCAGGCGGGCGGCGTCGTGGATGATCGCCGTCCGGTCCGCATTCCAGCACACCGCGTAGCCGCGCGCCAGCACGCCCAGCGGGCTCAATGACTCCAGCCGCGCGGTGTTCGTCGCCAGCCGCACACCCGCGCGCTGCCGCTGCCGATCGACCGCTACGCGCAGGCCGCCGTCGGAGGCTACCAGCCGCGCACGGACCGACGCCAGCCGGTGGCGCAGGTCGTAGGTGTCGAGCTCGCGCGAGAGGGTCTCGACGCGGCGCCGGCGCCTCGCGACGAGCGTACGGGATGCGGCCGAGAGGCCGTGCGTGAGGTCGGCGATGAGCCGGCCCCGCAGGGCCACCCGGCCCGGGAATGCCGCGAAGCCGGGTCGGGCTGTCAGCTGATGGACGCGGGCCTCGAGCCGGCGCACCTTGTGCGAGATCGCGGCGGACAGCCGTTCGCCGAGGCGATCGATGCGGCCGGTGAAGTCGTCCTTCCGGGCCACGACGAGCTCGGCAGCGGCGGACGGCGTCGAGGCGCGCACGTCGGCGACGAAGTCCGCGATCGTCACGTCCGTCTCGTGCCCGACGCCCGAGATCGTGGGGACGGGGCAGCCGGCGATGGCCCGCGCCACGACCTCCTCGTTGAAGGCCCACAGGTCCTCGATGGATCCGCCTCCACGCGCGATGATCACCGCGTCGATGCCGGGCACCTTGCCGATGGCGATCACGGCCCGGGCGACATCCAGCGCGGCGCCGTCGCCCTGCACGCGTGTGGGCCGGATCACCAGGTGCGCATTCGGGTAGCGGCGGCGGAGCACGCGCACGATGTCGCGCACGGCCGCGCCGTCGAGCGACGTGACGATCCCGATCTTCCGGGGCAACGCCGGCAGCGGACGCTTGCGCTCGGCGTCGAAGAGGCCCTCGCGGCCGAGGCGTTCCTTCAGCTGCTCGAACGCGAGCTGCAGCGCGCCCAGGCCTTCGGGCTCGAGATGCTCGCAGACGATCTGGTACTCGCCCTTCGGGTCGTACACGCTGACGCGCGCGCGCGCCACCACGCGCAGGCCGTCCTGCGGCTTGAAGCGGAGCCGCTGCAGCGCGGTGCGGAACATCACGCCCTTGATCTGCGCCTGGGCGTCCTTCAGCGTGAAGTAGAGGTGGCCGGTGTTCCACACGCGGGCGTTCGACAGCTCGCCCTCGACCCAGACCTCGACGAACGTGCTCTCAAGCAGCGTGCGGATGCGCGCGGTCAGCTGGGAGACGGTGTGGATCTTCCGCGCCATCTGCGGCGCAGGCGCCTCGTCATCGTCTGCTCGTGGAGTGGTTCGAGGGGAAGGGGTCGGCGCGGCCTCAGCGGTGCGGCGCGGTGGCTGCGCCGGAACCGCAGGCGCTTTTGCCTTCGCGGGCTCGTCGGCGTCGTCGAGCAGGTCGAACAGGTTCATGCGTGCCGTGCGCTGAGTTCGGTGAGCTCGGCCAACGACTGGCTGACGCGCACGATCGAGCGCGCGAGGCCGGTCTGATCGTCGGCGTCGATGAGCGCGCCATTGAGGCGCGGATTGGCCGTGGCCGGCTCGAAGCGCGAGGGCATGCCGGTCAGGAAGCGGGCGAGCGAGCCCGCAGTGTCCATCCCGATGATCGCATCGTGTGCGCCGGTCATGCCCGCGTCGGTGATGTACGCCGTGCCTTTCGGGAGCAGGCGTTCATCGGCGGTCTGCACGTGCGTGTGTGTGCCCGCCACGGCCGTCACGCGGCCGTCGAGGTGCCAGCCCATCGCCATCTTCTCGCTCGTGGCCTCGGCGTGGAAGTCCACGAAGATCACCTTCGCGCGCGACCGGATCGCTTCGACCTCCTTCAGCGCGAGCGCGAAGGGGTCGTCGAGCGGCGGCATGTGGACCCGGCCCATCAGATTGATGATGCCCACGGCGGTCCCCATCCGGGTGCGCGCGACGGTGGCGCCGCGGCCGGGTGAGCCGGCAGGGTAGTTGCCCGGGCGCAGCAGGTTCGGCTCGGAGGCGATGTAGTCGAGCGCCTCCTTCTTGTCCCAGATGTGATTGCCGGACGTCATCACGTCGACCCCGGCCTTGAGCAGCTCGTCGCCGATCTCCCGCGTGATGCCGAAGCCGGCCGCGGAGTTCTCGGCGTTGGCGATGACGAGATCCACGTCGTGCTCGGCGACCAGGCCCTTCAGGCCCTTCTTGACCAGGTCCCGGCCCGCGCGGCCCACGATGTCGCCGATGAAGAGGATCCGCATGTGCCCGGCCATGTTCTCACACGCCCGAGACCGTCAGAAATCCAGTCAGCTGTTGGGTTTAGCCCGAGGCCGTGGCCAGACAGCCCATCCATCGTCGAGCCTGATCAATATATGAGTGTTGAATACTAAGAAAATATTATTGACTAGACATCACTATTGGCTTACGATGAATTTCGTTGGCGCGGGGGACCACCTCGCAGGCCGGAGCGCCCGAACGCCGGGCCGGAGCAGACGCACATGAGCAGAGTGATTGGAATCGACCTGGGGACGACCAACTCGGTGGTGGCCGTGATGGAAGCGGGCGAGCCGGCCGTGATCGTCAACCAGGAGGGCGCGCGCACGACGCCGTCGGTGGCCGCCTTCACGAAGGACGGTGAGCGGCTGGTCGGGCAGGTTGCCAAGCGCCAGGCCGTGACGAACCCGGAGAACACGCTGTTCTCGATCAAGCGGTTCATGGGCCGCAAGCACGCGGAGGTCGCGGGCGAGATTGCACGCGTCCCGTACAAGGTCGTGAAGAGCGACAACGGCGACGCCTGGGTGGACGTCCGCGGCAAGAAGTACTCGCCGCCGGAGATCTCCGCCCTCGTCCTGCAGAAGCTGAAGACCGCCGCGGAGGACTACCTCGGCGAGAAGGTGACCGACGCCGTGATCACGGTGCCGGCCTACTTCAACGACGCCCAGCGTCAGGCGACCAAGGACGCCGGCGCGATCGCGGGGCTGAACGTGCTCCGCATCATCAACGAGCCGACGGCGGCCGCGCTGGCCTACGGCCTCGACAAGAAGAGCGACGAGACGATCGTCGTCTATGACTTCGGCGGCGGCACGTTCGATGTCTCCGTGCTCGAGGTCGGTGGCGGCGTCGTCGAAGTGAAGGCGACCAACGGCGACACGCACCTCGGCGGCGACGACCTTGACGAGCGCGTGATCGACTGGCTCGTGGGCGAGTTCCGCAAGTCCGAGGGCATCGACCTCGGCAAGGACCGCATGGCGCTGCAGCGTCTGAAGGAGGCCGCGGAGAAGGCCAAGATCGAGCTGTCGACCGTGCTCGAAACCGACATCAGCCTGCCGTTCATCACGGCCGACCAGAACGGCCCGAAGCACCTGCAGGCCAAGCTGACGCGCGCGAAGTTCGAACAGCTCGTCGACGACCTGCTGCAGCGCTCGATGGCGCCCGTGCGCCAGGCGCTGGCCGACGCCGGCATGAAGCCGTCGGACATCCACGAAGTCGTCCTCGTCGGCGGCTCCACGCGCGTGCCGAAGATTCAGCAGCTCGTGAAGGAGTACTTCGGCAAGGACCCGCACAAGGGCGTCAACCCGGACGAGGTCGTCGCGGTCGGTGCGGCCATCCAGGGTGGCGTGCTGAAGGGCGACGTGAAGGACGTGCTCCTGCTGGATGTGACGCCCCTCTCGCTCGGGATCGAGACGCTCGGCGGCGTGATGACGACGCTCATCACCCGCAACACGACGATCCCGACGCGGAAGAGCGAAGTGTTCTCGACCGCCGCGGACAACCAGACGAGCGTCGAAGTGCACGTGCTGCAGGGGGAACGGCAGCTGGCCAAGGACAACCGCACGCTTGGTCGCTTCCACCTCGAAGGGCTGCCGCCAGCTCCGCGCGGCGTGCCGCAGGTGGAGGTGAGCTTCGACATCGACGCCAACGGCATCGTCAGCGTCACGGCGAAGGACTCGGCCACCGGCCGCGAACAGAAGATCACGATCAGCGGCTCGTCCGGCCTGTCGAAGGAGGACGTCGACCGGATGGTGAAGGACGCCGAGGCGCACGCGTCTGAGGACAAGGCCCGGCGGGAACTCGTCGACGCGCGGAACCAGGCCGAGTCGCTGGCCTACTCGACGGAGAAGACGCTGAACGAGCAGCGCGACCGGCTGCCTGCGGGCGACGTCGAGAAGGTGGAGGCGAGCGTGAAGGCCGTGCGCGAAAAGGCGGCACAGGACGACCTCGCCGCGCTGACCGCCGCGATCGCCGAGTTGCAGAAGCAGGCCCACGGCCTCGCCGAGCAGCTCTACAAGCAGACGCAGAACGACCAGGCCGCCGCAGGGGCGGGTGCTCCCGACGGCGACGTGAAGGAGGGCGAGGTGGTGGACGCCTAGCGTCCGCACACCACGCCCGCATCATCAACGCGCAGTGAAAGACGTGCATTGAAGGAGAGAACAGAGATGTCCCTGACCCGATTCGACCCGTTCCGTGAGTTCGCAACCCTGAACCGCCTGTTCGGCGACGCCTACCTCCGCCGCGTGGACGACGTGACCGCCCAGGGCAACTGGGTGCCGGCCGTCGACATCTACGAGACGGCCCAGAAGGATGTCGTCCTCAAGGTGGACCTCCCCGAGGTGGCCCGCGAGGACATCGAGGTGACGGTCGAGCACAACACCCTGACGCTCAAGGGCACCCGCAAGCCGCCGTCCGACGTGAAGGAGGAGCAGTACCGTCGGGTCGAACGCGCCTACGGTACGTTCACCCGCTCGTTCACCCTTCCGTCGACCGTCGACGCCGGGAAGGTGGCCGCCGACTACAAGAACGGCGTGCTGACCGTGACCCTGCCGTTCCGCGAGGAGGCCCGGCCCCGGAACATCTCGGTCCAGGTGTCCGCGGCGTAACACCCGAATCGGGCCGGCCTTCCCACCCCCAGGGCGGGCCGGCCCGTGCTAACCTGTCAGGGTTATGGAAGACGACGTTCAGACGACCCCCGAACAGCCCGTGCACGTGCCGCTCATCCCGGCCGTTCCGGCACCGCCGATCACCAGCCGCTTTCTGTTCGTGGACGTGGCCGCCATGCGGGCGAAGCAGCTGCGCCGCGGCGCGCTCTCGCGCCTGACGAGCGACGATCCGAACGTTCCGGTCAAGGAGTTCCACAAGGCAGAGCGGACGGCGATGGAGGAAGTGCGCCGCCGGCTCGTGCACTACGAGATCCCCGACCCGCCCAAGACCCGGCAGCCCGAATCCGAGTGACCCCGGCTCTGCCGGCGTTGGTCGGCGGCACCCTCTTCGGGATCGCCGCCAGTACGGTCTTCATCATCGTCCTGCTCGCCGGCTTCTCGGTGCTGCTGGGCTTCCCCAAGCTCCGCCGCTCAGGTGGCCGGACCCTCATCGTCCGGAACCTCGACGAAGCGGTCGGTGAGTTCCGGCCGTTCCTGAAGCCGGATACGCCCCGCGGGCCCATCGATCAGCTCGAATCACCCGAGTTGCGGGAAGTCCACCGGCGCCGTTCGTAGGCCTGGGCCCATTCCGTATTCCTCGAAGCGATGGCCTTTCGTCCGCGTGGCGGCCGCGTCCTCCTCACGATCGTCCTTCTTGCGCCCGGGTCGGCTCTGGCCCAAACACCAGCGTCACCGCCGCCCGCGGAGCAGCCGGCTCCCGATGCGGGTGCGCCCGTCGAGCGGGCCCTCGGCGTGCTGCCGAGCTTCCTGACCACCAACGGCACGCCCGGGACGAATCCTCTTCCGCCCGGCGCCAAGTTTGCCCTGGCCATCCGCACCAGCTTCGATCCGTCCATGTATCCGCTGGTGGGCGTGATGGCGGCCGCCAATCGCTCCTACGGCCCCGGTCTCGGCGGCTACGGCAAGCAGTACGCGGCGTCATTCGCGGACAACGTGACCGGCAACCTGTTGACGTCGGGCGCCTTGCCGGCCGCCTTCGGACAGGATCCGCGCTATTACCGGCGGGCCCGCGGGTCCGCAGGCACGCGGGCGGCCTATGCGGCCAGTCGCGTCTTCGTGGGCTATGGAGATTCGGGGAAGCACCGGATCAACGCGGCCGAACTGCTCGGCACGAGCGGAGCCGCCGCCGTGTCGAACCTGTACTACCCCCGCGATCGGCGCGGGGTGTCGGATACGGTGACGCGCTTCGGCTTCCAGCTTCTCTGGGACGCGCTCGCCAACGAGTTGCAGGAGTTCTGGCCCGACATCAGCCGCAAGCTGCGGCGGCGCCAGCGCTGAGCCCGCGCGGCGGCCGCCCGGCCTCCGCGACCTTCCCGCCCGTCTAGAAGCGGAGCAGTCGCGTGGCCTTGACGGCGAACGACCGGTTCATCAGACCCGAAGCGTTCGGCAGCGGCTCGAGATTCCGCCCGTCCGTATAGACCACGAACAGCTCGCTGCCCGGAGTGTATTCCCAGCGGAGGCGCACGCTCGCCGTGGACGTCTTTGCGCTCGGGTTGAACTGCACCAGGCTGGCGAGCTGCATGCGCGGGGTCGGCGTTACGACGATCCGTGTGTTGAACAGGTTCGCAGAGAAGCTGCCATAGGGCAGTTCGACCCGGTTCAGCGAGATGCCCGGCTCCATGACGAAGCGGGACGAGAAGCTCAGGCGTCCCGTGTAGCCGCCGGCGGTCCTGGTGCCGTTGTAGAACGACCCCCGCGACGCCGAGACCGTGCCCGAGGCGAAACGCTGCTGTCCCAGCGCGAAGGACCCGCCGAACGACCGGTAGTTATAGGTGCCTGCCGGCACCGTCACGCCGCTGGCGATGCGGAAGTTGCCGGGGAGGCGCTCGAACTGATCGAGATACGTGAGCGTCAGCTTGTCGCTGTTGTGCCACTCGATCGAGAAGTTCTGCTGCAGGTCGCGATTCATCAGCTGGGTTGCGGCCGAGTCCTGGATGTATTCCAGATTCGTGCTGAGGGAAATCTGGCGGAGCGTCTTGCTCTTTCGGAGACGGGGGCTCAGGCGCGCGTTCGCGATGGTGTTGCGGAAGTCCGTGCGGCGCACGAACCCCATTTCCGGACGGAAGTCGCGCCCGACCTTCAGGTGTTCGAGCGAGAACCCGTACTGGTCCGGCGACCACGCCACGCGGGTCCGGTAGCTGAGGGCGTCCTCGGCCCTCACCCCGTCGGTGGCCGCCCGGGCAACGTACAGGTTCGTCTCGAGATAGTCGCCGTAGCGCAGGTTGGAGTCGGCGCCAAGTGCGGTGTTGCGGTTTCCTGTCGACGGATCGCGAAGCGTGGCGATGACGCCGACGTTGCTGCGCTGAAGGATGTTGCGGCGGACGCGGGCGGCGGAGAAGTTGGTCGATGGCGCGGCGACGTCCGTCTTCTCGCTGGTCTGGATGTTGAGCAGGCCGATCTCGAAGCCACGCGCGCGCCCCGTGACGCGTCCACCGATGCGGACCGGCACCATCTGGCCGCCGGAGAGCCCGATGCTGCGGCTGAAGAAGAGCGTCGGCGTGTCGGAGGTACCGTCCAGACGGTCGCCACCGCCCTGGCCGGCAAACGAGAACTGGCCCAGGCCCTCGAGAAAGAAGTCGCGCTTCTCCGGGAAGAAGAGGCTGAAGCGGGTCAGATTGACCTGCTGGACATCCTCTTCGACCTGGGCGAAGTCCGTGTTCACGGTGACGTCCGAGGTGAGCCCGCGCGTGAGCCCGTACTTGAAGTCGAGCCCGGCGTTGGCCTTTCCCCTGTTGCTGAACGGGAGGGCGGCCGTGCGGTCCGTCGTGAGGGTCGTGATGCCGTACGGCTTGACCTCGAGGTTCTTCGAGCGGGACGGCGTCTCGATGCCCACGAGCGAGGCGGCCGTAAAGAGCCGGTTGATGCCCGGGCCCCCGAACGCGACCGGATTCGGGTTGATGAAGGACATCTCGTTCTTCCACTTCACGATCCGGCGGGCGTTGAATCCCCAGACCTGCGGGCCGCTGCTTCTGTAACGCAGCGATTTGAACGGGATCACCATCTCGAAGGCCTGACCGCCTGGTGCATCGGCCACCTTCACATCCCAGACGGTATTCCACGCGCCGTTCGCCGAGCCGTCCGTGATGATCTGGTCGCGCAAGCCGCCAACGCCGTTGACCTGGAAATTGAATGCGTTGCGCCGGTCGTAGAACGTGTCGAGCACCAGCATGACGTTGTCGTCGTTGGTCATGCCCTGGTTGTCGCGGCGGCGTTCCGTGGCCACACGGCGTTCGGGATGCGTCTCGATCAGCAGCATCGAAACGTAGACGTTCCGGTCGTCGAAGAAGACCCAGAACCTGGTCTGCTCCGTTGCCGGCGCACCAGGCTTCGGCGTCTGCTGGATGAAACCATCACCGGGCGGCACGGTCTTGTAGATCTCCTCGTCGAGCCGGCCGTCGACCTTCAGCGGGGCCGGGAGGCGGATGGCGCGGATCGTCGCGCGGCCCTGGGCGTCACGCGCGATCGTGGCCGGCGCCTGCGGCGCGGGAGGGGCGTCCAACAGCGCCGGGAGCTGTGCAAAGGCGGGGCTCTGGCTCAGCAGGAGCGCGCCAACGACCCGTGCGAGACGCGCGAAGGACGGACGCCGGATGTCGGGAGACTGGAGCAAGACAGTTCCTTGGACGCGGGAAGGCGGGCCAGGAGCCACGCACAGGCCGGGTCAATCGAAGGATTGTACGAGCCGGTCACGAGGGGGTCGTGTCTCGCTCTGTCTCGCGCCGTCGGAGCGGCGTGTGCGGGCGGCGCCCCGTGGCGGCTCAGGCGGCCGGCCGCAACTCTTCCGCGCGCGTGAGTGCCGCCTGCAGTTCTGCCGGTCTGAGGGGTTTGGTCAGGAACTCGTCCATTCCGGCCTCGAGACAGGCCGTGCGGTGCTCGCCCATCGCGTGAGCCGTGAGTGCGACCAGTCGCGGCCGTCTGGCTCCGTAGGTCGCAACGATCCGGCGCGCGGCTTCCAGCCCGTCGATCTCGGGCATCTCGACATCAAGGAACACCAGGTCGTAGGGCTGGCGGGCCAGGGCCTCCAGGACCTCTCGTCCGTTCGACGCGATGTCCGCGGTGTAGCCCATGCGCGCGAGCAGGAGCAGCGCGACCTTCTGGTTCACCGCGACGTCGTCGGCCAGCAGGATCCGGAGGGCGCTTCCGCCTCCGGGCCGCCGGTCCGCGCGTGCCGCGCGGGTGTCCTGGCCGCCGCCCTGATATCCGCCGAGCGCGGCCGTCAGCACCTGAGCGAGGCGTGCAGGGCGTACGGGCTTGGTCAACGCCGCCGCGAAGCCCGCCGACTCCGTGTCCTCGCGTGACCGGTGCGAGGCGGACGACAGCAGCACGAGCGGCGGAACCGTGCCGAGGTGCTCACGCAGCGCGCGGGCGAAGTCGATGCCGTTCATCCCGGGCATCTGCATGTCGACCAGAATCACGTCGGGATGCACCTGGCCGTTGACGAGCACCGTCAGCGCGGCCGGGCCGCTCAGGCAGGTCGCGGCCTTGATGCCCAGCGCCTCGAGACCGCTCGAGAGAATCCGCGCGTTCGTGGCGTTGTCGTCCACGATGAGGACGTGCCGGTTCTGCAGGCGCGCGCGGTGGTCCGCCCGCTCCGGCATGACGGTGGCGGCCGGCCGGGCCGGCACGCTGAACGTGAAGGTCGACCCTTCGCCCTCGACGCTGTCGAGCCACAGGCGCCCGCCCATCAGCTCGGCCAGCCTGCGGCTGATGGCCAGACCGAGGCCGGTCCCGCCGAACCGTCGTGTGGTGGAGGCGTCGACCTGCGAGAACGATCGGAACAGGCGCACCTGGTCTTCCGGCGAGATACCGATGCCCGTGTCGCGCACGGAGAACACGAGGAAGGCGCCGCCGTCCTCCCGCACGAGACGGACCTGCACGACCACTTCGCCGACGGGGGTGAACTTCACGGCGTTGCTCAGCAGGTTGATGAGAATCTGCCGCGTGCGCGTGAGGTCGCCGGTGATGGCCGCCGGCACGTCGGCCTCCGCCTCCCACATCAACTCGAGTCCTTTCGCGCCGGCTGCCTGCGCGACGATGTCGACGGACTGTGACACCACCTCCCGCACGTCGAACGGCGCGCTCTCGATGTCGACGCGGCCGGCCTCGATCTTCGAGTAGTCGAGGATGTCGTTGATCACCGCGAGCAGCGCCTCGCCCGAGTTCTTGATCGTCTCCGTGTAGTCGCGCTGTTCCTGCGTGAGCGCCGTGTCGGCGAGCAGGGCGCTCATGCCGATGACGGCGTTCAGCGGCGTCCGGATCTCGTGGCTCATGTTCGCGAGGAACCGCGCCTTGGCCTGGGCCCCTTCCTCAGCCGTGGCCTTGGCCGCGCGCAGCTCGTCCAGCACGGCCAGCTTCTGGCGCTGCCGGATGGCGAACAGGGCGAGGAACTGGCTGAGCGCGAGCACGGCGAGCAGGGCCAGTTCGGTATAGAGCATGCCGGCGTCCCGGCCGGGTTGGCGGAAGCTCCAGATCGCAAAGGCCGCGGCGACAAGCACGGTGGCGGCAACCGCCAGCAGCGAGGCGCTGGTGACGCGGTCCCGGCGGCCGTCGCTGGTCGTCCCGCCGGAGGCGAGCCAGCGCAGGGTTCGTGCGGCAACGTGTAGAGGCACGCGGGCGAGGAGGCAAGAGCCTCGCCAGGCGGATTCAGGCGGATTCTTCGGTCAGACTCCGCCGCTGATGTCGGGCGTCCGGCGGGCTCGTGACGGCGGACCGGACGGCGACCGCTGCTGGGACCGCGGGTCCTGTCGCCCGCGGCCTGGCAGCGCGGAGCCTCTCTGTTTCGCCGACCGTCAGCGTTCGGTGGCGGGCTCGTCCTCGACCGTGTTCCGCAGGTGCCCGACCCGGTCGATCGTGACTTCGATGACGTCGCCCGGCTTCATGAAGATCGGGGGCTCGCGTGTGAAGCCGACGCCGCCGGGCGTGCCCGTGGCGATCACGTCGCCCGGCTCGAGCCGCGTGAAGCTGGTGATGTAGGCGATGAGCGCGTCGGGCGGAAAGATCATGTCGCCCAGCCGGGCCGACTGCATCACGGCGCCGTTGAGGCGCGTCTCGATGCCGAGGCCGTCCAGCGGGCCGACCTCGTCCGGCGTCACCAGCGCGGGCCCGAACGGCGCGGTGTCCGGGAAGTTCTTGCCCGGCAGGAACTGGCTCGCGTGGCGCTGCCAGTCGCGGATCGACGCGTCGTTGAAGCACGCGTAACCGGCGATCACCTCGTACGCCTTCTCGCGCGGGACGCGCCACGCCGGACGGCCGATGATGACCGCGAGCTCGCCCTCGAAGTCCAGGTGGCTCGACACCTGCGGCCGGAGGATCGGCGCCTCGTGGCCGGTCAGCGTGTCCGCGAAGCGACCGAAGATCGTCGGATACGGCACGGCCGCGCGGCCCGTCTCGTCCCGGTGCGCGACGTAGTTGATTCCGGTGCAGAGGACCTTGCCGGGCTGCACGACGGGCAGGTGCTGGACGTCCGCCACGGCGTAGTCCTCCAGCAGGTCGGGGAACGCCGGCGGCTGGAACCCGTGGGCGAGCGCCGTCAGGTAGCTGCGCAGGTCCGGCAGGATGCCGCCGATGCGCGCACCGAGGTCCACGATGGCGGAGTTCCGTTGCAGGCCGTAACTGGTCCGGCCACCGACGCGAAAGGAGACATAGCGCACGCGCTATAGCCTACAGCGGGTGGCCCGCCGGACCAGCAGCGCAGTGCCACAGCTCTGTGCGCTACGCTAGCGCCATGAGGCTTCGGCTTGCGCTCGTGGTGGTGTGGCTTGGGCTCGCAGCCGCGTGGCCCGGCGCCCAGACGCCCTATCGCATCCTGCTCACCAACGACGACGGTGTGGCCGCGCCAGGGCTGCAGGCGATGGCCGAAGCCCTGCGGGCGCTGGGCGACGTGCAGATCGTCGCGCCGGCCGAGAACCAGAGCGCGAAGGGCACGGCGCTGACGACCGCCGACCCCATCCACCGGATCGACGTCACGCTGCCGAACGGCATGACGGCGATCGGCCTCACGGCGACTCCGGCTACAGCCACGCGCCTCGCGCTCACAACCATCGTCACGGCGCGACCGGACCTGGTGGTGTCCGGCGTGAACAACGGCGTCAACACGGGCCTCACGTCCTACATCTCTGGCACGGTTGCCGCGGCGCGGGAGGCGGCCGCGCTTGGAATTCCGGCGATCGCCTCGGCGCTGGTGGTGAGGGCCGCGACCGATGCGGCCTCCTACCGTGGCGCGGCCGAGGCTACCCTCCGCGTTGCGCGGACGGTCAAGGCGCGAGGCCTGCCCACGGGTGTCTTCCTCGGTGTCAACGTGCCGGCAGGCACGATGGCCACCTACAAGGGCTTCCGCATGACGACGCAGGGAAACCAGCAGGGCGTCCGTGAGACCTTCGACGCGCGCGTCAGTCCCCGGACCAGGAAGCCCTACTACTGGGACGTCCTGCTCGAAGCCGGCGCGACCGGGGCCGAGGGAACGGATACCTGGGCGGTGCAGAACGGCTACGTCGCCATCACCCCCTACAAGGTGGGGGAGTTCGACCAGACGACGTTCGACGCGCTGCAGGGCGCGTTCAAGTAGGACGCTCCCGCCGGCGAGAACGCCGTCAGGCCGGCGCGCGCGTCGGCCAGTTCGTGACGCGCTCGTAGGCGTCCGCCGCGCGGAGCAGCGTGGCCTCGTCGAACATCCGTCCCGTCAATTGCAGCCCGATCGGCAGCTGTCCGGCATCGAAGCCGCACGGAATGCTGACGGCCGGCAGCCCTACAAGGTTCGCGCTCACCGTGAAGATGTCGGTCAGATACATCTGCAGCGGGTCGTCCGTCTTCTCGCCCAGCTTGAAGGGCGGCGTCGGGCTCGTCGGCATCGCAATGACGTCGGCGGCGCGGAAGGCGTCATCGTAGTCGCGGCGCAGCAGCGTCCGCACCTGCTGGGCCTTCAGGTAGTAGGCGTCGTAGTAGCCCGCGCTCAGCACGTAGGTGCCGAGCATGATGCGGCGCTTCACTTCCGGGCCGAACCCCTCGTCACGCGAGCGGTCGTACATCGTCTGCAGCGTGTCGTTCGCCGTCAGCGCGGCGCGGTGGCCGAAGCGGACGCCGTCGTAGCGGGCGAGGTTGGAGCTGGCCTCGGCCGTGCAGACCAGGTAGTAGACCGGGATGCCGTGGGGGGCGTTCGGCAGGTCGACGTCCACGAGCGTGGCGCCGGCCTCGCGCAGCACGGCCAGCGCGGCGTCGAAGGCCGCGAGCACGGGCGCGTCCACGCCGCTCGAGACGAACGCGCGCGGCACGCCGACGCGCAGCCCCTTCACGTTCCCGGTGAGCGCGGCCGTGAAGTCCGGCGCCGCTTCCGCGGACGACGTCGCATCCGCCGGGTCGTGGCCGGCGATGACGTTCATCGTCAACGCGGCATCCCCGGCGGTGCGCGTCATCGGGCCGATCTGGTCGAGCGACGACGCGAACGCGAGCAGGCCGTAGCGCGACACGCGGCCGTAGGTCGGCTTGAGGCCCACGATCCCGCAGAAGGACGCCGGCTGGCGGATGGAGCCGCCAGTGTCCGAGCCGAGGGCGACGGGTGCGAGCCCTGCCGCCACCGCCGCCGCCGAACCACCGCTGGAGCCGCCCGGCGTCCGGTCGGTGGCCCACGGATTCTTCACCGGGCCATAGGCGGAGTTTTCATTCGACGAGCCCATCGCGAACTCATCGCAGTTCGTCTTGCCGACGACGACCGCGCCCGCGGCGGCAAGGCGTGTCGTGACCGTGGCGTCGTACGGCGGGACGAAGCGGTCGAGGATCTTTGACGACGCGGTGGTCCGGATCCCTGTCGTGCAGAGGTTGTCCTTGAGCGCGACGGGCACGCCAGCCAGCGGGCCGAGGGGCTTGCCCGCGGCACGGGCGGCGTCGACGGCTGCCGCCGCGGCCAGCGCGTGCTCGGCGGAGATCGTATTGAAGGCGTTGAGCGCAGGGTTCGCCGCGGCGATGCGGTCCAGGTGCGCGCGGCACACCTCGACGGCGGTGACGTGGCCACCGGCGACGGCGTCGCGGATGGCGCGGGCGGTTTCGGGCACCGTGCTCATCCGATCACCCGCGGCACCTTGAAGAGCCCCGCGTCGGGGTCGGCGTCAGGGGCGTTCGCCAGCGCGGCGGCCACCGGCAGCGACGGCGTGGGCACATCCTCGCGCTCGACGCGCTGGTCCGGGTGCACGTGCGCCGTGGCGGCGATGCCGCTCGTGTCGATCCGCTGTACCTGCTCGGCGTAGGTGAGGATGCTGGTGAGCTGCTTCGCGAAGAGCTGCTTCTCGTCGTCCGTAAGGTCGAGGCGGGCGAGCGCCGCGATGCGCTCGACCTCGGCGATTCCAAGTGAAGACATGCGGGCCGATCGTATCAGCCCGGCGCCCCTTCGTTGCGGAGCCGGCGCGGCGCGGGGTTCCGCCGCATAATCGGCCGCATGTGGCGACGGATAGTGCTGGGGGGCGTCGGCGTGGCCGCGGTGGTGGCGCTCTATGCCGGTGGCACCCTGTTGCTCCCCGTCGACCGGACGCGGGCGCTCGACGAGTTCGCCGGGCTCGAGCGGCATCTGGCTGCCCACTACGCGAACCTCGACTGGATGGTCGCGCATCGGCACGTCGACCTGCCGTCCCTCGACCGCGACACCCGGGCCCGTCTGGCGTCGGCGTGGATCCGCGCGCAGGCGCAGTCTGCCATCCGTGCCTTCGTGGCCGCTTTCAACGATCCGCACCTGCGCGCGAGCTGGCCGCAGCCGGTGGGCGCGGTGGCGTCCGCCAGCGCGGGTGGCGCGCCGACCTGCAAGGGCCTCGGGTACGAACGTCGCGACGTGTCGTTCCTGGTGCCCTTCGACGACGCGCCGGGGTGGCAGCCGTACGCCGGAGCGCCGTTCCCGGCCGGGCGGCTGGCGGCGGTCGGCGTGGTCCGCATCGGCCACTTCGGCGAGGACGGCTATCGCTCGGTCTGCGACGACGTCGGGGCCGGAACCGACGCGCGCGACACGCAGTTGCGCGTCCGCGGCGCGCTGCAGCACAAGCTGCGTGGCACGCTCGCGGCATTTGCCGATACGGGCGTGACCACCGTGGTCGTCGACGTCACCGGAAACGGTGGCGGGACCGAATGGGCGGAGCAGGCCGCGCGGCTCTTCACCGCCGGACCCCTGGTGCGGCAGCGCCCGGTGCTGGCAGCGCCCGCCTGCGACCGCGCGGCCATCTGGCGCGGCGCGACCGTGTGTCCGGTCCTGCCGCCGCTGGAGCCGCTGATTCTGGATGGCCTCGGTGGTTGGACCGGTCCGGTCGTCATCGTGGCGAACCGCGCGAGCGGGTCGGCGACTGAGGACTTCATCGTCCGCCTGCGGGAGAGCGGCGTAGCCCGGCTGGTGGGGGAGCGCACGGCGGGCGCGGGGTGCGGCTACGTTGACGGCGGCGCGCCCTACACGCTGGCCCACATCGGCCTCGTGGTCCGGCCGCCGAACTGCGCGCGCTATACGCGCGACGGCGTCAACGAGGTGGAGGGACTGACGCCGGATGTGGCGATCGCCTTCGACGGCCTGAGCGGACGCGACGCGGTGGCGGCGGTGCTCGCCGCCGCCAATGCGGCACGATAGGAACCCATGGACAACCTCTGTCACACGCTCGTCGGCGCGGCCATCGGCGAAACCGGCCTCAAGCGCCGGACCCGGTTCGGCACGCTGACGCTGGCAATCGCCTCCAACCTGCCTGATCTCGACGTCCTGGTGTTCCTCACGCCCGTCATGCCCGTCTCGTTTCGCCGGGGCTGGACGCACGGCGTCGCCGCCCAGGCCCTGCTGCCGATCCTGCTGATGCTGGTGATGCTGGCGTGGGATCGCCGCCGGCCGCGGCGTGCGGACGAGCCGCCCGCCCACGCGGGGTGGCTGCTGCTGTTCTCGTATGTGGGCGTGCTGCTGCACGTGGGGATGGACTTCCTGAACAACTACGGCGTACGGCTGCTGATGCCGTGGTCGGGGCAGTGGTTCTACGGTGACACGGTCTTCATCGTGGACCCGTGGCTCTACCTGTTCCTCGGCGGTGGCTGGTGGCTGGCGCGTCGGCGTGGGATGGGCCGCCCGGCGGTCGCCGGTCTCGCGCTCGCGGCCATCTACATCGCCGCGCTGGTGCCCATCGCCCGCTCCGCCCGTGCCAGCGTCCTCGAGGCGTGGACGGTCCGCGAGGGCCGTCCTCCGCAGGCGCTGATGGTGGGGCCGTGGTTCGGGACGCCATTCCACAAGCAGGTCATCGTCGATCGGGGCGACGGCTACGATACCGGCCGCTTCTCGGTGCTGACCGGCACACTGACGCTCGATGGGCGCGTCGACAGCCTGCCACGCGATCACCCGGCCATGCGGACTGTACTGGCCGACCCGGAGGTGCGCGGGATCCTGGTCTGGTCCCGTTTTCCCCTCTTCGAACTGCTCGAAGGTCCGGGGGGACGCTCGGTGCTGCTGACGGACGTCCGCTTCGGGCGTCTGCGTGGCGCCGGGACCGCCGACGTGCCCGTGCCCTAGCGTCGTTTCGATTTCACGGGTGTGCGCGGATAATGACGACATGCGCCAGTCCCGCAGCCGTTCGCGCGTTCAGGTTCTGCTCCGCTGCTCCGTAGCGGCGACGGTGGCCCTGCTGCTCGTGGCGCGGCCCGCACCGGCGGCCGCCTGGGGACACGACGCGCACCAGTTCATCATGGACCGCGCCATCGCGCTCCTGCCCGACGCGCTGCGTCCGTTCTTCGAGAAGCACCGCGCGCCGGTCGTGGAGCGCGCCGTCGATCCCGACACCTGGCGTACCGCCGGCTTCAATGAGGAGCCGCCGAATCACTTCGTCGACATCGACTGGGAGGGCTATGGCCCCTATCCCTTCAAGGGTCTGCCGCGCGATTACACCGCTGCCGTCGCGAAGTTCGGCAAGGCGAAGATCGTCGAGAACGGCATGCTGCCGTGGCGCGTGGAGGAGTACTACGGCAATCTCCAGCGCGCGTTCGAGGCGTACGGGAAGCGGCCGCACCGGGGCACGGCCTTCGACATCGTGCTGCTCTCGGCGGCCATGTGCCACTACGTGGGCGATGCGCATCAGCCGTTCCACGCCGTGATCAGCTACGACGGCCAGGCGACGAACCAGCGAGGTATACACGCACGGTTCGAGTCCGAGCTCTTCGACCGGTACCGCGCGAAGCTCACCATCGCCCCGAAGCCCATCGCGCCCATTGCAAAGCCGCGCGACTTCATCTTCGACACGCTCATCGAAGGCACGACGCTGACGAAGCCGATCCTCGCCGCGGACCTCAAGGCGCTGGGGAAGACGGACGTCTACGACGACCGGTACTTCGACGTGTTCCTGGCCGAGACGAAGCCGATCCTCGAGCGCCGGCTCAACGAAGCCATCGCCGCGACGGCCGCCATGCTGACCGGCGCATGGGAAGCGGCGGGCAAGCCGGCGGCTCCCGCCGTGCCGCCACCGCAGCCGCCGCAGCGGAAGCGTCAGTAAGCGTTCCGGATGGACATCTTTCTCGTGCCGGTGGGGCCGGCGCGGTACGAGCTCTACAGCGAGCACGCCGAGGCCAGCCCGGCCGCCGATGCGGATGCGCCGCAGTCGGGCGTGCTGGCGCGTGCGCGGCAGGCCTTCGCCGAGATGCTGCTGGCCGCGGCGGACCGTGAGCGGGCCAAGCGCGAGGGACGGTGGCAGGAGCCGGCGGGCTGGTGGGCCCGTACGCGCGACCGGCTGACAGCCTGGGTGGCGGAGCGTGTGGCCGAACAGCAGCTGCACTGGAGCCTGCGCCACATCGAAGCCGCCGTGCTGGTGCACCCGGCGAACGTCTCTCCGGAGTCCGCGATGGGCACCGTGCGTCACGCGCTGACCCACGACCGCCGCTGGCACGGGCGCTGGGCGGTGGCTCACGGCATCCTGTTCGCCGCCGGCGGCGTGCTGGCGGTGCTTCCCGGCCCGAATCTCGTCGCCTACTACTTCGCCTTCCGGATGGTCGGCCACTGGCTGTCGATGCGCGGCGCCTCGCAGGGGCTCTCGCGCGTGCGCTGGAGCATGCGGGCGAGCCCCGAGCTCGAGGAGATCGGCCACGCGCTGCTGCTGACGCCGGAGGCGCGACGCGACCGGCTCATCAGCATCGCCGAGCGGCTCGACCTGCGCGATCTGCCCGCGTTCATCGAGCGCATCCGCCTCCGACGCGCGTGATATCGTCGGCGACGGACTCCACATCCATGCGACTCAGCGATCTCGCTGCGCGGCTCGACTGCCGGCTCGAGGGAGGATCGGACGTCGAGATCACCGGCGTGGCGGCGCTCGAGGACGCGACGCCGGCTGACGTGGCGCTTTGCGCCGGCGGCCGTTACCTCGATGCGCTGGCGGGAACGCGGGCCGGCGCCGTCATCGTGCCCCTCGAGTCGCCCGCTCCGCCGTGCGCGGCGCTTCGGTCCCCGCAGCCCTATCTCGCCTTCGCCCGCGCGCTGGCCGCGCTGGCACCCGCATCCACCGCCGTGCCCGGCGTGCATCCCGCGGCGGTCGTGGCGCCCTCGGCCGTGCTCGGCGCCGGCGTCTCCATCGGCGCCTGCGCGGTGATCGGCGAGCGCGTCCGGATCGGCGACGGCACGCGGATCTACCCGAACGTGACCGTCGGCGACGACGTCGAGATCGGCGCCGGGTGCGTGCTCCATGCGCAGGTCTCGGTGCGCGACCGCGTCCGCATCGGCGATCGCGTGCTGCTGCACGACGGGGCCGTGCTCGGCGCGGACGGTTTCGGCTACGTGCGCCGGCCGGACGGCGCCTACGAGAAGATCCCGCAGACGGCGGCCGTCGTGATCGAGGACGACGTCGAAATCGGCGCCAACACGACCGTCGACCGCCCGCCACTTGGCGAGACGCGGATCGGTGCCGGCACCAAGATCGACAACCTCGTGCAGGTGGCCCACGGCTCGCGGATCGGCCGCAACGTCGTGCTCGCCGCGCAGGTCGGCCTCGCCGGCAGCGTCCAGATCGAGGACGGTGTGGTCGCGGGCGGCCGCGTCGGCGTGACCGACCATGTCACGATCGGGCGCAACGCGCGCCTGTCGGGCGGGACCGTCGTGTCCAAGGACGTGGAGCCGGGCGCGCACCTCGCCGGCTATCCCGGCATCCCGGTCTCGCAGTGGCGGCGGGCGTCCGTCCTGCTCCGCAACCTTCCCGCGCTCAAACGCCGGCTCGATGCGCTCGAGGCCCGGCTCGCATCCCTTCTGATCAAGGAGCCTTCGTGATTCGTCGCACTTCTCTGAAAGACGCTGTTCTGGCGGGCGTCGCCTGTCTCGGACTCGTCGCACCTGCCATGGCCCAGTCGAAGGTCGAGTTCTTTCCGTCCACGCGTTTCTTCATGGGTGCCGAGCATCTCAGCACGGACTCGGTGCACTACAAGTGGCGCGCGGACTTTCACGGCGATGTGGACCTCGCGTCGTGGGCCCACGGCGGCCGGGCGACCTTCCTGACGAACTACGAAGTGGTGCTCGGTAACGACTTCCGCCGCTTCGACCCCGAGCAGGGCAACTACCAGATCGACGGGTCGGTGTCGCAGCAGGTACGGGGCGTCGAGCTTTCCGCCGTGTTCCATCATCTGTCGAGGCACCTCTCGGACCGCGCCAAGCGCCAGGCCGTGGACTGGAACACGTGGGGCGTCCGGGCGAAGCGGACATTTGTCCGCGGGCCGGTCGGGATCACGCTGCAGGGCGATTTCCGGGACGTGATCGCCAAGTCGTTCGTGGACTATCGCAATGAAACAGAGGGCCGTGCCAACCTGACCTGGCAGTGGCGTCCGCGGGTCGGCTTCATGTCCAACAACCGCGTGCGCATCGTCGGTGTGGACGGCACCGGCAACCGGGGTACCCAGACCGAGGCGCGCACGGAAGGCGGGGTGCGCTTCAGCGGCGCCGGCGGAGAGGTCGAACTGTATCTGGCGGGCGAACGGCGCATTGACCCGGACCTGCTCGCCCTCGGCGGGCGGAGCTGGTTTGCGGCCGGTTTCCGGCTGCGCAGCCGATAACCACGCGCGCGGTCATTCGGCTGCGATAATCCCCCCATGCGGACCCGACTGCTCGTCGCGCTGACTCTTGCGCTCACCGCCGGCCTCACGTGGACCTGGCGGTCGACGATCGAGGCCGCCGTACGTCCGCCGAAGCTGCAATATCAGGCGTCGGTGCTGCCGAACGGCCTCCGGGTCATTCTGTCGGAGGATCACTCGACGCCCATCGTCCACGTCTCGGTCTGGTACCACGTGGGCTCCAAGAACGAGCGGCCGGGCCGCACCGGGTTCGCGCACCTGTTCGAGCACATGATGTTCAAGGGCTCGAGGAACATCGAGCCCGAGGCGCACACGTCGATCATCGCGAGCATCGGTGGGCAGAGCAACGCCTACACGACCGAGGACACGACCGTGTTCTGGCAGACGCTGCCGCAGCACTATCTGCCGCTGTCGCTCTGGATGGAAGCCGACCGCATGGCGACGCTTCGCGTCGACGAGGACGCCTTCAAGCGCGAGCGGGAAGTCGTGAAGGAAGAGCGGCGGATGCGGATCGAGAACCAGCCGTACGGCCGCCTCACCGAGATCATCTACGACCACGCCTTCACGGCGCACCCCTACAAGCACCCGACGATCGGCAGCATGGCGGACCTGGAAGCGGCCTCCGTGGCCGACGTCCGCGAGTTCCACGACACGTACTACGTGCCGGAGAACGCGACGCTGACCGTCGTCGGCGACTTCGACCCGGCGCTGACGCTGCAGCTCATCACGAAGTACTTCGGCCGCGTGCCGAAGGCGGCAAAGCCCGTCCCGCGCGACATCCCGAGGGAACCACCGCAGACGAAGGAGCGGCGCATCACGCTCGAGGAAAGCTGGCCGTTGCCGGCGGTCGTGGTGGCGTACCACATCACGTACGACGGGCACCCGGATTCCTATCCGCTGCACATCGTCGGCAAGGTGCTCTCCGACGGGCAGAGCTCCCGCGTGACGAAGTCGCTCGTCTACGACAAGCAGATCGCCGCGTCGGCGTTTGCCAGCGGCAACATCGAAGAGGACCCGAGCCTGTTCTACGCCGTCGCGATCGTGCAGCCCGGCCACACGCCGGCCGAGGTGGAGAAGGCGCTCATCGCCGAGATCGAGAAGCTGAAAGACGAGCCGATCACGCCGCGGGAACTGCAGCGGGCCAAGAACCAGTTCGCGCGCGACTACATCATCGGGCGCGAGTCGATTCAGGAGAAGGCGCTCCACCTGGCGCACGGCGCCGTGATCCACAGCGACATCACGACCACGGACGGCGAGTTCGAGATCTTCCAGAACATCACGCTGGCGGATGTACAGCGCGTCGCCCGCACCTACTTCAGGCCGGAGAATCGCACCGTGCTCACGATCACGACGAAGAGCGGAGGTGGCCGATGACGGGTCGCCTCAAGGGGCTCCGTCTCCTCGCGTTCGGTCTGTTCGCCTTCGCGCTGGCCGCCGAGGTCTGCGGGCAGGTGCAGGACTGGCCGTCGGAAAACCCGCCGCGCCCGCTCTCGATGCGCGAGGCGAAGTTTCCGCCGTACGACATCTCGACGCTCGCCAACGGCATGCAGCTGGTCACGGTGTCGCACCACGAGCAGCCGGCGGTCAGCGTCCGGCTCCTCGTGCGGGCGGGTGCCGTCCATAACCCGGCCGGCAAGCCCGGACTCGCGGCGATCGCCGCCGCACTCCTCGACCAGGGCACCACCACGAAATCCGCGGCGCAGATCGCCGATCAGATCGACTACATCGGCGGCGCGCTCGGCACCGGGTCGGGCAACGACCAGACGTTCATCAACGCCGTCGTGATGAAGGATTCCTTCGGCCTGGCGATGGAGCTGATCGGCGACGTGGTCCGGAATCCCGTCTTCGCGCAGGAGGAGATCGAGCGGCAGAAGCAGCAGGCCCTGTCGAGCATCCAGGTCAGCCGTACCGACGCTGGCTACGTGGCCGGGTCGGTCTTCGACCGGCTCGTCTTCGGCTTCCATCCCTACGGCCTGCCGAACAACGGCACCGCGGAGTCCATCGCGCGCATCACGCGGGAGGACCTGCAGGCATTCCACAAGACGTGGTTCGTGCCGAACAACATGCTCCTCGCCGTGGTCGGCGACGTGACGCGCGAGGAAGCGAAGGCGGCAGCGGAGCGTGTGTTCGGTGCGTGGCCGCGCGTGGCCCTTCCGGAGCTGACCTTGCCCGAGCCTCCGCCGCCGACGCGGCGGGTGGTCGTCGTCGACATGCCGGACGCCGTGCAGACGGAGGTGCGGGTGGGGCAGATCGGCATTCCGCGCAAGCACGCGGACTACCTGCCGATGGACCTCGCCATCCGGATCCTCGGCGGTGAGGGCGCGAACCGGCTGCATCGTGTTCTGCGGTCGGAGCGTGGCCTGACCTACGGCGCCGAGGCGAGCTTCGACACGAGCAAGCTCTCGGGCAGCTTCGTGGCTGAGACCAACACGAAGACGAGCACGACCGGCGAAGCGCTGAAGCTCATCATCGAGGAGTACACGAAGATCCAGCGCGATCGGGTCGGTGAGCGCGAGCTGGGTGACGCCCAGGCCTACCTGGCCGGCGCCTTCCCGCTGACCATCGAGGTGCCCGACGCGATCGCGACGCAGGTCGTCTATACGCTCTTCCACGAGCTGCCGTTGACCGACGTGGGCACGTTCGCGCAGCGTGTGCAGTCCGTGACGCCGGACGACATCCAGCGCGTCGCGAAGCAATACATTCACCCCGACCGTCTGTCGATCGTGCTGGTCGGGGACGCCAAGGCGTTCCTGCCGCAGCTCAAGGCCGCCGGTATCTCGCAGTACGAACTGATTCCGTTCGGGCAGCTCGACCTGACGTCGGCGTCGCTGCAGAAGGAGCCGCGGGCGGCGCTCCCGCCTGCGGGCGGGGCCGTGGCTCTGCGGGTGGGCGCACAGACCGGGCGTGTGGTGGCGTACATGCCGCAGAGCGCCGTCGGCGGCGCGGACGCGCAGGCGCGGGACCTTGTCGACCGCGCAGTGACGGCCAAGGGCGGCCTGGCGGCACTCAAGGCCGTGAAGACACTGGTGGCCGACGCCGCGACGACGTTCCAGACGCCGCAGGGGCCCGTGTCGTCCACCAGCACGAGCACGATCGCCTACCCGGGGCGCATGCGCGTGGATGGCCGGGTCGGAGATGCCGAGATCGCCCAGGTGTTCAACAACGGCACCGCCTGGGTGCGTGACCCGTCCGGCGTGCACGACGTGCCGGCCGGCATGAGCGACGGTTTCGCGGACAGCCTGCGCCGGGATCTGGTCACGCTGCTCATCGCCGCCGCGGACGGTACCGCCACCGTGCGGCTCCGGCCGGAAGAGGGTGCAGACGGCCTCGTGTTCAAGGTCCTGGAGATCGGCGACCGCGACCCGGCGAAGGTTATCCGCGTGTGGCTGGACCAGAAGGCGCAGATCGCGCGCCTCAGCTACTCGATGACCGGTCCGGACGGTCGGGCCGCGCGCATGGAGGAGCGCTTCTCCGACTATCGCGCGGTCGACGGCATCCAGATCCCGTTCACGTCGGAACTCTGGCAGAACGGCCGGCTGGCGGCCGGCAGCCAGTTCACGCGCGTCACCGTCAACACACCCGTGGACCCTTCGCGGTTTGACAAGCCGCGCAGGTAACGTCGACGCATGACATACGGAGCCGCCCTCGCGGGTGGATCAGGCCTGGCTTCGCCGGGGCGTCCGCTGCGCGTGATGATCAGCTGCGGCGAGCCGTCCGGCGACCTGTACGCCGCCGACCTGACGCGCGCGCTGCTGGCCCGCGCGCCCGGCACCGAAGTGCGCGGCATGGGCGGCCCGAAACTCCGTGAGGCCGGCGCGCACCTGGTGGCCGAGTACACCGGCATCTCCGTGACCGGTCTGACCGAAGCCGTCAGCGTGGTGCCCCGCGCGCTCTCGCTGGTCAAGAAGCTCACGGCGGACGCCGCGGCCAATCGGCCGGACGTCTTCGTGGCCGTCGACTTTCCGGACTTCAACTTCCGGCTGATGAAGGCGATCAAGGCGCTCGGGATTCCCGTCGTCTACTACATCAGCCCGCAGCTCTGGGCCTGGCGCGCGAGCCGCATGAAGACGATGCAGGCGCTGGTGGACCGCATCCTCGTGATCTTCCCGTTCGAGGAGCATCTCTACGCCAACGCCGGCGTGGATGCGCGGTTCGTCGGGCACCCGATGGTGGAAACCGCGCGGCCCACCCAGACGCGCGAGGCGTTTCTCCAGAGCCTCGGTCTGCACCCGACCTGGCCGACGTTCGCCCTGCTGCCCGGCAGCCGGCACAACGAGCTCCGTCGTATGGTGCCCGTGCTCAGCAAAGCCATGCCGCTCATCTGGCGGGAACTCGCGCGGGCGCAGTTCATCGTGGCGGCCGCGCCCGGTATCGACGATGCCGCGTTCGCGCCCTTCGAGTGCGGTGGCACCGGACGGCCGGTGCTCGTGCGCGGACGCACCGACGACGTGATCGCCGCGAGCGACGTCGTGATCACCGCCTCCGGCACCGCGACCACGCAGACCGCGCTCCACCAGAAGCCGATGGTCGTCGTCTACAAGCTCTCGGCCGCCACCTACGCGATGGCGAAGCCGTTCGCGCTCGTGGACATGTACGCCATGCCGAACCTGATCGCCGGCCGGCGCATCGTGCCCGAGCTGATCCAGGGCGAATGCACCCCCGCCCGCGTCGCCGAGGAGGCCGTCCGGTACTTCACGACGCCCGGCCTCCGCCAGAAGGTGAGCGCCGATTTGGCCCACGTCCGGGCCAAGCTCGGCCAGCCCGGCGCCAGCGCCCGCGCCGCCGACGCCGTTCTCGAGATCGCTCGCCGACAACGCGCTTGAGCCGTCAGGGACGAGCACAGCGGAAACGCGCTACTCGCGCTCCGTGCGCGCCTGTGAAGTGCACCCGGCTCGTGTACAACCAGTCGCGCTCCGTGGCGCGTTTCCGCTGTGCTCGCCCCTGCCGGCGAGTCCCGACTCGCGACCTCATCTGAGCCGACCGCGCCGG
>CAYNUO010000022.1:24295-42904 GCA_964400405.1 uncultured Bifidobacteriaceae bacterium | reverse complement strand
TCAGCTCGTGTCGTGAGATGTTGGGTTAAGTCCCGCAACGAGCGCAACCCTTGTCTTCTGTTGCCATCAGGTTAAGCTGGGCACTCTGAAGAGACTGCCGGTGACAAACCGGAGGAAGGTGGGGATGACGTCAAGTCAGCATGGCCTTTATGTCTGGGGCCACACACGTGCTACAATGGCCAGTACAAACCGTTGCAAACTCGCGAGGGTGAGCTAATCGGATAAAGCTGGTCTCAGTTCGGATTGTAGGCTGCAACTCGCCTGCATGAAGTTGGAATCGCTAGTAATCGCGGATCAGCACGCCGCGGTGAATACGTTCCCGGGCCTTGTACACACCGCCCGTCACATCACGAAAGCCGGCTGTACTAGAAGCCGCTGCGCCAACCCGCAAGGGAGGCAGGTGTCTAAGGTATGGTCGGTGATTGGGGTGAAGTCGTAACAAGGTAGCTGTAGGAGAACCTGTGGCTGGATCACCTCCTTTCTAGAGTCTTGCTGATACCCGCAAGGGTTGAAGCAGAATCTGAAGATCGATCTGGCACGTTCGAAGCAGGCTCAAGACCCTAAGAAGTCTTGTTCTGCGGAGACGATGGTGTTGTTAGGCTGCACGCCTATCTAGTTTTGAAGGAATCGGACCGATAGCCGTAAGGCTAGCAGTCTCGGTTCTTTGACAAGTTCCAGGGATGATTCCGCGACGCGGAGTCGTCCCAGTGGAGAGCGGGCTTGAGAGGGCCTGTAGCTCAGCTGGTTAGAGCACACGCTTGATAAGCGTGGGGTCACTAGTTCGAATCTAGTCAGGCCCACCACTTCTGAGGTGCCATTGGGGCGCTTCAAAAGACCCTAAGGAGTTGCTTGTTGGTAGATAAGTAGTGCGCGGTGCGCGTCGTTGCGGATTCCCTCCTCTTCGATCTCACCGTCCACCCGCTGTCACACCACACAACTAATCGGGGAATTAGCTCAGCTGGGAGAGCGCCTGGTTTGCAACCAGGAGGTCACCGGTTCGAGCCCGGTATTCTCCACCACAGTTTCTGGCAAGACGCCTTAACGGCGTTTCGCTGGTCGGCAAGATGGCTTCGGCCAATTTTTGCTGGAACTCTTTGACAACTGAATATCCTGCAAACGGTAGTTCTTTTTCGAACCACAAATCTCTCTGGATTCGTCCGGAGAGGCGCAGTGTATGAAGAGAGAAGTCACGGCAGATCTCAGGGCCTTCGGGCTCCTGGTGTCCGTCGTGAGTTCGAACTTGTGGTCAAGCTACTAAGGGCGTACGGTGAATGCCTTGGCGCTAGAAGTCGATGAAGGGCGTGGTTAGCTGCGAAAAGCCCCGGTGAGCCGCAAACAGGCTTTGACCCGGGGATTCCCGAATGGGGAAACCCACTCTGGTTAATACCGGAGTATCCATGGCTGAATACATAGGCCATGGAAGGCAACGGAGGGAAGTGAACCATCTCAGTACCTCCAGGAGAAGAAAACAACAGTGATTCCGCTAGTAGCGGCGAGCGAACGCGGAATAGCCCAAACCATCGTGCATGCACGGTGGGGTTGTAGGGCCCGTCACACGGAGTTACAAACCAATTGGATAGTCGAAAGGCCTGGAAAGGCCTGCCATAGAGGGTGACAGCCCCGTAGGCGACATCCCATTGGCTCCGACGGGTACCCTGAGTACCGCGGGACACGTGAAATCCCGTGGGAATCTACGAGGACCATCTCGTAAGGCTAAATACTCTCTAGCGACCGATAGTGAACCAGTACCGTGAGGGAAAGGTGAAAAGCACCCCTGTGAGGGGAGTGAAACAGTTCCTGAAACCGTATGCCTACAAGCAGTGGGAGGGCTATGCCGGACTTCGGTCCGGAATGCCTGACCGCGTGCCTTTTGCATAATGAGCCGGCTAGTTAATCTCAGTGGCAAGGTTAAGCGTAAGCGAGCCGCAGCGAAAGCGAGTCCGAAATGGGCGTTCAGTCGCTGGGATTAGACGCGAAGCGAGGTGATCTACCCTTGGCCAGGATGAAGTACGGGTAACACCGTATGGAGGTCCGAACCAGTGTTGGTTGAAAACAGCTTGGATGAGCTGAGGGTAGGGGTGAAAGGCTAATCAAACTTCGTGATTGCCCGTTCTCTTCGAAATGCTTTTAGGAGCAGCCTCGGGAGGTCGGCGTTGGTGGTAGAGAACTGAATGGACTAAGGGGCTTACCAGCTTACTGAATCCAATCAAACTGCGAATGCCAACGACACGTATCCCGGGAGTGAGACGGTGGGGGCTAAGCTTCATCGTCGAAAGGGAAACAGCCCAGATTACCGGCTAAGGTCCCAAAGTGTGTGCTAAGTGGTAAAGGATCTGGAGACGCTTAGACAACCAGGAGGTTGGCTTAGAAGCAGCCACCCTTTAAAGAAAGCGTAATAGCTCACTGGTCAAGCGGCTCTGGGCCGACAATATAACGGGGCTCAAGCACACCACCGAAGCCGTAAAATAGACGGAGTCCTGCGGGACTCCATATTGGTAGAAGAGCGTTCTCTCAGCAGTGAAGCCAGATCGTAAGGACTGGTGGAGTGGAGAGAAGTGACCCTGCCGGCATAAGTAGCGATAAGGGAAGTGAGAATCTTCCCCGCCGTAAGCCTAAGGTTTCCTGAGGTAGGTTCGTCCGCTCAGGGTTAGTCGGGAGCTAACGCGAGGCCGAAAGGCGTAGCGGATGCACATCCGGTTAATATTCCGGAACTACCTATTCCACGTTATCACGATGGGGGGACGCAGGAGGCTAGCCAGGCCCGGTATTGGATATCCGGGTTGAGGGTCGTAGGTAGGTGTGCCAGGTAAATCCGGTGCATCGTTAATCTGAGGACCCGAAGCGAGAGTCGTAAGACTCATAAAGCTGGTGACGCCACGCTGCCGAGAAAAGCCTCTAAGGAGTGGGATGGGTACCCGTACCGCAAACCGACACAGGTAGGCGAGGAGAAAATCCTCAGGCGCAAGTGAGAACACTCGTTTAGGAACTCGGCAAAATTGCCCCGTAACTTCGGGAGAAGGGGTGCTCCATTACCGTTAGCGTCCACGCGGCGCGAAGCGGGAAGGAGTTGCAGTTAAGAGGCCCAAGCGACTGTTTACTAAAAACACAGGGCTCTGCGAAGTCGAACACGACGTATAGGGTCTGACGCCTGCCCGGTGCCGGAAGGTTAAAGGGAGAGGTTAGCCGCAAGGCGACGCTTCGAGCTGAAGCCCCGGTAAACGGCGGCCGTAACTATAACGGTCCTAAGGTAGCGAAATTCCTTGTCGGGTAAGTTCCGACCTGCACGAATGGCGTAACGATCTGAGCGCTGTCTCAACGAGGGGCACTGCGAATTTGTGGTACCGGTGAAGACGCCGGTTGCCCGTCACAAGACGAAAAGACCCCGTGCACCTTTACTACATCCTAGTAGTGAATGCTGACGCAGTATGCGCAGGATAGGTGGGAGGCTTTGAACCCGGGATTTCGGTCTCGGGGGAGCCAACGGTGAGATACCACCCTTACTGCTTCGGCGTTCTAACCTCGTTCTGTTATCCAGATCAGGGACACTGCTAGGTGGGTAGTTTGACTGGGGCGGTCGCCTCCTAAAGAGTAACGGAGGCGCACGAAGGTTCGCTCAGGCTGTTTGGAAATCAGCCTTAGAGTGCAAAGGCAAAAGCGAGCTTGACTGCGAGACTTACAAGTCGAGCAGGTGGGAAACCAGGTCTTAGTGATCCGGTGGTTCCGCATGGAAGGGCCATCGCTCAACGGATAAAAGGTACGCCGGGGATAACAGGCTGATCTGAGCCAAGAGTTCACATCGACGCTCAGGTTTGGCACCTCGATGTCGGCTCATCGCATCCTGGAGCTGTAGCAGGTTCCAAGGGTCCGGCTGTTCGCCGGTTAAAGCGGTACGTGAGCTGGGTTTAGAACGTCGCGAGACAGTTCGGTCTCTATCTGTGATGGGCGCAGGAGATTTGAGTGGGGCTGACCTTAGTACGAGAGGACCGGGTTGGACGGACCTCTAGTGTATCGGTTGTCGTGCCAACGGCAGTGCCGAGTAGCTACGTCCGGAAGGGAGAAACGCTGAAGGCATCTAAGCGTGAAACCCTCCACGAGATGAGATCTCCCGAGCCATAAGGCTCCTAAAGGTTCCTGGTAGACTACCAGGTTGATAGGCCAGGTGTGGAAGCGCAGTGATGCGTTCAGCTAACTGGTACTAATGAACCGTGAGGCTTGACCATAATTTCTCTTCGTTCCGAACACCATGTCGGACGCAGTGCGATGTGGTTCGTGAAGGGCTACCGTTTGCAGGGTATTCGGTTGTTAAACGCTCTTTAACAATTTGAAAAGATAGTCTGGGACGACCGTACGTGCGATGAGGCGTGGCTGCTAGCCGCGCTCCACACTGACGGACCCCAGGCAACCAAGTTTCCCGGTGGTCATAGAGACAGAGTCACACCCGTTCCCATTCCGAACACGGAAGTTAAGCCTGTTTTCGCCGATGGTACTGCGTGCGTAGGTGCGTGGGAGAGTAGGTCGCTGCCGGGAGTATTTTTGAAGCCCGTCTCATTCGTGAGGCGGGCTTTTGTTTTGTACGGCGTCCGCTGTCGCGTCGGCGGCGGCTGACGGCTTCACGGTCTTGCGCAGGATCTGCAGGACTCTCCGGCCAGCCAGGTCAGCCTGGCCTAGAATTGGCGCCATGGGCTGTGTCGGCCGTCTCCGCGCGGGCTGCTGGTGCCTGTTTGCCGTGTGGCTCGCCGTGCCGGCTGCCTCTGCTCACGCGCAGTCCGCGTGTCCCGTTCCGCTCCAGAATCTCTTCGTCCGGAACGTCATGACGGACCTCTATCTCTGGAGCGAGTCTGTCCCTGACGTGGACCCGACGACCTTCAGCTCTCCAGAGGCGTATCTCGCGGCGGTTCGATATCAGCCACTCGACAGCCACTACAGCTACATCGAGAGCCGCGCGGCCAGCGAGGCCTTCTACTCCGACAGCCAGTTCATCGGATTCGGATTCTCATCCTCACTCGAAGCCACGGCGATTCGCGTCTCCCAGGTCTTTCCCGGAAGCCCCGCCGAGGACGCAGGTCTCCTCCGTGGTGACCGCATCGTGGCCGTCGACGGCCGGGGCATCGCCGAGTTCATCGCGGCCGGGTTGATCGGCGGGGTCTTCGGACCGTCAACGGAGGGTGTCGCCCGCGATATCAGCTTCACGAGGGACGGAGTCCGGCAATCTGCCCGTCTGGTCAAACGCGCCGTCACGATCCCGACCGTTTCACACACTCGCGTCTTTCAGGTGGGCTCGAGAACTGTCGGTTATCTCTTCTTCCGCAACTTCGTGCAGCCCTCGTTCGCCGCGCTCGACGAGGCCTTCACATCGCTCCAGGCGCAGGGGGCGAACGAGCTCATCCTGGACCTCCGCTACAACGGCGGCGGCATGGTGACGGTCGCGCAGCATCTCGCCGGCCTGATCGGCGGCGCGCGCACCACGGGTCAGCTGCTCGGCACGTACGCGCACAATCCGCGAAACGCCTTCCGCGACGAGGACATCCGGATCGGCGCACACGCGAACGCGCTCGGACTCGACCGGCTCATCGTGATCGCGACCGGTTCATCGGCGTCCGCCAGTGAGTTGATCGTCAACGGTCTGCGGCCATTCATCCCCGTCGAGATCGTCGGTGACCGCACCTACGGCAAGCCCGTCGGGCAGTACGCCATCCCGTTCTGCGACAAGATGCTCGCGCCCGTCTCCTTCTCCATCCGCAACGCTCGCGGCGAAGGTGATTACTACCAGGGGCTCGCGCCGACCTGCACGGCAGCCGACGATCTGGATCACCAGCTCGGCGACGCTCGCGAGTCCTCACTGGCCGAGGCGATCGGATACATCAGCACCGGCCGCTGCACATCCGCCCCAACGGCGGTCCCGCTCCGGCGACGGGCACGTCCGCGACCCGATATCACCGGACTCCCGCTCCTGATCCAGGCCAACTGACGCGCGCCCGCGCGCACATCCTGCGTCCACCGGCATGGAACGGGCGGCGGAAAACGCCCGCCCTGTGCGCAGGCCGGGCGGCATGCGGGAGAACCGCGCCATGCTCCCGCGGGTCCAGTCCTTGCTGACTGTCGTGGATGCGCTGCGCACCACGCTGCCTCCTCCTCGTCGCGTCTCTAGCCATCGCCCCGCCCGGCGCCTCCGGCGCGGATCACCTCCCCGTGCGGCGAGTCCTCGACGGCGACACGATCGATCTCGGCCACGCCGGGAGGGTCAGACTCCTCGGCATCAACGCACCGGAGCTGGGCTTTGGGTTCGACACTCCCGCGCCGTTTGCCGCCGAAGCCCGCGACCGCCTGGTGTCACTGCTGACCGGACGCTATGTCCGCCTCGAGCAGGACGGCCCGCCGACCGACGCCTACGGACGCCGTCTCGCCTACGTCTTCAGGGATGACGGCCTGTTCGCGAACGCCGAGATGTTGAGGAGCGGCCTGGCACTGGTGAGCGCGCGCCGGCAGATGCGGCGTCTGAGCGAACTGCGTGCCGCAGAACGGACCGCGCGCTCCGCACGGCTGGGTATCTGGGGACGGTGGCCCGGCCCGCCGTCAGAACGTGCCGGTGGGCTTCGGCCGCGTGAGATCGCGCAAGGGCGGGAGCTTGTCGAGTACGCGTTCCTTGAGCTTCCTCTTCGCCGCTTCCGCCTCGTTCCTCAGGCCCTGCTTGATCAGCGCTCCCGCGTCCAGCCGGATTCTCGGCGTCGCCAGCGTGCCCGTGACCGTCGCCGGCAGCACGATCTGCGTTCCGCCCCCGGCCGCTCGCGCCAGCGCGGGCCCCGCCATTGCGGTCAACGCCGCGGACAGCGTGGCCGCGCCCCTGACGTCGAGAGTCTGCGCCGACAGTGCCAGTGACCCGGCTGCGGCCACGTTGACGTCACGCGACGTCAGCGAGAGTGCGTCGCTGGCCAGGCGGCCCTCGCCGACCGTGAACGGCGCCGCGATCCGGTCAAACCGCCCGCCGTTCGGCGGCGGCGCCTGGTCCGCCGGGCGGCCCAGCGAGATCAGCGCCTCCCGTGGAAACTCGAGCCCCGGCAGCGCACCGTCGATGATCTCCACTTGACCCGTGCCCCGGGCGGTGCCGAGCAGAGTCGCCAGATCCGCGCCGGTGCCGGAGAACGACCCGGAGCCGCTCAGACGCCCGCTCAACGTGTCCTTCGCGCCACCCCACTCGGCGAGCCTCGCGGCGTCGAGCCGCGTCACTGCAACCCGCACCTGCCCGGAGACGCGGTTCCCGATCGTGAGTCGCATTGAACCCTTCACGCCGCCGTCGAACAGCGTCATCGCCAGCGGGTCGATCGCCAGCTGCCTGCCGCTGGTCCGCACGTCCGCCGTCAGCCCCGACGCCTCCAGCCCCGCCACGCGCACCACAGGCGTGCTGAGTTTCAGCACGAGCGAACCTGCCGGACCCTTGTTGCCAGGCGACGAGCCGCCGTCCAGACCGAAGGCGTGCACCAGCGCGAGCAGATCGTCGAGGTCAAGCTGCGTGGCGGTCGCGTTGAGCGTCGCGCTTGCCGCGTCGCCGAGCGTCACAAGCCCGGTGGCGCTGAGCGAGGTCCGCCCGGCGGTCGCGGTGAACGCCGAGAGCGCGAGGCGGTCGCCCTCGAGGCCGGCCGCCGCCGAGATCTCCACGGTGCGTCCGAGACTGCGGACCTTCACGCGGTCCAGCCCGATCGTGTGCACCGAGATCAGCGAGGCCGTGCCGCCAGCTGCAGCCGTCGAGCTGCCGGACAGGCCTGAGCCGGGCAGCGGCAACGCGGCCGGCAAGGGCAGCGTCAACAGCGTGTCGGCGATGCGGACCTCCGCACCTTCGACGCGCCGCGAGAGCAGCGGGAGCAGCTCGCTCGACACGGAGACGCGTGCGAGCGTCAGGAACGCCGGCGTCCCCACTTGTACGTCCGAGAGAACCAGACCCGCTCGCGGGAAGAGCGTCGCCCGCGCGGCGCCGATGCGGACCGGCATCCCGAGGGTCGCCGATGCCTGTGTCTCCAGCGTCACACGGACCTGGTCCGACGACAGCCACGCATAGGCCGCGCCGGCCGCGAGCAGTACGAGCACGACGACGGCCACCAGAAGACGCCGCAGCATGGCGTCGAGTGTACCCGCGGTCGCCATGGCAGAATACCCGGCGAAACACTGTCCGACGAGAGACTGTCCGGCGCGCGCGCCGCTTCACGCAGAAGAGAGTCCGCCTACGAACCCGCTCCGCCGTTCACACCCACGCGCGATCGCCCGCGCGGTGCTCGCGACCGCCACGCTGCTGGCCGGTAGCGCTGCGCACGCGCAGAGCGCAGAGGAACTGCGCTGGGGCGGCGACGCCGAGGGCGGCGCGCCATTCGTCTCGGCGGACCCCCGTGATGCCACGCGCGTCGTGGGTTTTGAAGCCGACATCGCGGCGCTGATTGCGCGGGAGCTCGGCCGCACGCCCCGCTTCATCCAGAGCGGATTCACGACGCTCGACGCCGCCGTCCTCCGCGGCGACTTCGACATCATCCTGAGCGGCATCGAGGACCTGCCGTCCCGCCGTTCGCGCCTCGCGCTGACGGTTCCGTACTACGAGTTCGAGGAGCGGCTGACCGTCCGGTCAGCCGACGCCGCGAGGTTTCGCACGCTCGGCGACCTGAAGGGCCGGCGCGTCGCCACTCTTGGCGCCACCCTGGCGGCGGACGTGCTGCGCGCAGCCGAGGCCACCCACGGCGTCGTCCCGGTCCTCTATGAGGACGATGTCCATCCCTACGAAGACCTGGCACTGGGTCGCGTCGACGCGGTCGTGCTCGACCAGGTGCTCGCTGAGCGCGCGGTGGCCCGCGCGCCGGGCCTCGTGAATCAGCCCGCTCGTCTCGCGAGCGGTCACTACGTGGGCGGGTTCGCTCCGGAGCAGGCCGAACTGCGGGATCGCGTGAACGGCATCCTCCGCGCCGCGATGCGCGACGGCACGCTGCAGCGCATCTTCGAGCGCTACGGCATGTGGACGCCAGGCGTCGCCGCCCTCTATGCCCGTCAGACCGATCCCGGCGTCGCATCCGGCGGCGTGGCGCCGGCGTCGGCCACCCCGGCGCATCAGGCCCCCGGCACGGTCGCGGCTCTCGGTATGTACCTGCCGCGCCTGTTCCGCGCGGCGCTCATCACGCTGGCGCTCTCGTGCCTCGCGATGCTGTGCGCGGTCGCGCTGGGGGCGCTCATCGCGACGGGCCGCGTGTACGGCGCCGCTCCACTGCGCGCCGCGTTGGGCGTCTACGTCGAGGTCGTGCGTGGCACGCCGCTTCTGCTGCAGCTCTTCGTCATCTACTTCGGTCTTGCTGAGGTCGTCCGCCTGCCGGCCTTTCTCGCCGCGCTCATCGGGCTCGCCCTCAACTACGCCGCCTACGAGAGCGAGATCTACCGCGGGGCACTGCTGGCGGTGCCGCCAGGTCAGCTCGACGCCGCGCGGGCGCTGGGCCTCTCCGATGCGCAGACGCTCCGGTTCGTGCGCGGGCCCCAGGCGCTCCGCCTCGCCCTCGCGCCGATGACGAACGACTTCATCGCGCTGCTCAAGGACAGCTCGCTCGTATCGGTCATCACCGTCGTCGAGCTGACCAAAGCTACCAGCATCTTCGCGTCGGACATCGGGAGCTGGGTCGTGCCGGGCCTGGTGTGCGGGGCCATGTATCTCGCGCTGTCCCTGCCCCTCGCGCATCTGGCGCGACGGCTGGAGCGCCGCTGGAGCCACGCATGACAGCCGCGTCCGTGCTCACGCTCGACAACGTCGGCCTCGTCCGCGACGGTCGGCCGGTACTCACCGGGGCGTCGGCGTCCGTGGACCGCGGAGAGCTCGTTGCGCTGACGGGGGAGTCCGGGTCGGGAAAGACCACATTGCTGCGTGCGATTGCCGGTCTCGATGCGTTCGCCACAGGGACCATCACGGTGGGCGCCGTCCAGCTGGCCCACGGACCGCGCCCCGCGGGATCCACGCAGCGCGCGCTGTACCGTCAGGTGGGCGTGGTCTTCCAGTTCCACCATCTGTTCGCCAACCTGCGTGCGCTCGACAACGTCGCGCTCGCGCTGGTGCAGGCCCGTGGTGTGTCCAGGGCGTCGGCGAACGGCCGTGCGCAGGCCCTGTTGGAACGCCTGGGCGTCGGCCACCGGGCGCACGCATGGCCGCACGAGCTGTCCGGAGGCGAGGCGCAGCGCGTGGCGATCGCCCGCGCCCTTGCCGTCGACCCGCCGCTGCTGCTGCTCGACGAGCCGACCGCGTCGCTCGATCGGGCTCGACGGGCGGAGCTCGCAACGCTGCTGACGGAGCTGGCGGCGGAAGGCCGGACGCTCGTCGCCGCAACACATGACACCGACTTCGCACGCGCGTGCGCCACGCGGACCCTGACGCTGCGCGACGGCCGGCTCGAACGTGGCACCGCGCCGTCAGGCCGCCCGGACGACGCCATCGCGACGCCATGACCGCGTACGCCCTGGCGCTCGCCTCGGCGCTGCTGTACGGCAGCGGCGACTTTCTCGGCGGCCTCTCCACGCGTCGGGCATCGCCACTCCTGGTCGTCGCGCTCGGCCAGTTCGCGGGCCTGGCCGTGCTGCTCGCCCTGATGGCCTTCGCGCCAGCCTCGGTACCGTCGCGCGGCGACGTGTTCTGGGGCATGGCGGCCGGCGTGTTCGGAGGCGGTGGCGTCGCGCTGCTGTACCGGGCCCTGGCGATCGGCACGATGTCGGTCGTGGCACCGGCGACGGCCGTCTGCGCGGTGGCGGTGCCCGTGCTCTGGGATATCGCCGGCGGCGACCGCCCGGGCCTTCAGGCCTCGGCGGGGATCGTGCTCGCGATCGTCTCGATCGTCCTGATCAGCCAGGCGCCGGACCCCGGGGCATCCGGCGGGCGCGCCACGGATGGACGCCTCCCGCCGGGCCTCGGCATCGCGCTGCTCTCGGGCGTCCTCGTCGGCGCGTTCTTCCTGGCGCTGGCGAAGACGAGCCCCACGGCCGGCCTCTGGCCGCTCGTCGCCGCCCGCGTCACGTCCGTGATCTGCTTCGGCGCCGGATGCTTGTTCGCCGGGCAGACATGGCGCGTGCCTGCTGCCACGGGCGCGCTCATCGTGTCCGGCGGCGTGCTCGACATGATCGCCAATGCGCTCTACCTCCTCGCCACGCGCGGCGGCCCGCTGGCCAGCGTCGTCACGCTGGCATCGCTCTACCCCGCGAGCACCGTCGTGCTGGCCCGCGCCGTCCTCGGCGAACGCATCGGCCGCATCCAGGCCGCCGGCGTTGTTGCTGCGCTGGCGGCGGTGGTACTCATCGTCAGCGCCCCATAGGCCGGACGAGCAGGGAGGGTAGGGGCGGGTGAACCCCCGCCCCTGCCCTCCCTGTGCCCGGCTCTCGTGCGAATCGCGTGGCCCCCGCTCGCCCGGACCGACTGGGTTATCCTGACACTTCGTGCCCGCGCCTCCCGTCGACACCCACTCGCTGCACATCGAGCTCGACACCGAGCGGAAGATCCGCCACCGGAACAAGCTCTACTACCGCTTCAACCACTGGCCGATCTGGATCTTCGTGTTCTTCATCGCGCCCGGCCCGCTGACCTTCGACCTGTTCGAGCGCGGCGTGGACTCCCGGATGCTGACGTGGCTCGCCGTCGTGCTGGTCGGCACCGGTCTCGCGGGCATCTTCGGGAAGCTCCCCGGCAGCGAGCCCGCCCCGTACATCATCCGGTTCACCGAGGACCGGCCGAACCCGCTCTACCGCCGCATCTGCTACACCGCGGCGTGGGGCGAGGTGGTGGCCTTCGCCGTGCTGAATATCGCCGGCCTGGTCTGGGCCGTGGCCACGGGCGAGTGGCGTCTCAAGCAGATGTACGAGGTCGCCTATTTCCCGATCGCCGGAACCATGTGGCTGCTCGGTGCGTTCGGCCAGCTGCCGCGCGTGAAGGCGTCGACGAAGGGCGAAGGACACGAGCGCCGGTACTTTTACGGCTCGGTGTGGGCGGTCTGCGTGGCCCAGCCGACGCTCTGGCTCCTGTGGAAGGTCGTGCCGCACACCCGATCCGGCGACCTGTTCAAGCTCGCCGTGTTCGTCGGCATCCTGGTGTTCATGGGGCAGCAGGCGCGCCTCGGCCGGCTCCCGCGGACCCGGCCGATCTTGCCCGGCGAGTGGGCGGTTTCGGACTAGCCGCCCCGGTCCTCCACGCCGCCAGTGCCTTCGGGACACGCCGTGCCCACGACTCCCCGCCGTTCAGCCGCCCGCTCGACGACAGCCGCTCCGCCCGCCGAAGGCTGGCACGGCTGGGACGACTACGCCCCCTTCTACGACTGGGAGAACGCGCGCAGCATGGGCCGGCGCGACATCCCCTTCTGGCGCAACCTCGCCGTCCAGGCGGGCGGACCCGTACTCGAGCTGGGGTGCGGCACGGGCCGCATCTCGCTCCCGCTCGGCCGCGCCGGTGTGCGGCTCATCGGGATCGACCGCTCGGAACCGATGCTCGTCCGGGCCCGCGCCCGTCTCCGCCGGGCGAAGCTGACGGGGACGGTATCGCTGATCCGCGGTGACATCCGCCACCTGCCGCTCGGCCCGAAGACTCCGTCCGGCCGCCGTGCGAAGGGCCAGGGCGGGATGGCCATGGTGATGGCGCCCTACGGCGTCCTGCAGTCGCTGCTCCAGGAGCGCGACCTCGCCGCCACGCTCAAGGCCGTCCACGGCGTGCTGCAGCCCGGCGGCACATTTGGGCTGGAGCTGGTGGCCGATCTGCCCTCCTGGGAGGAGTACCGGAAGCGGGTCAGCCTCGACGGCTGGCGGGGCCGGAAGGGTGGCACGCGGGTCACGCTCGTCGAGACCGTCCGGCAGGACAAGGCCCGGCAGCGGACGATTTTCGACCAGACCTTCACCGAGCGCCGGGGCCGGACGAGCCGGATCCACCGGTTCTCGCTGACGTTCCGGACGCTCAGCGTCCCGCAGATGACCCGGCGGCTCGAGAAGGCCGGCTTCGAGGTCACGGCGCTGCTCGGCGACTACCGGGGCGGTCCCTGGGATCCCCGTGCCGAAGTGTGGGTCGTGCTCGCCCGGAAATGCTAAAATCGGCGGTCGCTATTTCACTGAAACCATTGGAGTTCTCGCATGTCCGGCCATTCCAAGTGGCACACCATCAAGCACAAGAAGGGCGCCGCTGACGCCAAGCGCGGCAAGATCTTCACGCGCATCATCAAGGAGTTGAGCGTCGCGGCCCGCAACGGCGGCGGTGACGTCAACATGAATCCGCGGCTGCGCACGATCGTGGCCGACGCCAAGGCGAACAACATGCCGCGCGAGAACATCGAGCGCGCGATTCGCCGGGGCACGGGCGAGGAGCCCGGCGTCGTCTACGAGGAGATCACGTACGAGGGCTACGGCCCCGGCGGGGTCGCCCTCATGATCGAGTCGCTCACCGACAACAAGAACCGCACCGTCGGCGAGATCCGCTTCCTGCTCGGCAAGCACAACGGCAACCTCGGCGCCGAGAACAGCGTGGCGTGGATGTTCCAGCGCAAGGGCCACGTGCTCATCGAGAAGGACAAGGTCGACGAGGAGAAGCTCCTCAACGTGGCTCTTGAGGCCGGTGCCGAGGACGTCAACGACGACGGCAGCGTGTGGGAAATCGTTACGCCGCCGGAAGCCTTCGAAGCCGTGCGCGACGCCATCAAGGCGCTCGGCGTCGAGATCGGCAACGCCGAGATCGCGATGCTGCCGAAGAACACTGTGAAGATCGAAGGCAAGGACGCGCAGCAGATGCTTCGCCTGATGGAAGCCATCGAGGACCACGACGACGTCCAGCACGTGTGGGCCAACTTCGACATCGAAGAGAAGGAGATCGAGGCTTCCCTGGCGTGAGGGTGTTCGGCATCGACCCCGGCTCCGAGCGCACCGGCTACGGATGCGTGGAGACGGACGGCCGCCGCCACCAGCTGATCCTCTCCGGCGCCATCTGCGCGATGGCGTCGGACTCCTTTCCCGACCGTCTCGCCCGCATCCACGCCGAGTTGACCCGTCTCCTGGCCGAGTGCCGGCCCGACTCCGTCGCCATCGAGAATCTGTTTCACGCATCGAACGCCCGCAGCGCGCTCAAGCTCGGGCACGCCCGCGGCGTGGCCATGCTGGCCGCCGTGCAGGCGGGGTGTGACGTCGCCGAATACACGCCCGCGGAGGTGAAGCGCGCGGTGGTCGGCTACGGCAGGGCGGAGAAGCCGCAGGTGCAGCAGATGGTCAAGCTCCTGCTCGGGCTCGACCGCGTGCCGACGCCGCACGACGCCGCGGACGCGCTCGCTGTGGCGATCTGCCATGTGCACGCGCGTCCGGCGACCCCGCCCCGGTCGCAGCGCGTCGCATCGGTGGCATCCCCCAGGACCGCGTCCTCCAGAGCGGCATCTTCCGATACGGCGCAGACGGCCGGGAAACCCGTGGCCCGATCCTGGCGGCAGTACCGCCCCGCGCGCTGACCATGATCGGGTTTCTCCGCGGCATCGTGCTCGAGAAGGCTCCCGAGCGGCTTCTGGTCGACGCGCACGGTGTCGGCTACGAGTTGCGCGTGCCGCTCTCGACCTTCTACCAGGTCGGCGAGCCGGGCGCCGAGGTGGCGCTCCGCGTCCACACGCACGTGCGCGAGGATGTGCTGCAGCTCTTCGGCTTCCTCACCGTGCTCGAGCAGCAGGTCTTCGAACACCTGATCGGGATCAGTGGCATTGGCCCGAAGCTCGCGATCGCGGTGCTCTCGGGCATCGAGCCGGCGGATCTGGTCGGAGCCGTGCAGCGCGGCGACGTCTCGCGCCTCACGCGCGTGCCCGGCGTCGGGAAGAAGACCGCCGAGCGGATCGTGCTCGAGCTGAAGGACCGTCTCGATCGCGTGACGATGCCTGCCGCCAGCCAGCCGGCCGCAGGCGCCCCGGGTCGCGTGCGCGACGACCTCCTCTCGGCCCTCGTGAACCTCGGCTATCATCGAACCGCTGCCGACAAGGCGCTCGACGCGGTGCTCGGCGCCGCGCCGGACGCACCGTTCGAGCAGGCCCTCCGCGCGGCCCTGCGCGAGTTGATGAAGTAGGCAGCTGCCATGAATGAGCGCCTCGTGCAGGCCGTCCCCGTCGACGATGACGCCCAGTACGATGCCGGCCTCCGGCCGCGCACGCTGGACGACTACATCGGGCAGGACCGCGTCCGCACGAACCTCCAGGTCTCCATCGCCGCCGCTCGCGGCCGCGGCGAGGCGCTCGATCACGTGCTCCTCTACGGCCCGCCCGGACTCGGCAAGACCACGCTGGCCTACGTGATCGGGAACGAGATGGGCGTGCCGGTGCGCGCCACGTCGGGGCCCGTGATCGAGAAGCCCGGCGACCTGGCCGCGATGCTGACCAACCTCCAGGAGCACGAAGTGCTCTTCATCGACGAGATCCACCGGATGGCGCCGGTGATCGAGGAGATCCTCTACCCGGGGATGGAGGACTACGAGCTCGACATCGTGATCGGGCAGGGACCCGGCGCCCGCTCGGTGAAGGTGCCGCTGCAGAAGTTCACGCTGATCGGCGCGACGACGCGGGCCGGCCTGCTCAGCGCGCCGCTGCGGGCGCGTTTCGGCATCACGCACCGCCTCGATTTCTACGAGAACTCCGACCTCACCGAGATCGTCCGCCGCTCGGCGCGGATTCTCGGCGTCGAGCTGGACGACGATGCGGCCGGCGAGCTGTCCCGGCGGTCGCGTGGCACGCCGCGTATCGCCAACCGTCTGCTGCGGCGCGTCCGCGACTACGCACAGGTGCGGGCGGACGGACGCGTCACCGCAGCCGTCGCCGACGCCGCGCTGAAGCTGCTCGAGGTCGACAGCCACGGCTTCGACGAGGTCGACCGCCGGCTGCTGATGACCATCATCGAGAAGTTCGGCGGCGGCCCTGTCGGCGTCAATACGATCGCGGCCGCCATCAACGAAGAGAAAGACGCCATCGAAGACATCTACGAGCCGTTTCTGATTCAGGCCGGGTTCCTCGACCGCACGCCGCGTGGCCGCGTGGCCACCGCGCGGGCCTACGAGTACTTCGGCCTGACGGCTCCAGGAAGGGATACCCGTCTGTGGTAACGCTTGCTCCCGCGCGCGCCGTGCGCCGCGCCCGTATCGCCAGCCTCGCGACCTACGTGCCGCCGAAGCTGCTGACCAACGCCGACCTCGAACAGATGGTCGACACGACCAGCGAATGGATTCTCCAGCGCACCGGCATCCGGCAGCGGCACATCGTGGAGCCCGGCGTCGGCACGTCGGATCTCGCGAAGGAGGCGTCGCTCGCCGCGATCGAGCGTGCCGGGCTTACACCCGCGGACATCGACGTCATCATCGTCGGCACCACGACGCCGGACACGATCTTCCCGAGCACGGCGTGCCGGCTGCAGGCGAAGATCGGCGCGACGCGCGCGTGGGGCTTCGACCTCGGCGCCGCCTGCTCCGGGTTCGTCTACGGCGTCTCCACGGCGTCCGGGCTCGTCGCGTCCGGTGCGGCGAACCACGTGCTCGTCATCGGTGCGGATGTGATGTCGAGCATCATCGACTACACGGACCGCGCGACGTGCGTCATCTTCGGCGACGGCGCCGGCGCGGCGGTGATCAGCGCCAGCCCCGACGAGGGCATCGGCATCCTCGACTTCCTGAACTACGTGGACGGCTCCGGCGGTGACGCGCTGCAGATGCCCGCCGGCGGCAGCGTCCTGCGCACCACGGCCGAGACCGTCGCGCAGAAGCTCCATTACGTGAAGCAGGACGGCCAGGCCGTGTTCAAGTTCGCCGTGCGCAACACCGAGGAGGCCGCCCGCCGGCTGCTCGAGCGGAACGGCCTCACGGCCGCGGACGTGGACCTGTTCGTCTCGCACCAGGCGAACCGCCGGATCATCACGTCGGCCGCCGAGAAGCTCGGCATCGCGCCCGAGAAGGTGATCATCAACATCGAGGACTACGGCAACACGACGGCCGGCACGATCCCGCTGGCCCTCGACGACGCCGTCCGCTCCGGACGCCTCAAGCATGGGGACCTGGTGGTGCTGGCGTCGGTCGGCGCCGGCTTCACCGTGGGCTCCGTCCTGATGCGCTGGGGCACTGTCTAGGGGACCATCACCCGTGCCCGGCGGCTCGCGGCGGCTGGTCATTCCAGCGGGACCCGGGGATGCCACCGTGCGCGTGGCCGGGCGTGACGTCCGGCTGACCAACCTCGGGAAGGTGTTCTGGCAGGACCTCGGGCTGACGAAGCGCGACCTGCTCCAGTACTACGCCGACGTCGCGCCGCTGCTGCTTCCGCACATCGCGGACCGGCCCATGGTGATGAAGCGCTACCCGGACGGAGCGGCCGGCGAGCCCTTCTTCATGAAGCGCGCGCCGTCTCCGCGGCCCGCCTGGATCCGCACCTGCCCGATCGACCACGGGTCGAAGGGCGTGATCGACTTCCCGGTCATCGATGACCTGCCCTCGCTGCTCTGGGTGATCAACCTCGGCTGCATCGACCTGAACCAGTGGTACGGCCGAGCCGATGACCCGTCGGCGCCCGACTATCTGCATTTCGACCTCGACCCGGGCGAGGGCGTCCCGTTCGCGCAGGTGCGGCAGAGCGCGCTGCTCGTGCGCGAGACGCTGGTCGCGCTCGGCATGAAGCCGCTGGCCAAGACCACCGGGTCGCGCGGCGTCCACGTGTATGTGCCGATCGTGCGCGGGCCGGACCAGAAGGTCGTCTGGACCGTGGCGAAGGTGCTGGCCGACGATCTCGCCCGGCGGCATCCGGCGCTGATGACGACGGCCTACCGTCTGGCCACGCGGCCGAAGGGGCGCGTGCTCGTCGACTACAACCAGAACGCCTGGGGGCGCACGCTGGCCAGCGTCTACTCCGTCCGGCCGAAGCCGCTGGCCACCGTATCGACGCCCGTGACGTGGGACGAAGTGGCGGCCGGAGTCGAGATCGAGGACTTCCGGCTGGACAACGTCCGCGAGCGATTCGACCGGCTCGGCGACCTGTGGAAGCCCCTGCTGGCCACCCGCGGCCGGACGGACCTGACCGCCTTCATGTAGCTCTGCCGGTCAGCCGGCTTCCGCCAGACCCTCGCGCCCGCCCGGGCGCCCCACCCCCTCCGGCCCGTCCCGCCTCCCGCCGATAAGCCCTTCAGCAGGCGTTTGCGCGCAGAAACAGCGATCTCCGCCGCACGGGGGCCGCTGTTTCTGCGTACGCCGGCCCGAGTGTTCGTCGTCAAGGCACGGCTCCTGATGCCGATAAAGGGATGAGTCCATGTCACTTACGCGCGTTCTGATGCAGGCCGGCGGGCCTGGCCGTGGCGTTGCTCCGTCTTCCGGGCGGAGGAGACGCCTTGCCGCCATTCCCGCGCTCGGCACCGTGCTGGTGATGGCCCTGGCCGCCCAGCCGGCGGCCGCCCAGCACTCGGACGAAGTCGTCCGCCGTGCCGCGGCCGACGGGCGCAGCTTGCCGGTCATCGTCCGCTACAGGGACGCGGCGGCGCTGACGCGCGGGCGCGGCATGCTGGCCGGTCGCGGCGCGGCCGTCCGGCGGCAGCATCGCGGCATCGAGGGCGTCGGCCTGACCGCCAGCGGCGCCACGCTCCGGGCTCTGCTCG
>CAYNUO010000022.1:0-24195 GCA_964400405.1 uncultured Bifidobacteriaceae bacterium | reverse complement strand
GGCATCGAGGGCGTCGGCCTGACCGCCAGCGGCGCCACGCTCCGGGCTCTGCTCGAGAGCGGAGACGTGGCGGGCGTGTCGTACGACGCGCCGATGCGGGCGCTGCAGGTCGCGGGCGCACCCCCCATGCCGGTCTCGATCGACGGCAGCGGCGCGGCGGCCGCGCGTGAGCGGTATCACGTCGATGGCGGTGGCGTCCGCGTGGCGGTGCTCGATTCCGGCGTGCAGCCCCACGCGGACCTGCCGGCCGCGCGCATCGCGGCGTTCGTGGACTTCGTCAACGGCCGGCCGGCGCCCTACGACGACTACGGCCACGGTACGCACGTGGCGGGACTCATCGCCGGCGCCGGCACGGTGTCGGCCGGCCGCTACACCGGCGCGGCTCCGGGCGCCGAGATCGTCGCGCTGAAAGTGCTGGATGCCGACGGAGCCGGCAGCACGAGCACGGTGCTCGCCGCGCTCGACTGGGTCGAGGACAACGCAGCCGCCTACCGGATCCGTGTCGTCAACCTGTCCATCGGCCATCCGGTGCATGAGGCCGCCGCGGACGACCCGCTCGTCGCGATGGTCGAGCGGCTGTCCCGCAAGGGGATCGTCGTTGTGGCATCGGCCGGCAACATGGGCTTCGACACGGCGGCGGGGAAGGCCGTCTATCAGTCGATCACGTCGCCCGGCAACGCGCCGTCGGCGATCACCGTCGGCGCCGCGCACACGCACGGCTCCGATCGCCGCTCTGACGACACCGTGGCGCGCTTCAGCTCTCACGGGCCGACGGCGTTCGATCAGCTCGCGAAGCCCGACCTCGTCGCACCGGGGCAGGCGGTCGTCTCCCTTGCGGCCGCCGGCAGCACGCTGCTCTCGTCGTATCCGCAGTTCGAGGTCGAGCAGGGGTACTTCCGGCTGAACGGCACCAGCATGGCCGCGCCGGTCGTCGCCGGCGCCGCGGCGCTGATGCTGGACGGCAACCCGGACCTCTCCGCGCACACGGTGAAGGCCGTGCTCCAGTTCACCGCGCAGCAGCTCCCGGAGGCCGACGCGCTCACACAGGGCGCCGGGTCGCTCAACGTGGCCGGCGCAGTCCGCCTGGCGCAGCTCATCGACCCCGACCGCCGGCTGAACCGCTACTGGCTGCGCCTGCCCGAGCCGCCGAATCCCTTCGATGAACTGTTCGGCGAGCAGGCGGCGTGGGGCAAGCAGGTGTTCTGGCGCGACCGGGCCGTCACGGGGGATTCCGCCTACGTGCGGCTCCGGGCGTGGGATGACGAGATCCCGTGGTCGCAGAACATCGTCTGGGCCACCGGCTCCAACATCGTCTGGGCGACGGCCACGCGCGCGCAGAACATCGTGTGGGCGACCAGCCGGAACATCGTCTGGGCGACGGCCGGCAACATCGTCTGGGCCACCGGATCGAACATCGTCTGGGCGACCGCGAACAACATCGTGTGGGCGACCGGGTCGAACATTGTCTGGGCTACTGGCAACAACATCGTCTGGGCGACAGACACGCTGGTACGCGGCACGTCCGACGCGTGGGGCCTGCAGCCGGCCGCCGTTTCGGGCTTCGACACCGCCGTCGGGCTGGGTCCGAATCTCACGTCGGGCCAGAACATCGTCTGGGCGACCGGCAGCAACATCGTGTGGGCCACCGGTTCCAATATCGTGTGGGCAACAGGCTCGAACATCGTGTGGGCGACGACGTCCTCCCACGATGTCCTCACCTGGGAGGGATGATCATGAGCGCACCGCAGGTCACCGGCGATCACGTCAGTCACGCCAACGCACGCCATGCTCCGTCGTCACACGGGTCATGGACGAACGCGTTGCCGACACTGCGCGGGGCGTCTGTCGAGCTGCGGCCGCTGCGCCGCTCGGACGCACCGGCGCTGGCCGCCGTGCTGACGGGCGAAGACGTGACGCGCTTCCTCTCCGAGCCGCCGTCCTCGGCCGCGGCGTTCGAGCGATTCATCGACCGCTTCGAAGCGGAGGCGCATGCGGGGGCCGCGCTCGTGATGGCAGTCGTGCCGCGCGGGCTCGACATTCCGGTCGGTGTCGTGCAGGTGCGCCGGCTCGACCCCACGTTCCAGACTGCCGAGTGGGGCTTCGTGGTCGGCGCCGCCTTCTGGGGCACGGGCGTCTTCCCTGAGGCGGCGTCGCTCCTGCTCGACTTCGTGTTCGATACGGTCGGCGTGCACCGTCTCGAAGCGCGCTGCGTCGTGCGCAACGGCCGGGGCAACGGCGTGCTCGCCAAGCTGGGCGCGGTGCAGGAAGGCATCCTGCGCCAGTCCACGCGCCTCCGCGGCGACGTGCACGACCAGGCGCTCTGGGCGCTGCTGGCGGGCGAGTGGCGTGCGCGCCGGCAGCGCGCCGCCGAACTCCGCGTACACTGAACGCTGAGCATCCCGGCGCGGGGCGTCCGGCCGGAACGCCGCGTGCCGCCCGATGAACGTCGCCGACTTCGACTTCGATCTCCCTGACGAACTGATCGCGCAGGACCCTCCCGCCGAGCGCGGCGGGTCGCGCCTGCTCGTCGTGCCGATGGATGATTCGCCGCCGGTGGATGCGCGGTTCGCCGACCTGCCGTCGCTGCTCGAACCCGGCGATCTCCTCGTCGTCAACGACACACGCGTCTATCCCGCGCGTCTGCTGGGCCAGCGCGTGCCGTCGGGTGGAGCCGTCGAGTGCCTGCTGCTGGAGTCGACCGGCGCGGATACCTGGCTCGCGCTGGTGCACCCGGGGCAGAAGCTGAAACCGGGCGCGCACGTGCGGTTCGAGTCAGGCCCGGTCGTCATCGAGGGGGAGATCCTCGACCATCACTTTCACGGCCGCCGCACGGTGCGGCTCTGGCGGCCTGACGGCGGCTCCGTCGACGAGGCGGTGGACGCGATCGGACACATCCCGCTGCCCCCGTACATCCAGCGTGACGACGCCCTGAGCGACCGCGAGCGCTATCAGACGGTCTATGCACGTGCGCGCGGATCGATCGCCGCGCCGACGGCCGGTCTGCACTTCACGCCGGCCATCCTGTCGGCGCTCAACGCGCGCGGCGTGCAGGCCGTGACCGTGACGTTGCACGTCGGCTACGGCACCTTCAAGCCCGTGCGCGTGGACCGCGTGGAGGATCACGCGGTCGACCCGGAGCCGTTCGAGGTCACGGAGGAAACAGCGGCGGTGATCACCGAGGCCCGCCGCAGCGGCCGGCGCGTGATCGCGGTCGGCACGACGACGACCCGCGTGCTGGAGTCGCTCGAGGTCGACGGTGCCCGGGTCATGCCCGGTCACGGCCGCACGAGCCTCTTCATCCATCCGGGCCACCGCTTCCGCGTCGTGCAGGGGCTCATCACGAACTTCCATCTGCCGAAGTCGTCGCTGCTGATGCTGGTCTCCGCGCTGGCGGGCCGGGAGCGCGTGCTCGGGGCGTACCGCGAAGCCGTGAAACGCCGGTACCGGTTTTACAGCTACGGCGACGCCATGCTGATCCGGTGAGCCGGATTCGACTATCCTGAGCCGCCGCCCCGGCTGTCCGGCGCGACCGGAGTGTCCATGCTGTTCACCTGCCGCCGCGCCGCGGCCCTCACGTTCGTGTTGCTGCTGCCGGTGGCTCTCTTCGCGCAGGCGCCGGCACGGCCGCGCGTCGCGCCCACGTTGGCCGCCACGGCGCCCGTCATCGACGGCAAGCTCGACGACGCCGTCTGGAAGAGCGCCGCCCGCGTCGACAAGTTCATCCAGCAGCGGCCGACCGACGGCGGCACGCCGTCGGACGCGACCGAAGTCCTGCTTGCCTACGACAAGGACACGATCTACTTCGGGTTCCGCGTCCACTACGCCGATCGTTCGCGGATGCAGGCCAACCGCTCGGATCGCGACCAGACGACCAACGACGACGTGATGACGGTGTTCTTCGACCCGTTCGAGGACCAGCAGCGCGGGTATGCGTTCTCGGTCAACGCCTACGGCGTGCAGGCGGACTGGACGCTCGGCGGCGCGAGCGTCTCGGGCGGGCAGGCGTCGACTGGTGACATGACGTGGAACGCGCTCTTCCGCAGCGGCGGCGAGCTGACCGACGACGGCTGGACCGCCGAGATGGCGATTCCCCTCCGGAGCCTGCGGTATCCCTCCCGCCGCTCGGACGAGGTGCATCACTGGGGCTTCCAGGTCAGCCGCGAGATCCGCGCGCTGAACGAGACGGACACGTGGGCACCGGTCACGTTGAAGGTGCTCGGCTTCCTGCCGCAGATGGGCACGCTGACGGGGATGAAGGGACTCTCCACGCGCCGCAACTTCGAGGTGATGCCGACCGTCACGGCGGTGCAGGTCGGCCGGCTCAACACCACGACCGGCCAGTATCGGAAGCAGGATGTCCAGGAGGCGGGCATCAACCTCAAGTTCGGTGTGACGTCGAACCTCACCGTCGACTTCACCTACAACCCGGACTTCTCGCAGATCGAATCCGACCAGCCGCAGATCGAGGTCAACCAGCGGTTCCCGCTGCTGTTCGCGGAGCTGAGGCCGTTCTTCCTCGAGGGGCAGGAGATCTTCCAGGTGCCGGGGCCGGTGGGCACGCTCCTCAACACGCGGACCATCCTCGACCCGCAGTACGGGCTGAAGCTCTCCGGCAAGGTCGGACGGACGCTCATCGGCATCGTGGCCGCCAACGACGAGGCGCCGGGCAAGGTCGACAACCCGGCCGACCCGCTCTTCGGGCAGGTCTCGCAGGCCTTCGCGGCCCGCGCCCGGGTCGACGTCTACCGGCAGTCCTACGTCGGCTTCATGGTGACCAACCGCGAGTTTGCCGGCAGCCACAGCCGCCTCGGCATGATTGACGGCGCGTTCGCCATCGGGCCGAGCATCCGGACGGGCTTCCAGGTGGTCTACTCGGACCGGCTCGGCCTGGACGGCCGCCGCCGGAAGGCGCCGGTGTTCAACGCGGACTTCCGGAAGGAAGGACGGAACCTCACCTACTTCGGCGCCCACAACGACATCCACCCCGATTTCGGGAGCGACCTCGCGTTCATCCGGCGCGTGGATCAGCACCAGACCGTCGGCCGCATCAACTACCGCTGGTGGCCGAAGCGCTACATCGTCAACTCCGGCCCGGGCGCCGCCTACGACTTCTTCTACGACTACCGGGGTGTCAAGACCGACGACCGCAAGCAGGTGAGCTGGAATACGCAGTTCCAGCGCAACATCTCGTTCAACACGTCGGTGGACCGCAACCTCGAGCGGTACCGCAACGTGGACTTCTGGAAGACGCGCGTCAATTTCTCGGGCACGATCCTGACGAGCCGCAAGGTCCTGCTCCGCGCGGACAGCAGCTTCGGCGACGAGATCCGGTTCATCACGACGCCCTATCTCGGCCGGACCGTCGTCTTCAACGCCACGGTGACGCTGCGGCCGACGGCGCGCTTCCAGTCGCTCGTCACGGTGCAGACCACGCGCTTCACCGATGTCCGCGCGAACCGGACGGACTTCGACGTGAAGATCGTGCGCGCGCTGTCGACCTACCAGTTCACGCCGCGGCTGCTCATTCGCAACATCGCGGAGTTCAACACGCTCAACAAGACCTACGGCCTGAACGTGCTCGGCACCTACCGGGTCAACGCCGGGACGGCAGTGCTTGTGGGCTACGACGACCGCTACCGGCAGGGACCGCAGCTCAACCCGCGCCTGTTCGAAACGGCCGAGTACCAGCGGACGAACCGGGCCGTCTTCGCCAAGGTCCAGTATCTGTATCGCTACTGATCCCCGGCAGGGGAGGGCATCAGCGCAACGACTGGCGCAGGTTCAGGAGCATGCGATCGGATTCGTCCACGCGAATCACTCCGGCTCGCGGGTACTCCAGGTCCAGAATCACATAGAACGTGACCGACAGCGTGACCGCCAGAAGCAGCATGTAGAACCAACTACGCAGCAGCGTCTTGCTCATCGCGTAGCCGGTCAGCAGCGCGCTCGTCAGGCTGAGGCACGCGAGAAGGTAGAAGACCACCGCAGGAGGATGGTCCATCGTTGCGCCGGTGCGGACCGTCGTGATGTCGAACATCTCGTTCAGCGCCGTCAGCAGAAACACCTCCGCCTGCACCGGCGTCTCGGTCCGCTGCAGGCCCGCCTTCGCTGCGTCCCAGATCTGATCCTGAAGTGCGCTGGACTCCGAGATTCGGCGGGCCGTCAGCGCATCGTTGCTCTTGTCGCGGTAAACCGTGGCACGGACGTCCACGTATCGACGGAATGCGTCGCGGAGGGCGGGCTGGAGGTCGGGGGGCAGAACGTCCAGACGCCGGTACGCCGTTCCGATCGCGTTTGTTTCCTGCGTGATCAGCGCGCGACGAGCCTCGAAGCGCGACGCGGCCCCGGAGAACGTGAACGCGAGCAGCAGACCCAGCAAGCCGAAAATAGCCGCCTCAACCGGGCCGGATCCCACCGTGAGGCCGTCGGCGTCACGGCTCATGCGGAGCCTTCCCAATTGCCGGCCCACTTCGAAGCAGGCCAGCATGCCCAGGAACAACGCCGAAGCCGCCGCGACCGCGAATGAGGTGAACGCCACTGGGCGAGATTTTGCCACGCCGGCCCTCGGCCTGAGCCGATTCTGGGGGACCGGCGCCTCTGATAACATCTGAGTTTCCTGCCGGGGTAGCTCAGTCGGTTAGAGCACGCGTCTCATAAGCGCGGGGTCGGCGGTTCGAGTCCGCCCTCCGGCACCATTCGACTCGCCCTCGGTGCCCGCGACGTCGTCGCAGGCCCCGCGGGCTCGCTCATCGCAAGCCAGTGTCAGCCCTTCATACGCGCGTCCGGCGGACGATTGAGCGGCATGACCTCTGCCCGCCGGGTACGCGCGTACTGGTCGCCCTGTCCGGCGGGTCCGATTCCACCGCGCTGCTGACGCTGCTTCACGACCTGCTGCCCGCCGCGGGCGCCATCATCGCGGCCGTGGCGCACGTGCATCACCGGCTCCGGGACTCCGCGGATCGCGACGCCAGTTTCTGCCGCGAGCTCGCGGGGCGATTCGGCTATCCCTTCGACCTGACCGAAGTGGACGTGCCGGCGAGCGCCCGGCTCGAGCGGCGCTCGATCGAGGACGCCGCGCGAACAGCTCGCTACGCGGCGCTCGAGGCCGCGGCGCTGCGGCACGGCGCGGACCGCGTGGCGACGGGACACACACGGGACGACCAGGTCGAAACGCTGCTGATGAAACTGGCGCGCGGGGCAGGGCTCAGCGGCTCGGGCGGCGTCTATCCGGTCCGGGGTGCGGTGATCCGGCCTCTCCTCGACGTTTCCCGTGAGGAACTGCGCGCCCATCTGCGCGAGGCCGGCGAGACGTGGGTCGAGGACGAAACCAACGCGGACCTCGCCAACCCGCGCAACCGCGTCCGGCATCGCCTGGTTCCGGTGCTGGCCGAGGTGCTCGGAGACGCTGCGCTCGACGGCCTGGCCCGCTCGGCGGTCCTGGCCGGAGAGGACGGTCAGTGGCTGGACGGCCTGGCGGCAGGGGAGCACGCGCGGTTGTCGCACGCGGTGGCCGAAGGGGTGGTTCTTGACCGCGCGGCTGTCGCGGCGCTGCCCGTGCCGCTGCGCACCCGCGTGCTGCTGCTGGCGATGCGCAGCGCTGCCGGAAGTGCACAGATCCGCACGGAGCACGTGTACGAGGCCGACGCCGTGGCGCTGGGACGCCTTCGCGCAGCGGAGTCACCGGGCGGCCGATGGGAACTTTCTGGCAGTAACCTGGTCTTACTAGGTAAGCAGCCGGACACGCCGATGGCGGTGGCGGTGCGGCTGACGGTGCCGGGAACGGTGCAGTGGTCGAACGGCGCGGCCGAGCTTCGCGCCGTGCCGGCGCCGGATGCGCCTCCGGGGCGGCCGGGCGAGGTGGACGCGCTGGTCGCCGTGCCTGCCGACGGGCAGTTCGTGGTGCGTGGCCGGCAGCCGGGCGACGCGATCCGGCTGAAGGCCGGCCGGAAGAAGCTGCAGGATTTGTTCGTTGATGCCAAGGTCCCTCGCAGGGAACGTGACAACGTCCCGGTGGTAACGGACTCGAGCGACAACGTGGTGTGGGTGCCGGGGCTCGGGATCAGCGAGGACTTTCGCACCCCGCCGGCAGAGGGCAGGGTGATACTCTTGCGTTTCACCCCCAAGGGAGAACAGGCGTGAATTCGACACTTCGGAGCCTCGTGTTCTGGATGGTCCTGGTGCTGGCCGGGGCGGTCGTGTGGAACTTCTCGACACGATTCCAGACGACACACAAGTCCGTCGACTTCAGCGTCTTCATGTCGCAGGTCGATTCGGGCCAGGTGTCCAAGGCCACGATCAGCGGCAACGAGATCACCTACGCCACCAAGGGCGAGGAAAACTTCCGCACGTACGCGCCGGCGCAGTACGAAGGTCTGGCCAACAAGCTCATCGACCACGGCGTGGTGCTCTCCGCGCGCGAACCCACGTCGAGCCCGTGGGCCCCGCTCCTCTATTCGTGGGCACCCATCCTGCTGATGGTCGGCTTCTGGGTGTTCTTCATGCGCCAGATGCAGAGCGGCGGCAACAAGGCGCTCTCGTTCGGCAAGAGCAAGGCGAAGCTCTCCTCCAGCGCGCAGAAGAAGGTCACGTTCAAGGACGTGGCCGGCGTGGACGAAGCGAAGGACGAGCTGCAGGAGATTATCGAGTTCCTGCGCGAGCCGCAGAAGTTCCAGAAGCTCGGCGGCCGCATCCCGAAGGGCGTGCTCCTCATGGGCCCTCCCGGAACGGGCAAGACGCTGCTCGCGCGCGCCGTCGCCGGCGAGGCGAACGTGCCGTTCTTCTCGATCAGCGGCTCGGACTTCGTCGAGATGTTCGTCGGCGTGGGCGCGTCGCGCGTCCGGGATCTGTTCGAGCAGGGTAAGAAGAACGCGCCCTGCATCGTCTTCATCGATGAAATCGACGCGGTCGGCCGGCATCGCGGCGCGGGCCTCGGCGGCGGTCACGACGAGCGTGAGCAGACGCTGAACCAGCTGCTCGTCGAGATGGACGGCTTCGAATCGAACGAGGGCGTGATTCTCGTCGCGGCGACGAACCGGCCCGACGTGCTCGACCCGGCGTTGCTGCGGCCCGGCCGCTTCGACCGCCGTATCGTCGTGAACCGTCCGGACGTCAAGGGCCGCGAGGGCATCCTCGCCGTGCACACGAAGAAGATCCCCGTGGGTGACGACGTCGACGTGGCGGTCATCGCGCGCGGCACCGCCGGCTTCTCGGGTGCGGACCTCGCCAACCTGGTCAACGAGGCGGCGCTCAACGCCGCGCGGTTCAACCAGAAGTCGGTCCGGATGGCGGACTTCGAGTTCGCCAAGGACAAGGTCCTGATGGGCGCCGAGCGCCGCTCGATGATCATCAGCGAGAACGAAAAGAAGATCACCGCGATCCACGAGGCGGGCCACGCGCTGCTGACCGTCACGCTGCCGCACGCCGACCCGATCCACAAGGTCACGATCATCCCGCGCGGGATGGCGCTCGGCCTGACGATGCAACTGCCGACCGACGAGAAGCACAACTACACGCGCGAGTACCTGATGGATCAGATCGCGATCCTCATGGGCGGCCGTATCGCGGAGGATCTGACGCTCGGCAGCATCACGACGGGTGCCAGCAACGATCTCGAACGCGCGACGGAACTGGCGCGGAAGATGGTCTGCGAGTGGGGCATGAGCAGCTCGATGGGGCCGCTTACGTTCGGCAAGAAGGAAGAGCAGATCTTCCTGGGCCGCGAGATCGCCCAGCATCAGGACTACAGCGAGGAGACGGCGCAGCGCATCGACCAGGAGGTCAAGCGCATCGTCACCGCCAACTACGAGCGTGCGACGGCGCTGATCACCGAGCACAAGCAGCACATCCTCGACATGGCGGACGCCCTGCTGCAGCGCGAAGCACTGGACGGGGATGAGGTTCGCCGGATCGTGGCTGGGCTGCCGCTCGACGCACCCGCGCCGCCGGCCGCTGAGCCGCCGGCGCCGGCCGTGGCCGATCCGCGCGGGCGCAAGGAGTTCAACCCGATCGTGCCGTCGATTCCACAGCGGCCGTTGACGCAGGAATAACCGCACCACCGAGGGCCGGCTGACCGCCGGCCCTTTCTACGTACGCTGACGCGTCCGCGCCCCACCCAGATGACACTGTCCCGCGCCGAGGAACTGATTGCCACGCTGGGCCTCCAGCCGCACCCGGAAGGCGGCTGGTATGCCGAGGTGTTCCGCTCGGCGTCGACCGTGCAGCCCGGGGACGCCAGGGGCAGCCGCAGCGCCCTCACCACGATCTACTTCCTGCTGACCGCCGGTCAGACCTCGCGCCTGCACCGCGTCGCCTCGGACGAGGTGTGGCACTTCTACGAGGGCGACCCGCTGGAGCTGACGATCGCGCCCGGCGATCTGTCGAGCCTTTCGCAGACGACGCTCGGCCCCGTCGGCCCGTCCTCCGCCCCGGTGTTCACCGTCCCGGCGGGGTGCTGGCAGGCGGCCCGTCCGCAGGGTGCGTACACGCTGGTCGGCTGCACGGTCGCTCCCGGGTTCGACTTCGCGGATTTCGAGATGCTCGAGACGGAGATCCGGCCCATCACCGCCGGCGAGACGCGACCGCTGCGTCAGCAGGTCCTGCGCCCGCAGCAGCGCGTCGAGGAGTTGGTGTTCGGGTGCGACAGTCACCCCGACGCGTTGCACCTGGGCGCCTTTCAGCGCGGCGACCTGATCGGGATTGTGTCCATTGCGCCCCAGCCCTTGCCCGGGGTCGACGACGACACGGTGTGGCAACTGCGCGGCATGGCCGTGCTGCCCGGTGCGCAGGGACAGGGCGTGGGCCGCCAGCTCGTCGAAGGTTGTCTGGCTCATCTTCGGAGCCGGCGGGCCGGGTGTGTCTGGTGCAATGCGCGCACGCACGCGGTGCCGTTCTACGCGCGTCTCGGCTTCGAGACGGTGGGGGATGAGTTTGACGTGCCCACCGTCGGGCCGCACTACGTCATGACCCTGCGGGTCACATAGCTCGGGGTCGCGAGAGTGTGGGGCGTTGCTGGCTCCTGGCGCCGGCGCTGCCCCGCTCCGGTATGCTGATTCGATGCAGCTCCGCCGCGCGACGAGCGTCGCCGCACTCTTCCTGATCGCCGCGCTGGCGGCGTTGGCCACGACACTCAACGCCGGGGGGCAGGGCCCGCGCGCGCCCGGGGCCGCCCGGTACGAGAAGGCGCCCGCCGACACGTTGCGTGTTGTGCTGCTCGGCACCGCGGGCGGCCCGCAGGCCCGCTTCGACCAGTTCGGTATCAGCACGCTGGTCGAGGCTGGCGACGACCGCCTGCTGTTTGATTGCGGACGAGGGGCCACGGTCCGCCTGGCGCAGCTCGGGGTGCCGATGGGCTCGGTCGACCGCCTGTTCCTGACGCATCTGCACTCGGACCACGTCGTGCAGGTGCCCGACCTGCTCGTTGCCGGATGGGCCACCGGGCGCGCACGGCCACTGGAGGTCTGGGGCCCGGTCGGGACGCGCGACATGATGCAGGCCTTCCTCAGGGCCTTCCAGTTCGACATCCGTATCCGTCGTGATGTCGACGAGAAGATTCCCGGCGACGGCATCACCGTCATCGATCACGAGGTCACGGAAGGGACGGTTCTCGAACGCGGAGGCCTGCGGGTGACGGCATTCCTCGTCGACCACGGCCCCGTGGCGCCGGTGTTCGGCTACCGCGTGGATTTCAAGGGCCGCTCGGTCGTGTTCTCGGGCGACACCCGCCCCTCGGACAACCTGGTCCGTCACGCCGCCGGTGTCGACGTGCTGGTCCACTCCGTGATCGACGTCGCGCCGCTGAGGGCGCAGGGCGCGCCGGAGGCTGCCATCAAGGCCATCGTGGACCACCACTCCACGCCGGAACAGGCCGCCGGCGTGTTCTCACGCGTCAAGCCCAGGTTGGCCGTCTACTCGCACGCCAATGCGAGCCCGGCCGTTCTCGAGCAGACCAGGAAGGGTTACGAAGGCCGGCTGCAGGGGCCCGAGGACCTGCTGACCATCGACATCGGCAACGAGGTGACGATCAGGCGCTTCGGAGCGTAGGCGCCGCCCGCGCACGACGACGCCCCGGCCGGCACGGGTGACTCGCGAGCCGCACAGGCACGCTTCACAGGCGCCAGTTGTTCCGCTTCACGGCCTCCGGGTTGTCGTGGCGGAACGTGCTGAAGACCAGCCCGCTGACGCCCGGCGTCGCGGCCAGTCCGGCTTCCCGCATCGCATCGCGCGCATCCCACTGGCGCGCGATATACAGCCGGGTTGCGCGCGCTTCGAGCGCCGGGACGTAGTCGAACGCCAGTTGCCGATCGAGCGGCGTCAGTCCCTCACCGGTCAGATAGTTCTGCACGTAGCCGTCGCCGCGGTGCATCGGCCAGAGGTCGTGCCACATCGATGGGCAGCGTGACGAATTCTGGTTGACGACGAGCGCGTCGACGAGGCCGTCGGCGACCCATGCGCGCCAGTCGAGCGTCATGTTGCCGAGCGGCGGCCCGAGCACGTCCCCGCGTGGGGCGCCGACGGCGAACTGCCGCCCGAGTTCGTTCATCGCACCGCGCAACTCACGCAGCAGGGCCGTCAGGTCCTCGCCGCGCATGTCCCGCCACGCCTGCAGGTCGAACTCCTCGCGGAGTATGTCGACGCCGTGGCGCACCAGAAAACGCTCGCGCACCGGCGCCGCAAAGCCGATGGCGTCGCCGTGCGCGGCTGGCTTCGATTGCGAACGCAGGCACAGAAACAGCCCGTCGAAGGCCGACTCGCGCATCCAGCCGGTGAACCGTTCGACGAAGTGCCGCCGCACCTCCGGCCAGGCGAGTGCCAGGACGCCCGTTTGCGGTGCACCCGAACGGTCGTGCTCCATCCACTCCGGGTGCGCGGCGCTGAAGGCGCTCTGCCAGGCCACGTCGCGTCCGTGCATGGCGTTGTGGTGACTGACGGCCCGCAGCTCAGGCGGCGCCAGCGGCCAGCCCTCGTCGAACACGGACACGTAGAGCCACGACGTCAGCCCGGCTTCCCGGGCCAGCGCCGGCACCGTCTCCAGCTCGCTCCACGTGATGTCCGGGGCCTGGCTCGGGTGCACATGGCCCGGCGCGGCCTCGAACCGGCCGGGGATCCGGCGCCGGAAGACGCGCCAATGCAGGGCCGCGGCGCCCAGTTCGTTCCGCCAGTGGGCCATCCGGCGGGCTGCGGCGTCGGGCGTGGCCAGGCGGCCGTCGCCCTCACCGAACGCGAGGTGGTCGCCCCAGGAGACGGAGGCAATGTGCATCGCCCGCATCCTGCCCTTTCCGGTCCGTTTTCGCTACGCTGTCTCTGTGCATCCCCGCCGCCACTTCACCGTGCCGCTCCCGGATGGCCGGTCGCTGACGCTGGGAGGCCGGACGCTGCTGATGGGCATCCTGAACGTCACGCCGGACTCGTTCTCCGATGGCGGGCAGCTGGCCTCGCCCGAGGCGGCCGTCGAGGCGGCCCTTGCGATGGTCGAAGCCGGGGCCGACATCATCGACGTCGGCGGCGAGTCCACGCGGCCCGGGGCCCGGGCCGTTCCGGCCGGCGAGGAGCGGGACCGCGTGGTGCCCGTGATCGCCCAGCTCGCGAAGCGGACGTCGGTCCCGATTTCGATCGATACCTACAAGCCCGCGGTGGCGAAGGCCGCGCTCGAGGCCGGGGCCGTCATCGTCAACGACATCAGCGGCCTCCGTTACGAGCCCGAGCTGGCCGGCGTCGCCGCGGCCTCCGGCGCCGCCGTCGTCCTGATGCACACGCGCGGGCGCTCGGCGGAGATGTATCGCCAGGCCGAGTATCACGATGTCATTGCCGAAGTGCTCGACGAGCTTCGGGAGAGCGTCGCCTTCGCCACGACGGCCGGCGTGGACCGCCGCCGGATCATCGTGGACCCCGGCATCGGCTTCGCGAAGCAGGCCGCGCACAGCTACGAGGCGCTGGCACGCCTGCACGAGTTCGCCGACCTCGGCCTGCCGATCCTCGCCGGCCCGTCACGCAAGTCGTTCCTGATGCGTCCGCTCGGTCAGGAGCGCCCGCCGCGCGAGCGCGACTGGGCGTCGACGGCGGCCGTCACCACGGCGGTGCTGGAGGGGGCGCACATCGTGCGCGTGCACGCGGTCGCCGCGATGCGCGACGTCGTCCGGGTCAGCGACGAAATTCGGCGCTATCATCACGAACCCGCATGACGTGGCTGACTTCGCTCCTCGAGGGGCGCACCGTCTCCTGGCGGGACCTCGTCGACATCGGCATCGTCGCCATCCTGCTGTACCAGGTGCTGCTGCTCATCCGCGGCACGCGCGCGGCGCAGATGGTGCTCACGTCGGCCTTCATCGTCGCGCTGTTCTATCTCTCCGAGTTTCTCGGCCTCGAGACCGTCAACTGGCTGATCCGGTTTCTCGCACCGTACGTCGTCTTCGCGCTGATCGTGCTCTTTCAGGCGGACATCCGCCGCGCGCTGACGCTGGTCGGCCGCGTGCCGTTTCTCCGGAGGCTCGCGCGCTTCCGCAACTCGATGGAGACGGTCGAGGAGATCGTCGTCGCCGCGGCGGCGCTCTCGGCCAAGCGCATCGGCGGCATCATCGTCATCGAGCGTCAGATCGGGCTCCGGAACTACATGGAGGGCGGCATCCCGCTCGATGCCCGCGTGACCTACGACCTGCTGAGCTGCATCTTTCAGAAGGAGTCGTCGCTGCACGACGGCGCCGTGATCATCCAGGGTGAGCGGATCGCCGCGGCGGCCTGTGTGCTGCCGCTGTCAGTGAACCCGGCCGTCGCCAAGACGCTGGGCACGCGGCATCGCGCCGCGATCGGCATCACCGAGGAGAACGATGCGGTCGCCGTGGTCTGCTCCGAGGAGACGGGCATCATCTCGATCGCGCTCAAGGGCGCGCTTGAGCGCGAGTTGACGCCGGACCTGCTGCGCGAGCGGCTGACGGCGCTGCTGCGCGCGGGCGGCCTGGCCGCGCCGGCGACCGACGAGGAAGGCGTGGCGCTCTGATGGCACGCGTGCGCGGCGGCAATCTCTGGCGCCAGCTCGTGGCCGTCCTCGTGGCGGCGGGGCTCTGGTTCCTCTTCGGCGGGCAGAAGGTCGTCGAGCGGGCGATCCGGGTGCCGCTCGAGTACACGAACCTGCCGTCCGGCATCGAGATGACCGGCGAGACGCCGACCGTCGTCGACCTCCGCGTGCGGGGCTCGGAGGCCGCGCTCGCGCGCATTGCGCCCGGTGAGCTCGTGGCCGTGCTGAATCTGGCCGGGGCCAAGCCCGGACAGCGCCTGTTCCACGTGACGGGCCACGACGTCCGTGCGCCCTCCGGCGTGACGGTCATTCAGGTGACGCCGTCGAGTGTGGCCGTGGGATTCGAGCAATCCGCGTCGAAGAGCGTGCCGGTCTCGCCGGCGGTCGAGGGCACACCCGCCTACGGCTTTGAGGTCGGCACGATTACGTCGACGCCGCCCACGGTGCAGGTCTTCGGTCCGGCCGGCGCGCTGGCCGGGATCCAGGCGGTGATCACCGAACCGGTGTCGGTCGCCGGTGCCTCGTCGGCGGTCAGCGACACGGTCACGCTCGGCGTGTCCGACCGGACCCTCCGCATCGGTCAGCCGCAGCGCGTGGCGGTGACCGTGGAGGTCAGGCCGGCCCCCGTCGAGCGGATCGTGTCCGGCGTGCGCGTCGAGATCAGGGGCGGTCGCGTCGCGGCGGCGGTGCCCGCCGATGTGACGGTGACGCTGAAGGCGACGGCGCCGGTCCTCGATGAGCTGGTGGCCGGATCGGTTCGGGCGTTCGTGGATGCGGGCGGGGCCCGGCCCGGCGCGGCCCTGCCCGTGCAGGTCGAGGCGATGGCCGGCGTGGCCGTGGTGCGGGTCGACCCGGCGGATGTGACCGTGCGGGCGCGCTGACGGTGATGGGGGAGATGCGGTTGTTCGGAACGGACGGAATCAGGGGACAGGCAGGGGTGGCGCCGCTCGAGCCGGCGACGATCCGCAGGATTGGCGCGGCGCTCGCGGATGCCGTGCGGACGGGCGAGGCGCCCGTCAGGATTCTCATCGGCCGCGACACGCGGGAATCAGGCGAGTGGATCGAGCGTGAGCTCGCGCACGGCGCCCGGCTGGCCGGCGCCGGCGTGGTGAGCGCGGGCGTCCTGCCGACGCCCGCGGTGGCGGTCATGACGCGGCGCGGCGGCTACACGCTGGGCGTCGTGATCTCCGCGTCGCACAATCCCTACGGCGACAACGGGATCAAGGTGTTCTCGGGCGCGGGAGAGAAGTTCACCGCTGTTCAGGAGCGGCAGGTCGAGGCGCTCGTGGCCGACGCATCCCGCATGACGCCGCCCGGCGACGCCGTGCCCGTCCCGCCGGTCGACCATCGTGGCGACTACCTGGCCCACCTGCACAGGATCGTGCCCGAGTCCGGCGCCCGTGGGCTCCGGATCGCGGTGGACTGCGCGCACGGCGCGACCGTCAGCGTCGCGCCCGCGCTCTTCGCCGCGCTCGGCGCCGACGTGCACCTCATCGGCTGTGCGCCTGACGGCCGCAACATCAACGCGGGTGTCGGGTCCACCGCGCCACAGACGCTTGCGGCGGCGGTCGTCGCGGGCGGTTATCAGCTCGGCGTCGCGTTCGATGGCGATGGCGACCGGGCGATCTTCGTCGACGCCGCGGGGCACGTGGTCGACGGCGACGCGATCATGCTGCTCTGCGCGAAGCAGCTGCAGCGCGAGGGCCGTCTGGCGCATCAGACGATCGTGGCCACCGTGATGAGCAACATCGGCCTGGAGATCGCACTGAAGGACGCGGGGATCGCACTGGTCCGCTGCGCGGTCGGCGACAAGCACGTGATGGAGGAACTCCTCACGCGTGGGCTGTCGCTCGGCGGCGAGCAGTCCGGCCACGTGATCTTCACCGAGTACCTCGCCACCGGCGACGGGATGGCGACCGCGCTCCAGGTCATCCGCACGATGCGCGCGACGGGCCGGAGCCTGGCCGACCTGGCCGGAGAGCTCACCGCCTATCCGCAGGTGCTGCTGAACGTCCGGATGGCGGAGCGGATCGACCTCGCATCCGTGCCGCAGATTGCGGAAGCGCTGGCCCGCGTCGAGCAACGGCTTGCGGGGCAGGGCCGCCTGCTCGTCCGCTACTCTGGAACGGAGCCGCTGCTGCGCATCATGCTGGAAGGCCGCGACACAGCCGAGATCACCGCCTGGGCACAGGAAATCGCGGACGCCGTCACGCGCTTCGGCGCGCCCGCGCGCGTCTGACGCCGCTCATGGTCAAGCTGTCGGTCAACATCAACAAGGTCGCCACCCTCCGCAACTCCAGGGGCGGAGAGGCGCCGTCCGTGCTGCAGGCGGCGCGCGTGTGCGTGGACGCCGGGGCGCCCGGCATTACCGTCCACCCGCGGGCCGACGAACGGCACATCACGGCCGCCGACGTGCGGGAACTGTCCGCCTGGCTGGCGCCGCGCAGGGGCGCGGTCGAGTTCAACATCGAGGGCGACCCGCGACCGGACCTGCTGGCGCTCGTACGGGAGGTCCGGCCGGACCAGTGCACGCTGGTGCCTGTCCGGCCCGGTGAGATCACGAGCGAGGCCGGCTGGCCGGCCGACACGCCGCGCGGGGAGCTCGCGGCGGCCATCGCCGCGCTGAAAGCGCTGGGCATCCGCGTGAGCCTGTTCGTGGACGCCGATCCGGCGCCCGTCCGGTGGGCGGCTGGTGTCGGCGCCGACCGCGTCGAGCTCTATACCGAGCCGTTCGCGAAAGCCTTCGCCGGTTCGCCGGCTGCCGGCGCGCAGGCCTTTGACCGCTATCTGGCGGCGGCCGAGGCGGCGCGGAACCTCGGCCTGGGCATCAACGCCGGGCACGACCTCGACCTGACGAACCTCGTCCTGTTCCGGACGTTGCCCGGCCTTGACGAGGTGTCCATCGGCCACGCACTCATCAGCCACGCCCTGTTCGTGGGTCTGGACCGGTCAGTCCGGGACTACCTGCGGGTGCTGGCGGCGGCATAAGATCGGAACCGGACCTCAACATGAAAGCTTCGTCAGTCACCTTTGCACTCGGCGGGATGGTGTTCGGCCTCGTGGTGGGCTGGATCGTCGGCGACCAGCAGGCGCGCCAGGCGCAGCAGACAGCCGCCGCGGCCGCGAGCGTGGCCGCCGTGCCGGCCCAGCAGCCGGACGCGCGCCAGGTGCCCCCCCTCGACGAGCAGAAGGCCGCCGCGCTCAAGGGCATCGCCGAACAGGATCCGAAGAACGTGAAGGTCCGGGCCGAGCTCGCGAACCTCTACTTCGACGCCGAGCGGTATCAGGACGCGATTGGCTGGTACGAGCAGGCGTTCGCGCTCGACTCGAAGAACCCGGACGTCAGCACCGACCTCGGCGTGAGCTACTACTACACGAACGACGCCGACAAGGCGCTCGCGCAGTTCGACAAGTCGCTGGCGCTCAATCCGAAGCACGTCAAGACACTGCTGAACCAGGGCATCGTGCGCGCCTTCGGCAAGCAGGACATGGCCGGCGCGGCCGAGTCATGGCAGAAGGTGGTCGACGCCGCGCCGGGCACGCCCGAGGCGGCGGCGGCCCAGCGCGCGCTGCAGAGCGTGCAGTCGGCCGCGCATCAGGCCGGCGGGGCCGCGCCCGCGGGCAACTAGCCGTCCGGATCACGCCGTGCTGCGACTCGCGCTCGGGGCCCTGCTGATCATCATGCTGGCCCGTGCGTTCTGGAAGGTGGTGGACGGCGTCGTCGAAGGCGCTACGGGCCGCCGCCGGACGCCGCGGCCGGGCGGGGTGCCGGCGACGCCCACGAAGCTGGTGCGCGACCCGATCTGCGGCACCTACATCGTGCCGAATCCGGCCCTGTCGATCGTCAAGGCCGGCACGACCGCGTACTTCTGTTCGGACCGCTGTCGAGAGAGCTACCGCACCCGATGAGCACACGCGCTGAAGAGCAGATCCGGGCTGACATCGTCGAGATCGGGCGGCGCCTGTTCTCGCGCGGCTTCGTCGCGTCGAACGACGGCAACATCAGCGCCCGTCTCGACGACCGGCGTCTCATCACGACGCCGAAGAGCGTGTCCAAGGGCTTCATGACGCCGGACATGATGGTCGTCGTGGACTTCGACGGGAAGAAGGTCTCAGGCGACCGCGACCCGTCATCCGAGCTGCCGATGCACCTGGAGATCTACCGCAGCCGGCCGGACGTGAATGCCGTCGTCCACGCCCATCCGCCGACCGCCACGGGCTTCGCCGTCGCCGGCGTGCCGTTGACGAAGGCGGTGCTCGCGGAGGTCGTCACGACGCTGGGCTCGATTCCCATCGCGGAGTACGGCACGCCGTCGACGCGGGAGCTGCCGGACGCCGTCCGGAAGTACATCAAGGCGCACGACGGCATGCTGCTGGCCAACCACGGTGCCGTGACGTGCGGCGACTCGGCGATGGCGGCGTACTACAAGATGGAAACCATCGAGCACTTCGCGAAGATCAGCCTCGTGGCGCGGATGCTCGGCCGCGAGAATCTGCTGTCGAAGGACGAAGTGGATCGCCTCCAGGGGCTGCGCGGGATGTACGGCATCGCGGCGCCCGCGCCGCTCTGCACGGACCCGGACGACACGGCGCCGGGCGCTTCGGTGGCCTGCCAGGTTCTCGAAGCGCCGGATTCGGCTACGGAGCGCCTCGTTCCCAGCGTGCCGGGCCTGCCGGACGGCATGAGCGGTGACGGGGAAATTCGGCTAACATACCGGCAACTGACGGAGCTGATCACAGATGCCGTCAAGAGTCTGAGGGAGTAACGGAATGGGCGAAGCACTCGGGATGGTCGAGACAAAGGGTCTGGTCGCGATGATTGAAGCGGCCGACGCCATGGTCAAGGCCGCCAAGGTCACGCTGGTCGGGTGGGAGAAGATCGGCGCCGGTTATGTCACCGCCATCGTGCGCGGCGATGTGGCCGCCGTGAAGGCCGCGACCGACGCCGGTGCCGCCGCCGCGCGCCGCGTGGGCGAACTGGTCTCCGTCCACGTGATTCCGCGTCCGCACGCCAACCTCGAGGACGCCCTGCCGATCGGCAAGGCCGGCAAGTAAGACCCCGGCCGCCCCATGCTTCTCGCCCGCGTCGTGGGGACGGTCGTGGCGACCCGCAAGGATCCGCGGCTCGTCAGCAACAAACTCCTGATCGTCCGTCCGATGGACCCCCGGGGCAAACCCGAGGGGAACTACGTCGTCGCCGTGGATACGGTGGACGCCGGCGTCGGCGAGACCGTCCTCATCGTCTCCGGCAGTTCCGCGCGCATGGCCGCCGGCATGAAGGACTGCCCGATCGATGCCGCGATCGTCGGCATCATCGACCAGGTCGAAGTCACCGACTAGGGCACGCAGCCAGCCATGCAGCTCGCGCGCGTGATCGGCAACGTCGTTACCACCCGCAAGGACGAGAACCTCGCCGCCGTCACGCTGCTGATTCTGCAGCCGCTGGCTCCTGATGGCACGGACGCCGGCCGCACGCTGGTGGCGGTGGACGCCGCCGGCGCGGGCATCGGCGAGCGCGTGTTCTTCGTCCGCGGCAAGGAAGCCAGCTTCCCGTTCCATCCCGTCGAAGTGCCGACGGATGCCGGCGTTGTCGGCATCGTCGACCACTGGGATCTAGTGCCGTGACCGCGCACAAGCTCGGCATTCGGCCGGCCATGCATCCCGTCTGGCTGCGTTGCTCCTCCCTCAAATACTGGCCCGGTATTCTCGGTCGTCGCGCCTTGCCAGCCGGGCGCCTGGCCGCCCTCGGTGCCGCGAGCTCGTGCGCGGTCACGGCACTATGACGATTGGCCGCGTCATCGGCACGGTTGTCTCGACGCAGAAGCACGCCAAGTTCGAGGGCGCCAAGCTTCTGCTCGTGCAGCCGGTCGACCTGGACGATCGGCCGAAGGGGCCGGCGCTGCTGGCCGTGGACGGCGTGGGCGCGGGCATCTACGAGAAGGTGCTGCTCGTGATCGAAGGACGCGCCGCGGCCGAGATCCTCGGCCGCAAAGGCGCGCCGGTGGACGCGGCCATCGTCGGCATCATCGACGAGATCGACGTGCCGGCGCAGGTGGCGTGATGGCGACGATGACCGACCAGGAACTGCGGAGCCTCGTGCGCCAGGTGATCGACCAGCACCTGCCGCTGGCGTCGCCTGCCCCGGCGCTTCCCGGAGCCGCGCTGCCGCAGTTCCCGGGCGCACAGTCCGGCGCACACGCCAGTCACCTGCTGCTCGTCGTCGCGGAGAGCGACGGCCCCTGCATCATCGAGCCGGCCGTGCCGTGCAACCACTGCGGCTACTGCAAGTCGCTCGGCCACTGATGGCGATGTCGTCATCGGCGCCGCTCGGCCCGCCGTCGGGGCGACGGTGCTGGCTGACCGGGCCATTGGGAGCAAGCCGTCATGGCTGCACGAGAAACGGTGCGCAGGCCACTGACACGCGTGGGGCTGGGGGTCCCCACGCCTTGCACGAGTCGTTAAGCCGGAGCGCCGTTTCTCCGGCTTGCGGACTGGCCCGGTCAGCCAGCACCGTTGCCCCGGCGGTGGGCGGACCGCCGTTGCCGGCGGACACCCCGACCGGCACCGCTCCCTACGCTCGATGAAGCCGGCGGTTCTCATCACCGGTAAGCTCCCCGCGTCCGTCGTTCGTCGGCTCGAGGAGGCGTGCGACGTCGATGTGTTCCGAGGCGACGGCCCGATGCCGCACGCGGACCTGCTCGCGCGCGTGGTGGGGAAGCAGGCGCTCGTCAGCCTCATCACGGACAGGGTCGACGCGGCCGTCATCGAGGCCGGCCGCGATCTGAAGGTCGTCGCCAACGTCGCCGTCGGCTACAACAACGTCGATGTCACTGCCGCGGCGGCGCGCGGCATCGTGGTGACGAACACGCCGGACGTGCTCACGGATGCGACCGCCGACATGACGTTCGCGCTGATCCTGGCCGTGACGCGCCGTGTCGCCGAGGGCGATCGGCTGATCCGGGCCGGTGGGTGGACGCGCTGGTCCATGGACTTCATGCTCGGCTCGGGTCTCGCCGGCAAGCAGCTGGGCATCGTCGGCTGGGGACGCATCGGCCGCGCCGTGGCCGCCAGGGCCACGGCATTCGGCATGCAGATCGCCGGCTCGGCGCGGTCAACCATCACCGACTCCGGTGTGCGGCAGCTCGGGCTCGACGAGCTGCTGGCGACGTCGGACGTCGTTTCGATTCATGTGCCGCTCGGTCCGGAGACGACGCATCTCATCGGTCAGGCGCAACTGGCCCGCATGAAGCGGAGCGCGTATCTGGTGAACACGTCGAGAGGCCCGGTGGTTGACGAAGCGGCTCTGGCATGGGCGCTGCGTGAGCGCCTGATCGCGGGCGCCGCACTGGACGTGTTCGAGGACGAGCCGCGCGTGCACACCGGTCTGCTGGCGTGCGAGAACGTCGTGCTCACGCCCCACCTCGGCAGCGGCACCGTGGAGACGCGCACGGCGATGGCCGACCTCGCCGCGAGGAACGCGCTCGCCGTGCTGGCCGGCCAGCCGCCGCTCACGCCGGTCGGATAGAGACGCATGGCGAAGAAGCCGGCATCGACGCGGGCGCGCCGCGCCGCGGTTCGCCCGGATACGGCGGTCGTCGGCCGCGTGATGCGCGGCCTCGCGAAGGCCATCACCGGCCTCGAGATGCCGGCCGTCGAGAAGATCTCGGAGTCGCAGGCCGAGGATCCGTTTCAGGTGCTGATCGCGACGGCCCTCTCGGCACGGACGCAGGACGCGACGACGCTGGCCGCATCGACGCGGCTCTTCAAGCGGGCCAATACACCGCGGGCGATGGCGGCGCTCAGCGTGCGGGAGATCGAGAAGCTTATCTATCCGGTCAGCTTCTACCGGAACAAGGCACGGCACGTGAAGGCCTGCTGCGAGATGCTCGTCGACGAGTTCGACGGCGTCGTGCCGGGCACGATGGAGGAACTGACGCGCCTGCCCGGCGTCGGCCGGAAGACGGCGAACCTCGTGCTCATCCTGGCGTTCCGGAGCCGCGACAACATCTGCGTCGACACACACGTGCACCGGATCGCGAACCGGCTCGGCTGGGTCGTCACGAAGGACCCGGAGGAGACGGAGCAGGCGCTCTACGCCGCCACGGACCGCCGCTGGTGGGCGTCGATCAACCTCTATCTAGTAACGTGGGGGCAGAACATCTGCCGGCCCGTATACCCGCGATGCGGGGATTGCGTCATCTCCGGCGATTGTCCAAAATTCGGAGTCACCACACGCGCGGCTGGCTACAGGACCACGGCCGCAGGAGGAAACAGATGAAGGGCATTCTTGGTGCGACGCTTGCCGTTGCGTTCGTAGCGGGCCAGGCGTTCGCGCAGACTCCGCCGGCCGCGGCTCCAGCGGCGCCGGCCGCTCCGGCTGCCGCAGCGGCTCCGGCCGTGCCGGCCGGGCCGGTCGTCGTCGTGCAGACGTCGCGCGGCGTGTTCGAGTTCGAGACGTTCCCGGACACGGCGCCGAAGACCGTGGCGCAGATCACCCGTCTGGCGCGGGCCGGCTTCTACAACGGCCAGGTCATCCACCGCGTCGCGCCGAACTTCGTCGTGCAGTTCGGCGATCCGCAGACGAAGGACCCCGCCAAGAAGGAGATGTGGGGCACGGGCGGCAGCGGCAAGCCGATCGGCGTCGCCGAGATCAGCAAGCTGCACACGCACGCCACGAAGGGCACCGTGGCCATGGCCCACGCGGGCGACCCCGCCAAGGCCGACAGCCAGTTCTACATCACGCTCAAGCCGACGCCGAACCTCGATGCCGGCTACACCGTGTTCGGCCAGATCATCACCGGCATGGACATCGTCGAGCTGACGAAGCAGGGCGACAAGATCGTGAAGGTGTCGGTGAAGGGCACCGCGCCGGCCGCCACGGCGAAGCCTGCCGCGCCGAAGCCGGCTGCCGCTGCGGCCCCGAAGCCCGCCGCGCCGGCCGCGAAGTAGTTCGTCTTACCGCTGTCCTGGAGGCGGGACCGTCCCGCCTCCGGGCAGTGTGCTCTCCGGCGCCTTCTCCGGCGCCTGTGGCGCCCCCGCCCGAATCCTGGTCCACAACGCCTCGGCCAGCAGCGCGTTTCCGCGATCGTGCAGGTGCACATCATCGAGAAACACCGTGTCCGGCGTGAGCTCGCCCTCGTTGATATGCACGACGGGCAGCAGGCCGTCGAACAACCGCGCGAAGTCGT
>CAYNUO010000021.1:30637-45228 GCA_964400405.1 uncultured Bifidobacteriaceae bacterium | reverse complement strand
GCCGTCGGCTGACCGGTCATGCGCGCCTGGGCCGCGGCGGCTCTCGCGGCGGCGCGGGCCACCAGCACGTCCTTGCGCTCGATCACGATCCAGTGGACGCACTTCTTCTTGTTCGCGTAGACGATTTCGCAGTCGTCACAGCGGACGCACTCGCTGCGCACGATACGCGGTCCCTGGATGGCGCCCCACTCGCAGGTGCGCTCACAGATCGTGCACGTCTTGCACTCGGACCAGCGCTTGATGCGGAAAATCGTCGTGAGGCTCGAGATGATGCCGAGGAACGTGCCGACCGGACAGATGAAACGGCAGTAGAGGTTCCGGATGACCACGGTGGCCAGCAACAGCGCGCCGAGCAGACCCCAGAGGAACCAGGCGCCCGGCACCGACGTGAACGCCGTGAAGTTGGCCAGCGCGCCGAACATCCAGAACGGCTCCACATAGCGGGAGATGAGGATGTCCTGGGTGGTCAGGTAGTAAACGATGACGAACGCCAGCAGCGCGTACTTGAAGTAGAACGCGTTCTGCTCCACCTTCGCCGGGATCTTCAACTGCCACCGGTTCGGAATCACCGTGTCCATCAGCTGCGTCAGGGCGCCGAACGCGCAGAGCCGGCCACAGTAGAGGCGCCCCCAGACCACCGTCGTGCCGAGCGCGGCGATCCAGAACATGTAGGTGAAGATCGCGTGGGAGAAGATCGGCAGGTTCATCGTCATGAGCCCGAAGATGTTCACCACGGAATAGAGCTGGCTCCGCATGAAGCCGAGGAACACCAGCGTGTAGATGAGGGTCGCGATCTTCAGCGCCGGGCTTCTCCTGGCGAAGCTGACCATGCACAGGACCATCAGGCCCGTGAAGGCGGCAATGTCCGGAATCTGGGGTCTGACGATTTCGCCGAGTGTCTGTTCCCGCGCGGCCTCTTCTTCGTCTTCGTCCTCGAAGTTCCAGCCGCCGTCGTCATCGCCGCCGGCCGCCTCGGCCGGTGGAGACGCGGGCGCCGCCGGCCCGGCAGCAGGATCGCTCGCGGTGGCAGCTGGCGGAGCCGGCGACGGCGCGTCCTGGGCGAACGCCGGGGGCGTCAGGGCGCCCGCGAAGATGAGGGCCAGCAGCAGCGCCTGCAGCCGCGCCCGTCTCCGTCGGCTCATCACTTGCCGGGTGGCGGCAGATACTGCCGCGCGATCCGGCGCGAGGCGTTCTTGACGGCCCGCGCGGCGCTGGTCACCGTGATCGTGGCCCGGGTCACGGCATCGATGTCCATGCCGACCTTGAAGCCGTCGCGGATGCTCTTGCCCTTGAACTGGTTCGCGAAGGCCGGTGTCTCCACGGAGAAGTTGCCGTAGGGTTCATGGTGCTCGGCGACGATCAGCCCTGTGATCGAACCCTTCATGTCCAGGCCGACGAGCATCTTGATGGGCCCGTCGTAGCCGCGCTCAAGCGGCTCGAGCTCGGTCGTCCAGTAGACGTACCCGATCGGCGCCGGCTTGCCGGACGCGTCGTTCCCGAACGCCACGAAGTGCGGCGGGTCGCCCTGCTTCATCGAGAAGCCCTGCGCCCCCGGGAACACGCGCGTCAGCTGATCCTGCAGCTTCGCGGTCCTCGAGGACGCCGGCGCGGGTGCGGCGACGGGCGGTGCCTGCTGTGCCGTGACGACGGCCAGTCCCAGCAGGCAGGCACAGGCAACGATCGGGGATCTCATCGGCATGCCGGTTTACTTTCCGTCCTCAGGCTTGAGCATCTGGACGGCGATGCGGCGCGCGCTCTTCTTCACGGCGCGGGTGGCGTGGTTGATGGTGATGGTTGCCGTGGCCACGACGTCCAGGTCTTCGCCGGGCTTGAACGGGTCCCGTACGCTCTTGCCCTTGAACTGCTGTGCGAAGCGCGGCGTATCGACCGAGAACTTGCCGAACGGCTCCACGTGCTGCACGACGACGATGCCGGCGATGACGCCGCGCGGGTCGAGCCCGACGAGCATCTTCACGGGACCGTCGTAACCGCGTTCGAGCGGCTCCAGCTCCGTCGTGTAGAACGCCAGACCGAGGAGCTTGCCATCCGCCGCAAAGGCCTTGAAGTGCGGGAGCGGCAGCGACTCCTTTGCGGAAAAGGACGCGGCACCCGGGAACAGACTCTTCAGGTGCGCCTGTACAAGCTCCGCCTTCCCCTGGGCGAGAAGGAGGGTCGAACTGAACAGGGCGAGCACGATGGCTGATAGCCAGGGGCGTCTGTGCACGGGACCGGAACTCTCTTGGGAGAGTGATTTTCCGCGTGTATTGTATTGCAATGCGCACAGTGACTCTGGCTCTTCTTGTCTCGGCCACGCTCGGACTGCCCGGTGCCGCGGCGGCCCAGGACGGGGGGCTGACCCTCAGCACCGCTACCGAGATCTCCTGCACGTTTCCCGTGATCTCGACCGGCACGTGGTCGAAGGAGGGCGACGTCACCAACGAGGTCAAGAAGTCGGAGTTCTCGCTGGTCTATCAGGCCATCGACACCCAGGACGGCAGCGCCCAGGTGAAGGGCATGTCGGGCAACTTCTACATTACTGTCCGGGTGGTCGGCGGCCATCTGCACCTGTTGACCACGGACTCCGGCGGCCCGGTCTATATGACGACCGTCTTCAACAGCCCGGCGCACAAGGGGAAGTTCAAGGCGGCCCACTCCCGGCACGAGTTCACGAGCGTGCAGCTGCCGGGCTTCACGTCGCGGCCGGAGCAGTACATCGGTGAGTGTGAGCTGGTGAAGTAGTTGGAGGCGATCCTCCTCGGAAAGGGCACCCAGCCCGCCTCCCTCCAGACGAAATACGGCAACCGCCACGGACTCATCGCCGGTGCGACCGGCACCGGCAAGACCATTTCCCTGCTCGTGCTCGCCGAGGGCTTTTCCCGCCTGGGCGTGCCCGTGTTCATCGCCGACGTGAAGGGCGACGTGGCCGGCCTCGCGCTGCCGGGCGCCCTGTCGCCGAAAGTGCAGGAGCGCGTCGCCCAGCTCGGCATCGAGGGCTGGGCGCCCGAGGCGAACCCGGTCGTCTTCTGGGACCTCTACGGCAAGCTCGGCCACCCTGTCCGCACCACCGTCAGCGAGGTCGGGCCGGCGTTGCTGGCGCGGATCCTCGAGCTGAACGAGACGCAGTCGGGCGTGCTGGAGATCGTCTTCAAGCTGGCCGATGACGACGGCCTGCTGCTGCTCGACCTGGATGATCTCCGGGCCGTGCTGAACTACGTCGTCGAGCAGCGGAAGGAGATCTCGACGCGGTACGGCCTGGTCAGCGCCCAGAGCGTGGCGGCGATCCAGCGCGCGCTGCTGACGCTCGAACGCGAGGGCGGAGAGGGCTTCTTCGGGGAGCCCGCGCTCGAGCTCGCCGACCTGCTCCGCACCGACCTGAGCGGGCGCGGCGTGATCAACGTGCTGGCCGCGGACCAGCTCGTGCTGAAGCCCAGGCTCTACTCGAGCTTCCTGCTGTGGCTGCTCTCAGAGCTGTTCGAGAGCCTGCCGGAGGCCGGGGATCTCGATCGGCCGAAGCTCGTGTTCATCTTCGACGAAGCCCATCTGCTGTTTGACGATGCGCCGGGAGCGCTGACCCAGCGGGTCGAGCAGGTCGTGCGCCTGATCCGGTCGAAGGGCGTCGGCGTCTACTTCTGTTCGCAGAACCCGGATGACGTGCCCGGCGAGATTCTCGGCCAGCTGGGCAACCGGATTCAGCACGCGCTGCGCGCGTTCACGCCGCGGGACCAGAAGGCGGTGCGCACGGCGGCGGAGACGTTCGTCCCGAACCCCGCACTCGACGTCGCGTCCGTGATTTCGCAGCTCGGCGTCGGCGAAGCGCTGGTGTCGACGCTCGCCGACAAGGGCGTGCCGACGCCCGTCGAGCGGGTCACGATCTGCCCGCCGCGGTGCCGGATGGGCGCGCTGACTCCGGAGGAGCGCGCCACCGTCCGCGGCCGCAGCCCGGTCGGCGCGAAGTACGACACGGCGGTGAACCGCGAGTCCGCGCACGAGCGGCTGGCGAACCGTGCCTCGGAGGCAACGAAGGACGCTGGCGCGACGGCTGGGGCAACGGGTCGCGGGATGCCGGCCGGCCAGACGCCGGCAGGCGGCGACAGTGGAGAGGGCCGCGGCAGCGCGGTCGGCGGCGCCATCAGCGACATGCTGTGGGGCACGGGACGCCGGCAGGGCATGGTTGAGGCCATGGCCAAGCAGGCCGCCAGGACGGTCGGCAGCCAGGTCGGACGTCAGATTCTGCGGGGAGTCCTCGGCGGGATCCTCGGCGGCGCCCGCCGCCGCTAAGCGAAACGGCCACCATGGGATGGTGGCCGTCAGACCTGCTCTAAAGAACGCTGTGCGAAAGCACTGAAGACCTGATCATCAGGTCGGTCTTCAATGCTGCTGCGTGATCATCGGCGTGTTCCTGCCGTCCGGCTGCAGGCCCCGCGTCAGGTAGTCCGTCATCGTCAGGCCGAACAGGATCACGAGAAAGAAGAAGCCCGCGGCCACGACCAGCTTCGTGAGCCGGCTGCTGTGGTTCACGTGCATGAAGAACAGGATGACCAGCGTCGCCTTGGTGAGCGCGATGCCGAGTGCGACCGGGAAGTTCAGCACGCCGAGGTCGATGAAGGCCACCCCGACCGTCAGCGCCGTGAAGAACATCAGGGCGCCGAAGATCGTGTAATACATGCTCTTGGGCGAAACGTGTCCGGACATGTCAGCCGCCTCTCGTCCCTAGACCACGTGGTGGACGCGGTCCACCAGATAGAGCAACGGGAAGAGGAAGATCCACACGATGTCGACGAAGTGCCAGTAGAGGCCCGCCATCTCGACGTGGGAATACCACTCCGATGAGAACTTCTCTTTGTGTGCCATCCACGCGATCCACGCGAGGATGCCGAAGCCGATGAGCATGTGCAGGGCGTGCAGGCCCGTCATCATGAAGTAGAGCGAGAGGAAGATCTGCACCTGGTCGGCGTGCGGGCCGTGGAACACGAAGTCCGGACCCGGCACGTGGTTCATCTCGAACTTGTGGGCGTACTCGAAGCCCTTGATGACGACGAAGACGAGGCCGAGGCCGATCGTGAGCAGCAGCCAGTTCCGCGTCGCCTTGTTCTGACCGAGCTGGGCGCACCGTACCGCGAACGCCATCGTCAGCGAGCTGCCGATGAGCACCACCGTGTTCACGCCGCCGAGCGTGATGTCGAGCTCCTGGCTGCCCTCCGCCCACGCGGCCGGATACCAGACGCGGTAGAGCAGGTAGGCCATGAAGAGCCCGCCGAAGAACATGATTTCCTGCGCGAGGAACAGCCACATGCCGAGCGTGACGGATTCCTTCTGCTGCACCATCGTTTCGAAATGGTGCTGTTGCGCCGGGTGATGGTGGTGATGGCCGCCGGGCGCGGCCGCCGCGTGGGCGTGAAGCTCAGCCAACGTGCGCCCCCTGTCGTGCGTAGTCGTATGCCTCTTCGGTCACGACGGGTGTCGTGACGAAGTTCTCCGTCAGCGGCGGTGACTGCGTGGTCCACTCGAGTCCCGTCGCGCCCCACGGATTCGGCCCGGCGACCTTGCCGTACTTCGCCGACCAGATGAAGTAGATCAGCGGAATCGTGTAGCCGACGGCCAGGATCGTGGCGCCCGCCGTCGAGAGCACGTTCAGCACCTGGAACTCGCCCGGATACGTGTGGTACCGGCGCGGCATCCCGAGGTAGCCGAGGATGAACTGCGGGAAGAACGTCATGTTGAAGCCGACGAAGACGATCAACGCGGCGAACTTCGCCCAGGCTTCCGGATACATGCGGCCGGTGATCTTCGGCCACCAGAAGTGCATCGCGGCCAGATACCCCATGATGGCGCCGCCGACCATGATGTAGTGGAAGTGCGCGACGACGAAGTAGGTGTCGTGCATGTGCACGTCGGTGCCGAGCGACGCCAGGAAGAGGCCGGTCAAGCCCCCGATCGTGAACAGGCCGAAGAAGCCGAAGACGTAGATCATCGGCGACTCCAGCGAGATCGCGCCCTTGTACATCGTGGCCGTCCAGTTGAACATCTTCACGGCCGACGGAATCGCGACGGCGAAGCTGAGGAACGAGAAGACCAGCGCCGCGTAGGGCGAGATCCCGGCCACGAACATGTGGTGCGCCCACACGAGGAAGCCGAAGACGGCGATCGCGAGGCTCGAGAACGCGACGAACGAGTAACCGAACACCGTCTTGCGCGAGAAGCAGGCGACGACCTCGCTGATCACGCCCATCGCCGGCAGGATCATGATGTAGACGGCCGGGTGCGAATAGAACCAGAAGAGGTGCTGGAACAGCACCGGGTCACCACCGAGCGTCGGGTCGAAGATGCCGATGCCGAACGCCCGTTCCGCTGCGAGCATCAGGATCGTGATCGCCACCACCGGCGTGCCGAGGATCTGAATCAGGCTGGTCGCGTAGTGCGCCCAGACGAAGAGCGGCAGCCGGAACCACGTGAGGCCTGGCGCGCGCATCCGGTGAATCGTGACGATGAAGTTCAGCCCGGTCAGGATCGACGAGAACCCGGTGATGAAGATCCCGACGCCGGTCGGCAGCACGTTCGTGTTCGACGCGGACGAGCTGTAGGGCGTGTAGAACGTCCAGCCGGTGTCCACGCCGCCGACGACCACCGCATACATCGTGAAGGCGCCGCCGAGAATGTAGATGTACCAGCTCAGCAGGTTGATGCGCGGGAACGCGAGGTCCTTCGCCCCGATCATCATCGGGATCATGAAGTTGCCGATGATCGCCGGGATGGACGGGATGAGGAAGAAGAAGACCATCACGACGCCGTGCATCGTGAACATCTTGTTGTAGGTGTCCGCGGCCAGCAGGTCGCCGCCGGGCGTGGCCAGCTCGAAGCGGACCAGGCCGGCGAAGACACCGCCGAGGCCGAAGAACGCCGTCACGCTGAACAGGTACAGCAGCGCAATGCGCTTGTGGTCCTTCGTCAGGAGCCACGACCGGATCCCGTGCGTCGCGTTGAGGTAGCTAACTTCTGGAAGTACTGGCGTTGTCATGGCTCTGGCGTCGCGGGCTTGCGCATGGACTTCACGTACTCAAGCAGGGCCATCAGACCCTCCTCGTTGACCAGCCCCTGGAACGTGGGCATCTGGGGCTGGAAGCCGGCCACGAGCTTCACCTGGGGCTTCAGGATCGACTCGCGGATGTAGTTGTCGTCGGCGGTCACGATGGTGCCGTTGCTGAGCGCGACCTCGGAGCCGAACACGCCCTGAAGCGTCGGTCCGCGGCCGCTGCCCTCGGGGCTGTGGCACGTCACGCAGGCGAGGTCCTGGAAGAGTTTCTGGCCCTTCTGGGCCAGCGTGCCCTCGCTGTTGCCACCCGAGAGCCACTCCTGATAGTCGTGCGACTCCATGACGACCACCTTGCCGACCATGCCTGAGTGCTTCGTGCCGCAGTACTCGGCACAGAACAGGTGGTACTCGCCCGGCTTGGTGGGCGTGAACCAGATCGTCGTGTAGCGGCCGGGGATGGCGTCGGCCTTGACGCGGAACGCCGGCACGAACACGTCGTGGATCACGTCTTCGGACGACATCGTCAGCTTCACCGCGCGGCCGACCGGCAGGTGCAGCTCGTTGATCTCGCGCTGGCCGTCGATGTGCTGGAACTTCCACATCCAGCGCTTGCCGACGGCGTAGATCTCGAGGGTTTCAGCCGGCGGACGCACGATGCGGAAGTAGACGATCGAGGACCACGCGAAGATCACCATCGCGATCAGGAACGGGATGACCGTCCAGACGATCTCGAGGGTGACCGAGCCGTGGATGCTCTCGCCGACGTCGCTCTCGTGCTTGCGGCGGTATTTGAGGACGAACACCACCACCGCGATGGCGATGGCACCCGTGAAGAACGCCGTGACGGCGATCAGGAAGAAGTACAGCGCATCGACCTGCGGAGCGATGGTCGACGCCTGTTCCGGGAAGAGCGGGGGTGCGGAGAACATGGTTACGCGTGCGCCGCTGCGGATTCTTTCCGCAACGCCACCCAGATGAAGCCGCCGAGGATGAGCAGGGTCATTCCGCCTCCCAGACGGACGATGTTCATGGTGACCGCCCCGTACCGGCCGGCCGCGGGGTCGTAGTGGTAGCAGTAGAGCAGGAGCTGGTCGACGGCGCTGCCGATCGTGCCCTTCGCGGACTCCACCAGCGCCAGGCGCAGGTCCCGCGGCGAGTACTCGATGCCGTAGAAGTACCGGGAGAGCCGGCCGTCCGGGGTCACGACCAGCACGCCGCTGACGTGCGCGAACTCCTGCCTCTCCTCATCCCACCGGTAGGAGAACCCGGCAGCGCTGGTGAGGGCCTTGATGTTCGCCTCGGTGCCCGTCAGGAAGTGCCAGCCGTCGGCGTGCTCCGTCTGGTGGTAATCCGCGAGCAGCGCCGCCTTCTTGGCCTGTGCGGCCTCCGGCGTGTCGCGCGGGTCGAAGCTGACGAAGACGACGTCGAGGTCCTTGCCCGGCGTGAACGGCAATACCTTCAGCGAGCTCGCCGTGCCGTTGAAGATCTGCAGGCAGAGCATCGGGCACTGGTAGTAGACGAAAGCCAGCACGACGGGCTTCTTCGTGAAGTAGTCCCCGAGCCGGACGTCGCGGCCGAACTCGTCCTTGAACGCCGTGTCGAGCGGCAGCTGGGTGTTGAGCCGCTGCTGGAAGGACACGCCCTCGAGCTGCTTCGGGGTCACGGTCGACGCGACACCCGGAGCGTCCAGCGAACCCGGCAGGCCGGGCTGCTGCTGCGCGCGCACGGGGTGCGCCAGCGCGACGAGCGCCAGCACCGCGACGGCCGGGGCGAAGACTCGCGGCATCGCTACTGTCTCCGCCGCTCCACGACACGGCCCGCGCTGGCGTCCGACGGCATGGCGCCCGCGTCTTCGAGGGCGATCGTGCTGGGCGTCGCGATGTCCGGCCGGGCGCGCAGCGACCGCTCGATCGCGAGGCGCATGCCCTCTTCGATCGGCACATGCACGGTGCCGGCGGCGCGGTCGACCCAGCCGTAGCTGGCGAGCCGCGCGTTCTCCTCGGCCCGCAGCGCGAGGATGTCCTTCTTCGGACTGGTCTGGAGACGCGGCTCCGGCGGCAGACGCGGGCCCTGGGCCGCGGCAAGCGGATAGTTCGGCGCGGCCGTGTCGGCGTTCTGCCACTGCAGCAGCTTGAAGGCGCCGGCCATCAGCACGTGGGTTACGACGACCAGCACGATCAGCCAGATGAGGAACTTGCTGATCGCCCCGACGTGGGCGTCCGTGTGCTCGTAGCCCGCACCCGCCGGCGTGGAGACGTAATCGTCGTCCGGCGTCGCGTGGGCGTGATGTTCGCTCATCAGTGCCCTCCCGTGGCGGCAAGCGCCTTGGCCAGGTCAGGCTCCTGCAGCGGCAGGAGCGGACGGCTCGCAAGCTGGCGCAGGAAGAACGCCACCCAGATGCCGCCGATGCCGACCGGCACGGCGAAGTCGAGCCAGTGGATGAACAGCGTCGGCATGCCCTCGGCGTCGTGACCACCGTGCAGATTCGCACCGGCGGCGTTGAACTCCGGCGACACGAAGAAGATGTAGTCGAACAACCGCATCACGATGACGAGGGACGCCACCGCGATGAGCCGGTTCGAGTTCCGCTTCAGGTCGCGCGAGAGCAGCATCGAGAACGGCAGCGCGAAGTGCAGCGCCACGAGGGCCAGCGCGAAGTACTGCCACCCGCCCTGGAGACGCCAGACGTAGTACGGCACTTCTTCGGCCAGGTTGCCGGAGTAGATGATCAGGAACTGCGAGAAGTTCAGATACGCCCACAGCATGACGAAGGCGAGCATCAGCTTGCCGAGGTCGTGAAAGTGGACTGCCTTGAACACGTGGTCCATCGGGGCCCGGCGTGCGAGCGCGGTGGCGACGATGACGGTGAAGGCCAGCGTGATCAGGCCCTGGCCGGCCATGAAGAGGAAGCCCATCATCGTCGAGAACCAGTGCGGGTCGAGCGACATGACCCAGTCCACCGCCGCGAAGGTGATCGTCAGGCCGTAGACCACGAGGCCGCCGCCGCTCAGCAGCTGCATCCGGCGCGTCGCGCCGAGGTCGCCGTTGTCCTGCGCGAGCGACCACTTGCTCAGCAGCGTCGCCAGGCCGATCCAGCAGGCGAAGTAGAAGACCGCGCGCGCAATGAAGAACGGCGTGTTCAGGTAGAGCGCCTTGCCCTGCAGCGCGTGGTCGTGGGCGACCAGCGCTTCATCCGTCCACGGGTAGAGCGAGTGCATGCCGAAGAGCAGCGGAATGAAAAACAGGGCCAGCAGCGGCAGCGTGCGGCTCGACGCCTCGAAGATGCGCCGGATCACCACGCCCCAGCCGCCACCCGACAGGTGGTGGACCATCATCAGCCCCATCGAGCCGAGCGGCACGCCGAGCCAGAAGAGGTAGCCGATCAGATAGGCGCGGAAGAACTGCTCGCTGTCCACGGCGAAGCCGATGCCGCTCAGCACGAGGCCGGCGGCGCCGACCATCAGGGCGGTCCGGCCGCGCGCGACCAGGTCTGCAGGGACGTCGTAGGTCGTGTGGGTCATCGTCTCTAGTGCCCCTGCTTCCCGTGATCACCGTCGCCGGGCGCGGCGGCACCGTGCTCACTCGCGCCACCTTCGGGGTGGGCCGGGGCGTCGAGCGCGGCGCGCTTGTCGGCCGGCACGTCCTCGACGGACGCGTGCTGGCTGATCTGCAGCGCACGGATGTAGGCCGAGATCGCCCAGCGGTCGGGAACCGGCACCTGCGAGGCGTAGTCCTGCATCGCGCCGAAGCCGTGGGTGATCACGTCGAAGTAGTAGCCGACCGGCGCCGAGCGCAGACGGTCGACGTGAAAGGTCGGCGGCGGACGGAAACCGCGCTGGACCACCATGCCGTCTCCGCGGCCTGTGCGGCCGTGGCACGGCGAGCAGAACACGTTGAAGCGCTCGCGACCGCGCGCGAGCAGCTCGGGCGTCGCGGCGACGGGCAGCGTGTCGGCGAGCTGGCCGCCGATCTTGCCGGTGTAGAGGTGTTCGTCCGTGCGCAGCGAGCCGCGCGGGACCGTGTGCTCCACCGGCATCCGCAGCGCGCGGCCGTCGGCGAAGAACGTCGACGCCTCGAGCGGCTCGTGCCGCGGGTTGTCGTGCATGTCCTGACGGCAGGCCCCAGCCAGCACCGAGGTGGCCACCACCGCCGAAAGGACGCCGAGGCGACGCAGCTTACCAGGCAACTTCAGAGACCTCCTGCGGGTTCAGGCTCTTCAGGAACTGGGCCGTGCCCTGCCGGTCGAACTGGATGTCGGATGATTCGATGCACAGGAAGAAGCGGTCCTGCGAGGCCCGTTCGAAGCCCTTGGCGTTGAAGATCGAGTGATACGGCTGCGGAAGCCCGTTCAGCGCGAGCATGCCGATGACCGCCGAGAGCGCGGCGAAGAGAATCGTGACCTCGTAGGCGACCGGAATGAAGGACGGCCAGGTGAAGAACGGCCGGCCGCCGATGTTCATCGGGTACTCGATGACCGACGCCCAGTACTCGAGGCCCATGCCCGCGGTCGTGCCGAGCAGACCGCAGGTCAGCACGATGCGCGGGAGCCGCGTGCGGCGCAGCGCCAGGGCTTCGTCCAGTTCCTCGATCGGCATCGGCGAGAAGGCGTCCAGCTTCCGGTATCCGGCCTCGCGCGCGCGCTTCGCCGCCGCGACCAGTTCCGTCGGGTTGAGGAACTCCGCCGTCAGACCGTAGATGGCCGGGGTGGCCGGCGCGGATGCGGACATCAGTGCGCCTCCTGCTTGTCGCCGTGCACCTTCGCCGCCGGCACCATCGTCCGCATCTCGAAGATCGAGATCATCGGCAGGAACCGGAGGAACAGGAAGAGCAGGCTGATGAAGAGCCCGAACGTGCCGAAGTACATCGTGAAGTCCCACCGCGTCGGGGTGTACATGTCCCACGAGGACGGCAGGAAGTCGCGGTGCAGACTCGTCACGATGATGACGAACCGCTCCAGCCACATGCCGACGTTGACGACGAGCGAGAGCACGAAGAGCAGCCCGACGTTGTCCCGGATCTTCCGGAACCAGAGCAGCTGGACGAGGCCGGCGTTGATGCTGATGAGCAGCCAGTACGACCAGCCGTAGGGGCCGGTCATGCGGTTCTTCATCATGAACTGTTCGAAGTCGTTGCCGCTGTACCACGCGAAGAACGCTTCGTTCATGTAGCCGTAGCTGACGATGAGCCCCGTCACCAGCATGACCTTCGCCATGTTGTGGATGTGGTGCATCGTGATGAAGTCCTGCATCTTGTAGAACTTCCGGATCGGAATCGCGAGCGTCAGCACCATCGCGAAGCCGGAGTAGATGGCGCCGGCGACGAAGTACGGCGGGAAGACCGTGGCGTGCCAGCCCGGCAGCTGCGAGACGGCGAAGTCGAAGCTGACGACCGTGTGCACCGAGAGCACCAGGGGCGTCGAGAGACCGGCAAGGAGCAGATACGCGGTCTCATAGCGCTGCCAGTGCTTGGCGGATCCGCGCCAGCCCATCGCGAGCCCGCCGTAGATCAGGCGCTGCACGTTCGAGGTCGCGCGGTCACGGAGCGTCGCCAGGTCCGGGATCAGGCCGACGAACCAGAACAGCGCCGAGACCGTCGCGTAGGTGGAGACGGCGAACACGTCCCAGATCAGCGGGCTGCGGAACTGCGGCCACAGGCCCATCGTGTTCGGATACGGGAACAGCCAGAACGCCGCGAGCCATGGACGGCCCGTGTGGAGCAGCGGGAAGAGCGCCGCGCAGGCGACGGCGAAGAGCGTCATCGCCTCGGCGAAACGGTTGATCGACGTGCGCCACTGCTGCCGGAACAGCAGCAGGATGGCCGAGATCAGCGTGCCGGCGTGGCCGATGCCGATCCACCAGACGAAGTTGATGATGTCGAAGGCCCAGCCGACCGGGACGTTGTTGCCCCAGATGCCGATGCCCGTCACCAGCAGGTTCATGATGGCGAGGATCAGCCCCATCAGGAGCACGAACCCGATGCCCAGACCGAGGAGCCAGCCCTTCTTGGGCGGCGCCGTCGTCAGAACGACATCGCTGATCGAGCTGGTGACCGACTCGAACGAGTGGCCCGGCTCGATCACCGGCGGACGGAGGCCGTCCACTGCGTGCGCGTCAGCCATTTACTCGTGCCCCCCGTGCGCGTCGGACGCGCCTGGTGCCTTGCCCGGCTCAAGCACCGGATTCGGATTCCGGACCACCGCGAGGTACGTCGTGCGCGGCCGGGTGTTGAGATCGTCGAGCAGCCCGTAGTTGAGCTTGCTGGCCTTCTGCTGCGCGACGCGGCTCTTCGGGTCGTTGATGTCGCCGAACACGATCGCCTCGGTCGGGCACGCCGACTGGCACGCCGTGAGCACTTCACCGTCGCGGATCGACCGCTCCTCGCGGATGGCCTCGCCGCGCGCCTGGTTGATGCGCTGCACGCAGTAGGTGCACTTCTCCATGACGCCGCGGCTCCGGACGGTCACGTCCGGATTGCGCATCAGCGAGTACTGCGGCGTTTCGAAGTCCTGATAGAGGAGGAAGTTGAACCGCCGGACCTTGTAGGGACAGTTGTTCGAGCAGTAGCGCGTGCCGACGCAGCGGTTGTAGGCCATGTCGTTCAGGCCTTCGTCGCTGTGCGCGGTCGCGGCGACCGGGCAGACCACTTCGCACGGCGCCTCTTCGCACTGCTGGCAGGGCATCGGCTGGAAGTGCGTGTCCGGGGTGTCGATCTCGCCCGAGTAGTAGCGGTCGATGCGCAGCCACTGCATCTCGCGGCCGTTCAGCACCTGGGCCTTGCCGACCACCGGGATGTTGTTCTCCGACACGCACGCGACGACGCACGCGTTGCAGCCGGTGCAGACGGCCTGATCGATCGTCATGCCCCAGGCGTGCCCTTCGTACTTCCTGGGCTCGTACATCGACAGGAGCTTCTTGCCCGCGTGCGCGCCCTTCGCGAAGAGCGGGTTGTGCGCGTACTCCTCTTTCGTCGCGACGCGCACGAGCTCGCGGCCTTCCATCGACCAGTGGTCCTGCGTGCTGGCCAGCTGGTAGCGCTCGCCGGTCTTCCGGACCTGAACGCCCGTGAGCGTGAAGGGCGCGGCGACCGTGCGGAGCGCGTTGACGTCGAAGCCGAGCTTCGTGCCGACGCGGCCGGCCTTGGTGCGGCCGTAGCCGAGGTGCAGCGTCAGCACGTCGGCCGCCTGGCCCGGGGCGATCCAGACCGGGATGTGGAGCCGCCGGTTGCCCGCGGTGATCTCGACCATGTCGCCGTTCTCGACCGCCAGCTTCTCGGCGGTCGCCGGTGCGACGAGCGCGGCGTTGTCCCACGTGAGCTTCGTCAGGCCCTTCGGCAGCTCCTGCAGCCACGCCAGGTTGGCGAAGCGGCCGTCGTACACCGTCGGGTCGGCGCGGAACACGACCTCGATGCCGTCCTTCGTCACGCCGGGGGCGGTGTCGAAGTCCTTCAGCACGGCCATCGGCCGGACGGCGAACGCGGTGTTCGGAATCACGCCGTCGTTCAGCCACTGACGCCACGCCTTGTCGAACGGCGATTCGGGCGGCATCGGGAACGGTGCGACGGG
>CAYNUO010000021.1:9215-30537 GCA_964400405.1 uncultured Bifidobacteriaceae bacterium | reverse complement strand
GTGCAGAGAAAGTCGGAGTCCAGCGACACGACGACGTCGGCCTGCTCGACGGCGTAGTGCACGTCGACGTGCTCGCCGAACGCAAGCTGGCTGCCCTCGCGGGCGCTGTGCCGGCCGAACGCTTCGTACTGGACGAGCTTCGCAGCCGGATACCGCGTCACGAGCTCGCGGAGCTGCCACGCGAGCGTGGGCGAGGACACGGTCTCGGAGAGGATGCGGATGCCGGCGCCCTGCTTCTGCTTCTGGGCCTCCAGCACGCTGTGCATCGCACCGACGAAGGCCGCGTAGGGCCGGATGTCACCGAGGTGCGTGACCGTCTGGGAGCGATCGGGGTCGTAGAGCTCGAGGATCGAGGCCTGCGCGAAGATGTCCGTCGCGCCCTTGCTCGCCGGATGATCCGGGTTGCCCTCAATCTTCGTCGGGCGCCCTTCGTGACTCTCCACCAGCAGACCGATGCCCGTGCCGCTCAGCGGCATCGCGGTCGCGTAGAACAGCGGGCGGCCGGGCACCAGCTCTTCGGGCTGGCGGACGTACGGCACGATCTGCTCGTCCGGCTGGCGGGTGCAGGCGGAGACCCCGGCCAGCGCGAGTGACGCGCCCATCAGCTTCAGGAAGCCGCGCCGGCCCTTCGGGTCGAGCCACTCCGAGGCGTTCTCGGGGAACTCGCGGTGCAGATAGTCGGCGAACTCGGGCGTGCCGGCGACCTCTTCGAGGCTCCGCCAGTACTGCTTGCCGCGCGTCCCGGCGAGCTTGCTTCTGAGCGGCGCCAGATCGGACGCGGCGGCGCCGGCCGAAGCGTCGCTGGCCAGGGCGTCGCTGCCCTGCCCGGTGTGCTCGTGGTTCATCGATGACATGTGGAGCAGCTCGTGCGTGGGTTCACGTGGTATTCCTTCATCAGCCGCGCGCCGAGTTCCGCCTGGGGCTCAGCGGGCTGGTAGCCCATCGTGTAGATCTCCGAGCGGGGCCGCAGGTACTTCGCGGGATTCCGGTGGCACTCGAGGCACCACTCCATCTGCAGCGAGTTCTCTTGCAGCATGAGCGGCATCTTGTCGACGCGGCCGTGGCAGGACTCGCAGCCGACGCCCTTCTTCACGTGCGCGCTGTGGTTGAAGTAGGCGAAGTCCGGCAGGTCGTGCACACGCAGCCAGCGCAGTGACCGGTTGTCCCGGAAGCTCGAACGCACGGGCTCGAGGTACGGGCTGGTCGACCAGATCTGGGAGTGGCAGTTCATGCAGGTCTTGCTGGGAGGAATGCCGGCAAAACTCGAGGATTCAGCCGAGGTATGACAGTACCGGCAGTCCAGCCCTATGGTCTGGACATGGTGCTGATGGCTGAACTGGACCGGCTGCTCCCGGACCACCTTCCGATTGTTCACCCAGGACCACCGGTTGGCGGTGGTCAGCAGCCCGAGCAGGGTGCCGACAACCAGCACCAGTCCGACGATGCTGGCCTTGGCGGCGAAGTTCGCTGAACGATTGAAAATCTGCATGCGGCCTGTTGCAGCGCGTCTCCTCGCTCACGGAGCGGTCAGACGCGGATACCACGGGAAACAGGCGGGCGCATGCCCGCCGAAATCGGAGCCGTGACGAACGTCCAATTTGTACCACACAATGTGAAAAAAGGCTCAACGCTGCATAAAACTGGCGCGAAATGACGTATTTGTGGTTGAGATTGGCACGGCGCTACTATTGCGCGGCGTTGCAGTTCCCTCCCGCATGAGCGATCGCAAATACAGACAACGGGGCTATCAGGACGACCCGCGAGACCGGCCCGAGCGCCCGAAAGTGGCCCGGACGCCGCCCGAACCCGGCGCGCCCGCGGGTGCCCGGCGCATGCAGCGTGACGGGATGAAGGCGATCCAGATGCCCGGCTTCCGCGAGGTGGTCCGCTGCACGCAGTGCGGTGCGGCCGTCACCGAGGAGGTCGGCCTGCTGAGCCGGTGCGGCCGCTGCGGCGCAGACCTTCACGCCTGTGCCCAGTGCGTCTCCTTCGATCCCGGCAGCCGTTTCGAATGCGCCGACCCCGCCGTGACCGCCCGGGTCTCACCCAAGAACGACCGCAACTCGTGCCCGTCGTACGGCCCGCGTACGACCGTCGAGCGGGAAACGACGGCGCCGCGCCCGGACAGCGCGCGCAAGGCCTTCGACGACCTCTTCAAGTTCTAACGGTGCACCGCCTTGAAAACCGGCAGTGCCTCCTAGAATCTGAGGCATGGTGGTAGCGCTGCTCGTGCTCGCCGTCGTGCTGCTGGTCGTGACGCACGACCTTCTGCAACGACAGCACGCAATCCTCCGCAACTTCCCCATCATCGGGCACTTCCGGTACTGGCTGGAAGCGATCGGCCCCGAGCTGCGGCAGTACATCGTCACGGACAACAACGAGGAGCGGCCGTTCAGCCGCGATCAGCGCCGCTGGGTCTACGCCTCCGCCAAGCGGGAGAACAACTACTTCGGGTTCGGCTCCGACAACGAGATGGAGCTGCAGTCCAACTACCTGATCATCAAGCACGCGACGTTTCCGCTGCCGACCCCGCTCCCGGGTGACCCGGGCTACGACCCGAACTACGCCATCCCCTGCGCGAAGGTCATGGGTGAAGCCCGGGGCCGGCGGCACGCGTTCCGTCCCGGGTCGGTCGTGAACGTGTCGGGCATGAGCTACGGCTCGCTTTCCGGCCCCGCCGTCGAATCGCTGAACCGCGGCGCCCGCATCGCGGGCTGCCTGCAAAGCACCGGTGAAGGCGGTGTGTCGCCCTATCACCTGAAGGGCGGCGACCTCATCTGGCAGATCGGCACCGGGTACTTCGGCTGCCGCGACGCACGCGGGCACTTCAGCCTCGACGCCTTGAAGGCGACGCTCGCGCGCGCGCCGCAGGTCCGCGCACTCGAGATCAAGCTGAGTCAGGGCGCCAAACCGGGGGTGGGCGGGCTGCTGCCGCGGGCCAAGATTTCCCGTGAAATCGCCGAGATCCGCGGCATTCCGACGGACCGCGACTGCGCGAGCCCTTCAACGCACTCCGCGTTCAACGACGCGAGCAGCCTCCTGGACTTCGTCGAACACCTGGCGGCGGAAACCGGGCTGCCCGTCGGCATCAAGTCGGCGGTCGGAGAGACGCTCTTCTTCACCGAACTCGCGCGGCTGATGCGGGACGGAACGCGCGGGGTCGACTTCATCACGATCGACGGCGGCGAAGGTGGCACCGGCGCGGCACCGCTGGTGTTCACCGACCACGTCGCGCTGCCGTTCAAGCTCGGCTTCAGCCGCGTCCAGAAGATCTTCGCGGAAGCCGGCCTCTCGGAGCGCGTCGTCTTCATCGGCTCAGGCAAGCTGGGCTTTCCCGAGTCAGCCGTCTTTGCGTTCGCGCTCGGTTGCGACATGGTCAACGTCGCGCGTGAAGCGCTGCTGGCGATCGGCTGCATCCAGGCACAGCGCTGCCACACGAATCACTGCCCCACGGGCATCACGACGCAGAACGCCTGGCTCGTTCGGGGCGTGGACCCCGCGCTGAAGTCCGCACGGCTCGCCAACTACGTCATCACGCTTCGTAAGGAGCTGCTCGCGCTGAGCCACGCGTGCGGCGTGGCGCATCCGTCGCTGATCTCGGCAGACCACCTCGAACTGGTGGACGGCCGGTACGGATCGAAGACCGTCGCCGAGGTTTTCGGCTATGCGACCGGCGTCGGCATGCCGTCTGCCGCTGATGCCGCGGACGCCACGCGGTTGATGACGCACTGACGCACATGGGTCCGGGGAGCCCGGTCGCGGGCGGGCGACGCGCGTTTCGAGCGCGACTTAAAGAGATCCGAGCCGGGTGTTTCCGGGCGCTTCCGCGCCCTTGACAATCCGAGACAGGAAACATAGTTTTCGCCTCGACCCGTGGCCGACGAGACTCAGCATGATCCGGCCCCGCCCCCGCGCCGCGGCCCTGCCGTCGACGTCGACCCGACTGGCATCGCCACCGGAAAGGCCCCGGACAGACAGCGCCGCCAGTTCCTGAACTATTCGTTCTACCGGCTCGACCCGGTCTTCAGACGGCTCCCCCTGGAAGAACAGCGGGCGGCGGCCACCGAGTTCATCGACGTCATCCGGACGTGGGAGGCGTCAGAGGACCTGATCCTCCGCACCTATTCGCTCGTGGGCCTGCGGGCGGACGTGGACTTCATGCTCTGGCAGATCGCCTTCGACCCGCCGTGCTTCCAGCAGATGGAAGCGACGATCCGGCGGTCGCAGCTGGGCGCCTATCTGTCGCAGGTGCGCAGCTTCCTGTCGCTGCAGCGCCGGTCGCAGTACGTGAACCGCCTGAAGGGCTCCGGGGACGGGGTGGAGCTGCTGCCGGGCGAGGGCAAGTACTTGTTTGTCTACCCGTTTACGAAGACGCGGGCCTGGTACCGGCTGTCGCCCCATGCCCGTCAGGGGATGATGGACGAGCACATCGCCGCCTGCGCGCCGTTCAGGGGCGTCCGCCTGAACACGAGCTACAGCTACGGCATCGATGACCAGGACTTCGTGGTCGCGTTCGACTCGGACTATCCGCAGGAGTTCGTCGACCTGGTCGGGCGGCTGCGCTATACGGAGGCGAGCCTCTACACGGAGCGGGACACGCCGATGTTCACGTGCGCGAAGGCACCCATCGACGCGATCCTCGCCCAGCTGGTGCGGATGGACTAACGGTACGAACTTCCCCGATCGGCACCCGGCTCGACGGAACGCGCGGAACACCTTGACTCCCCGCGATTCGCGATGTTACAAACGGCCACTTTTCGTAACTCGGAAGCGAGGGACGGCTTGGCTCAGATCGAAGCGGCGTTGCTAGACAACCCTGTCGCGGGCCAGCCCACACTGATCCTCGACTCCCCGGATTTCCATTCAATCACCGAGGCCGTTGCGGAGCCCGTCGAGCGGCAGACGCCGCGCGGGTGGTGGTTCTTCTTCCTCCCATCCCTCGCGCTCCTGGGCCTACTGGGCGTCGCCGTCTCGTGGCTGGTCTGGGAGGGGATCGGCATCTGGGGCCTCAACCAGCCGGTTGGCTGGGCGTGGGACATCACGAACTTCGTGTTCTGGGTCGGCATCGGCCACGCCGGAACGCTCATCTCGGCCATCCTCTTCCTCTTCCGCCAGACCTGGCGCACGTCGATCAACCGGTCCGCCGAAGCGATGACGATCTTCGCCGTGATGTGCGCCCTGATCTTCCCGGGGGTGCACGTGGGCCGCATCTGGGTGGCCTACTGGATGTTCCCGCTCCCGAACCAGATGGGCACGTGGCCCAATTTCAGGAGCCCCCTGCTCTGGGACGTGTTCGCGGTCAGCATCTACGGGACCGTCTCAATCCTGTTCTGGTACGTCGGCCTCGTTCCGGACCTGGCGACGATGCGCGACCGGGCCAAGACCCGCGTCCGGCAGATGGTCTACGGCGCACTGGCCCTCGGGTGGCGCGGCTCCCAGCGGCAGTGGCACCACTACGAAACCGCCTACCTCATCCTCGCGGCCCTCGCGACGCCGCTTGTGCTCTCGGTGCACTCGATCGTGTCGATGGATTTCGCGGTGTCCGTGCTCCCGGGCTGGCACACGACGGTCTTTCCGCCCTACTTCGTCGCTGGCGCGATCTTCTCGGGCTTCGCCATGGTGCTGACGCTCATGGTGATCTGCCGCAAGGTCTTCAACCTCGAGCACATCATCACGCTCAAGCACTTCGACTACATGACGAAGATCATCCTGGTGACCGGGACGATCGTCGGCTACGCCTACGCCACGGAGTTCTTCACGGCCTGGTACAGCGGGAACCCGTACGAGTTCTTCACGTTCCAGAACCGCGCGTTCGGACCGTACGCCTGGGCCTACTGGATCATGATCAGTTGCAACGTGATCAGCCCGCAGATCTTCTGGTCGAAGAGAGCGCGCGCGAGCGTCCCGGTGATCTTCACGCTGTCGATCGTCATCAACATCGGCATGTGGTTCGAGCGGTTCGTCATCATCGTGACGTCGCTGCACCGCGACTTCCTCCCGTCGTCCTGGGGCTATTTCAGCCCCACGATGTGGGACATGATGCTCTTCGCCGGCAGCTTCGGGCTCTTCTTCACGATGTTCTGCCTATTCGTGCGGTTCCTTCCGATGGTGGCCACCGCCGAGGTCAAGACGGTCCTTCCGGAGGCCAATCCGCATCACCACGCCGGACACGAGGACGGGCACCACGGTGCCGCGCACGCAGCAGCAGAGGTCAGCACTGTCGTGGCAGATGCGCCCCCCGTGGAATCCGGAACCCGCTCGCGCTGGAGCTTCCAGCTGCCCATGACTTCGAAGCTCCCCCCGGGGCCGCACTACGGACTCCTCGCGCAGTTCTCGACGCCGGCGCAGTTGTATCGGGCCTGCGAGGCGGTCCGCGACGCGGGGTTCACACGTTGGGACTCGCACACCCCGTTTCCCGTCCACGGACTCAGCAAGGCCATGGGGCTCCGCCGCTCCGTGCTGCCCTGGATCGTTCTCGTCATGGCGCTGATGGGGGCAGGACTCGCGTTCCTCCTGCAGTGGTGGGTCCACACCGTCGCTTCACCGCTCGTCATCAGCGGCAAGCCCTTCTTCACCTGGCCCGCATTTATTCCGGTGACCTTTGAGGTCGCCGTCCTCTTCGGGGCGCTGGGTGCGGTGTTCGGCATGTTCGGCCTGAACAAGCTTCCGATGCACCACCACCCGCTCTTCAAGTCCCGGGTCTTCGAGAGGGCGTCCGACGACGCCTTCTTCATCTCGGTCGAATCGTGGGATCCGAAGTTCAACCTGTCGGCAACCCGGACGCTGCTGCAGTCGCTGGGCGCCCGCAACGTCGAACTCCTGGAGTCGTAGATGGCGTCCGACCGAGATCACGTCGCGCTGCAGCCCGGACAGGCCACGATCCCGCCGGGCCACTCGTGGAATCGCATTCCCGTGATGGCGGGCGCGGTCGCGCTCGTCGGCGTGGCCGCCTGTGCCGTGCTGGGACCGGCGAACCCGAAGCAGTTCTTCTTCTCGTGGCTCGTCTCGTTCCTGTTTTTTCTGAGCCTCGCCCTCGGAGCGCTCGCCTTCGTCCTCTTCCAGTACGCGACGCAGGGCGGCTGGGGTGTCGTGCTGCGGCGGATCGGGGAGACCGCGTTCGCAACGCTGCCGGTCATGGCGGCACTCTTCCTGCCCGTGCTTCTCGGCCTGCACGATCTCTACGAATGGTCCCACGCTGATGCTGTCGAGCACGACGCGCTGCTGCGCTGGAAGGCACCGTTCCTGAACGTACCGTTCTTTCTGGTCCGGGCGGTGGCCTACTTCGGGATCTGGTCCTTTGTCGGGGTCCTCTACTACCGCGGATCCACCGGCCAGGACGCGACGGGTGATCCGATTGTCTCGGCCCGCCTGCGCCGGCTTGCCGGGCCCGCCATCATCCTGCTCGCGCTGACGCTGACGCTGGCCTCCATCGACTGGATCATGTCGCTCCAGCCGCACTGGTACTCGACCATGTTCGGTGTCTATTTCTTCGCCGGCTGCTTCGTGGGCTTCATAGCGCTGCTGTCGGTCGTCGCACCGGCGATGCGCGCCGCCGGGTTCGTCGACGCCATCATCAGCCCCGAGCACCTGCAGGACATCGGCAAGTTCCTGTTCGCGTTCACGGCGTTCTGGGGCTACATCTCCTTCTCGCAGTACTTCCTCATCTGGTACGCGAACCTCCCCGAGGAGACGATTTTCTACAAGGCGCGGATGGAGGGGTCGTGGATGACGGTCTCGCTCTTCCTCCTGGCCGGTCACTTCGTGGCGCCGTTCTTCTATCTGATGGGGCGTGCCGTCAAGCGGCGGGGAGCGACCCTGGCGTTCGGTGGCGTGTGGCTCCTCGTCATGCACTTCGTAGACCTCTACTGGCAGGTCATGCCGACGCTCCACCCTGAGGGATTCCGTCCATCCGTACTGGACCTCGCCGCGCTCATGGCGGTCGGAGGGAGCTTCGTGGCGACGGCCGGCTGGCTGATGCGCCGGCGGGCGCTCGTGCCGGTCGGCGACCCCAGGCTGGCCGAGTCGCTCGCGTTCGAGAACAGCTAGGAATCAGGGGCGACGGCCCCCCGCGCGAGGCGCGGGCGGGACGCTTGCTCCGACCGCGCGGATCAGTGTAGAGTCTGCGCGCCGCAGGGTAAGAGCGCCGGAAACAGGGTGTCGCAGGGCGACGCCGAGCATGAGGTGTGCGATGACCAGAAAGCGGAACATGCTCGGGACACCGGGCAACGTGTGGCTGGCTGTGCTGTTCACGTCGGCCATGTGGCCGGCCGCGGCTCTCGCCGCGTCGACCATCACAGGAACCGTCACCTTCGACGGCAAAGCCCCAGCACTCAAACCGCTCGCCATGGATGCCGAGCCCACGTGCCACAAGGTGCACGGCGGGAAACCGGTGGCGAACGAGATGCTGCTCCTCGGTGCCGGCAACTCCATGGGGAACATCATGGTCTGGGTGTCGAAGGGCCTGCCGGCAGGCAAGACCTGGCCCGCACCGACGACGCCGGTCGTAATGGATCAGAGAGGCTGCCAGTACCTCCCGCACGTGATGGGGATCATGGTCGGGCAGCCCTACAAGATCCTCAACTCCGACGGCATCCTCCACAACATCCACACGCTTCCCAAGATCAACGCGGCGTTCAACCGCGGCCAGCCTGCGACGGTCAAGGAAATGACCACGAACTTCGCGAAGCCGGAGGGGATGCTGCAGGTCAAGTGCGACGTGCACCCGTGGATGAGCGCCTACATCGGCGTCTTCACGCACCCGTTCCACGCGGTGACGAAGGCGGACGGCAAGTTCACCCTCTCGGGCCTCGACGCGGGCACATACGAGATCACGGCGTGGCACGAACGGCTGGGGACGCAGACGGCCACGGTCACGGTCAGCGGCAGCGACACGAAGACCCAGGCTTTCAAGTTCGCTGTGAAATAGGTTCCGGGTTCGCCGTGAAGTAGCGGTCAGGAGAACAGCCGAATGAGTGAGTCTGCGGGCGTCGTCACATCACAGTCGCACGGCGGGCACGAAGCTCATCACCCTGAGCTCGGTTTCTGGAGCAAGTACGTCTTCTCCACCGACCACAAGGTCATCGGCATCCAGTACGCAGTCACGGGTCTCGTGTTCCTGCTCTTCGGCTTCTCGCTGATGATGCTGATGCGGTGGCAGCTCGCCTATCCGGGCGTGCCGCTGCCGCTGATCGGCAACCTCTTCGGCGACGCGCGCATGCCGGGCGGCACGATGCTCCCCGAGTTCTACAACGAGCTCGGCGCGATGCACGGCACCATCATGGTCTTCCTCGGCGTGGTCCCGCTGGCCGTCGGCGGGTTCGGGAACTTCGTGCTCCCGCTCCAGATCGGGGCGCCCGACATGGCGTTCCCGAAGATCAACATGCTGAGCTACTGGAGCTTCTTCCTCGGCGGCGTCGTGATGCTCGGCAGCTTCTTCGTCCCGGGCGGCGCCGCGCAGTCGGGCTGGACGTCGTATTCGCCGCTCGCCAGCCTCGCCGGCTCGGGTCAGACGTGGTGGCTCGTCGGGATGATCTTCCTGATCACCTCGTCGCTCCTCGGCTCGATCAACTTCATCACCACCACGATCCAGCTCCGCGTCCAGGGGCTGACCTTCATGCGGTTCCCGTTCTTCGTGTGGGCGCAGCTGGTCACGTCGTTCCTGCTGCTGCTCGCCTTCCCCCCGCTCGAGGCGGCGGGCGTCATGCAGCTGATGGATCGCGTGGCCGGCACCAGCTTCTTCCTCCCGAGCGGTCTCGTCGTCAGCGGCCAGCCGCTGACCAACGCCGGCGGCGGCAACCCGCTCCTCTGGCAGCACCTCTTCTGGTTCCTGGCGCACCCCGAGGTGTACGTCCTGATCCTGCCGGGCATGGGCATCGTCGGCGAGATCATCGCCAACAACACGCGGAAGCCGCTGTGGGGCTACCGCTCGATGGTCTACTCGCTGATCTTCCTCGGCTTCATGTCGTTCATCGTCTGGGCCCACCACATGTTCATGACCGGCATGGGCACGGCGATGGCGGCGTTCTTCCAGACGACGACGATGATCATCTCCATCCCGTCGGTCGTGATCCTCACGGCCCTGGTCATGTCGCTGTGGGGCGGATCGATACGCTTCAACACGCCGATGCTCTTCGCGCTCGGCTTTCTTCCGATGTTCGGCATCGGCGGGCTCACGGGGCTTCCGCTCGGCCTGAACATTTCGGACATCCCGCTGCACGACACGTACTACGTCATCGGGCACTTCCACTACGTGGTCGCTCCGGGAACGCTCTTCGCGCTGATGGCCGGGATCTACTACTGGTATCCCAAGGCGACCGGGCGGCTGATGAACAAGACGCTCGGCGCGATACATTTCGCCGGCTCGTTCGTCTGCATGAACATCGTGTTCATGCCGATGTTCATCATCGGCCTGGCCGGCGTGTCACGGCGCCTGTTCGACGCCGGATCGGCCTACGATTTCGCGCAGCCGACCATGCACTGGAATGCGGTCTCGTCGTGGGGCGCGTGGGCCCTCGGGCTCTTCCAGCTCCCCTTCATCATCAATTTCTTCTGGAGCATCCGGAACGGCGAGAAGGTCGGCGAGAATCCGTGGCAGGCGACGACCATCGAATGGTCGGCGCCCTCGCCGCCGCCGCACGGCAATTTCCTCAGCACGCCGCAGGCGTACCGGGGACCCTACGAGTACAGCGTTCCCGGCGCGGCCAAGGACTTCGTGCCGCAACACGAGGCCTGATTCGCGATGGACATCCCCTACACCGTAGCGCCGCGGCGCGACACCGGTCTGACCAACGGCAAGATCGGCATCTGGCTCTTCCTGGCGTCGGAGGTCATGCTGTTCGGCGCCCTGTTCGCGAGCTACATCCTGATCCGCGTCGGGGCCCCGACCTGGCCGAAGGGCGACACGATCCTGGACGTCCCGATGGCGACGTTGAACACCATCGTCCTGATCACGTCCTCCGTCACGATGGTCATGGCCTGGGCGTCGCTGATGCGCCGCCAGTTCGGCAAGTTCCGGCTCTACATGGGGGCGACGATCCTGTTCGCGTTCGTCTTCCTCGTGGTCAAGTACTTCGAGTACAGCCACCACATCCATCTGGGCGAATTTCCCCGCACGAACAACTTCCTGGCCATCTACTACACGCTGACCGGCCTGCACATGCTGCACGTGATCGGCGGGATGGCAGTGAACGCCTATCTCCTGGGCCCCGGCTCGAAGCTGTGGCACACGAACCCGACGTGGTTCACCAACCGGGTCGAGCACTCGGGCCTGTTCTGGCACTTCGTCGACCTGGTCTGGATCTTCCTGTTCCCGACGCTGTATCTCTTGTAGAGCGGCATCTCCTGTAGAGCGGCACCTTCTTCTGTAGCGACGGCACCTTCTGTAGGCGGCATCCATGACAAGTGAGCACGCGGCGACGGGCGACCACGCAGCTGACATCGACAAGCACGTCAGGGTCTACATCAGCGTTTTTGTCGCGCTGATGGTCCTGACGATCGTCACCGTGGCGATCGCCAGCCTTCATCTGTCCGTGCCGGTGGCCATCACCGTGGCGCTCATCGTCGCGACGATCAAGGGGTCCCTGGTCGCGTGCTATTTCATGCACCTGCTCTCCGAGAAGAAGTTCATCTACCTGGTGCTCGCGATAACTGTGGTGTTCTTCGTCGTGCTGATGGCGCTTCCGGTCCTGACGCACAGCAACGGCTTCTGGATTCGCCAATGAACCTCAGACTGGTCCACGCCGTCGTGATCCTGTTCTCGGCGGCGCTCGCGCTCGTGTTCGGCCTGTGGTGTCTGGACCTGTACCGGCAGGAGGACCTGGTCGCCAACCTGATCGCGGCCGTGGTGGCCTTCGCGGCGTCGCTCGGCCTGGTGGTGTACGACTCCTGGTTCCTGCGCAGGACACGGGTGCTGAGATGACACGGCCAACCCTCCGCGCAGCGCGCGTACTCGTCGCGGTGGTTGCTCTGCTGGCCGGCGGCTACACGGACGCCTGGGCCTGCCCGGTCTGCTTCGGGGCCGAGGAAACGCCGCTGATCGACGGGGCGAAGCTTGGCGTGCTCGTGTTGCTCGCCGTCACACTCGCGGTGCAAGGGGGATTCGTGGGCTTCTTTCTGTATCTGCGGAAGCGCGCCAGGCGCATTGCGGATCTCGACCTCGACACTGAATGGTCGGAGTTCCAGGGGGGAGCGTCGAGATCATGACTGAGTGGCTCGGAATGCAGCCGCTGGCCTCTGCTCACGGTGGCCAGATCGACAGCCTGATCGGCTGGATTCACATCTTCATGTTCACGCTGTTCGTGGGCTGGGGCAGTTTCTTCGTCTACACCCTGCTTCGTTTCCGGAAATCACGGAATCCGGTTGCCGACTACAAGGGCGTGACGTCGCACCGCTCGATCTATCTCGAGGTCGGCGTGGCGGTGGTCGAAGCGATCCTCCTGATCGGATTCGCGATCCCGCTGTGGGCCATGCGGGTCAACGACATGCCGTCGGCGAACGAAGCGGTGGTCGTGCAGGTGACCGGTGAGCAGTTCGCGTGGAACGTGCACTATCCCGGTCCGGACGGGGTGTTCGGCCGCACGGACATCAAGCTCATCGACCTCCAGTCAAACCCGTTGGGACTCGACCGCTCCGATGCCTCGGCGAAGGACGACGTCACGACCGTCAACCAGCTCTATCTGCCGGCAAACCGGCCGGTCATCGTGAGGCTGAGGAGCAAGGACGTCATCCACAGCTTCGGCGTGCCCGAGTTCCGTGTGAAACAGGACGCCGTCCCGGGGTTGACCATCCCGATCTGGTTCATCCCGACCGTCACGACGGCGGAGATGAGGACGCGTGTGGGGAATCCCGCGTTCCAGTACGAGATCGCCTGCGCGCAGTTGTGCGGTCTTGGCCACTCGCGGATGCGTGGCTTCGTCACCGTCCAGACGGCTGAGGAGTTCCAGACCTGGATGACGGGCGCGATCGCCGAGGCTTCAGCGGCCGCCGACGACCCGTTCCGCTAGAGCGAGACGCCTCAGCCGAAGAACTTCGGCGTAGGCATCCGCTCGCGGATTCGTTCGAGTTCCTCGACGGTCACGCGGCTGAGGCCGCGTTTCCGGCACGACTCCTCGACCTTTCCGACGACCATGCCGCGGACGAACGCGGGAATCTTCTTCATGCGTTCGCTGGCCGCGTCGTCCCACTCGATGCTCGAGGGCGCCTGACGGCCGTATTCGATGGCCGCAGGCCCCAGCTCCTCCACGACAGCCGGACGGCCACGGCTGATGAGCAGCGGCGCCGCGGCTAGCGTGCCGGGTGTGTGCGTGCAGAGCGGATCCTCGGCCATCAGGTCCTCGGTCATCCCGAACGCCCTGGCGCGGCACCCTCCGCAATGGCCGTTCAGCTCGCACTCGCCGCACCGCCCGCCGAGTGAGGTCCGGCGGCGAATGTCGTTGAACAGCGCCGACGACGTCCACAGGTCGGCGAGCGTGGCGTCACGAAGCGAGCCCGCAAAGACCGGCAGGTAGGGGCACGGAGTGACATCCCCGTTCGGCCTGATCCCCATGTAGTGCGTCCCGGCCGGACAGCCGCCGGCGCCGCCCGAATAGGTTCTGACCTTCGGGCCGGCCCCGGTGCCGCCGTTCTCGAGCACGGTCTTGATGTAGTGCGGCGCGCACTTCGCGTTCACGAGCATGCGGCCGTCGTATCGCTGCTGAATCCGGTAGAGCGAGGCAAGGACGTCGTCGTACTGCTCGGGCGTCATGTCCGACACGAACTGCCCGCGACCCGTCGGCACGAGGAAATACAGGTTCCAGACCTTCGCGCCGAGGCGGTCGTGCGCGAAGTCGGCGATGGCGTCGAGCTCGCCGCGGTTATGCGAGCCGGCCGTCGTCTGCACGATGAACGGGAGGCCTGCCCGGTTCAGGATCTGCGCGCCGTCCACGGTGTTCTGCCAGGCCCCTTGCACCTTCCTGAAGCGGTCGTGACGGTCCGGGTCGAGCGCGTCGAGAGACAGCGAGACTCCGCGCGCCCCGGCTTCCGCCAGACGCTGCGCGACGTTCTCCGTGATGCGCACGCCGTTGGTGCCGACGACCACCCAGAGGTCGCGCTCCGCGGCTCTCCGGACGATGTCGAGGATGTCACGCCGCAGCAGGGGCTCGCCGCCGGTCAGGATGGTCAGGCACTCAGGCGCGAAGGTGGCAATCTCGTCGATGACCTTGAAGCACTCCTCGGTCCCGAGCTCGCTGCGATCGGCGAAGTTCTCCGTGCCGACCATCGGCTTGCTGCCGGCGTCGAGATAGCAGTGCTCGCAGGCGAGATTGCAGCGGTACGTGAGGTTCCAGGACACGACGTAGGGCCTGGCGAACCCCTCGACACGACCCTCGGGTGGCAGGGTCGAGTTCAGACCGGCGATATACATCTCAATCGCCTACATGCCGAAGAAGTCTTTGGCCGCGTCGAGGACCGTCTCGTCCACTTCCAGCGTGCCCCGCTCCCGGGCGTATCGCTCGATGCCGGTCCGAGCCATCGGGCGGACGAACTCGGGAATGTTGGCCAGTCGGGCCTCGGCCGCGGGTGTCCATCGGACCTGGACGGCCTCGCCGGCCTGGACCCGCGACCCCTCGGCCCCGGAAATCATCGCGGGGAACGGGCACCCTCCCGAGGCGCCATCGGTGCGAGGGCGATTCTCGCCTCCGTCAGGGCCGATCTTCACTCCGAGCGACTGCACCACCTGCGTCTCATACGCATTGGTGAGCATGGCCATCTCGTACCCGCACTCAGGGCACGTATAGACGACCGAGAGCGAACCACGGTCGGGCGGACCGACGGTCTGCAGCTTCATCGGGCTGTCACAGGGCACACAGAGGAACTTCATCGAGGCTCCTTGTCGAGGCTTTCCACCAGCCGGTCGGCAATCCGGCCGAGCGCCTGGCCCACCGGGCTTGCATTCGGCTCGCTCAGGGGCGTCCCCAGATCGCAGTGGCGCTGCAGCTCCGGGTCGAACGGGACGCTGCCGAGGCAGTCGATGCCGAGTTCAGGGGACGCTCCCTCCGTCGAGCCAAAGAGCGGCTTGACGCTGTCGCAGTCGCGACAGTAGTAGCCGCTCATGTTCTCGACGTAGCCGAGGAGCCGATGGGACCCCTTCTGCAGCGCCGCCACGGAACGCTTGACCACTCCCCGCGCGACATCGGATGGAATCGTGACGAGCAGGAACGAGGCCCGGGGTCCGAGAAAGTCCGCGAACTGGACGGTTCGTTCGGCGCCCGGAGGCAGGTCGACGATCAACAGGTCCAGCGTCCCCCATTCGACCGATCGGAGGATCTCGTTGAGGAGCGAAAACTCCCTCGTGGCGCGCCAGGTATGCGACTCGCCGGGCGCCGCGCTGTCGAACTCGAGCGATTCCGACTCCGGGATGAGCGACCCCATCGAGAAGACCGCGATCCCGTTGGTCGTCCGCGGAAGCGCGACTTTCTCGCTGCCCGGGATGAACAGCGCGTCCTGGACACCGGCCATGCGCGCCTGCGAAGGGCCGTTGAAGTCGGCGTCCAGGATCGCGATCCGAAGCCCGCGGGCACGAAGCGCGCCAGCCAGATGCAGCGTCAGCGTGCTCTTGCCGACGCCGCCCTTGCCCGAACCGACGGCCACGAGGTGGCGGACACCGGCGAGCCCGTCGGCGATGCGGGCGCGCTGCTCGGTCACCTGTTCCAGAACCCGTGACCCTCCGTCGCCGGCGATGTCGTGGTAGGTCTTCATGGTTGATCGGGGCCGAGGCCTAGGCAGGCCGTGCCGTCGCCGCGTAGCGAAGATGCGCGCCGATGGCGCGGAACCCGAGATGCGCCAGGCGCTCGCTCGAGACTTCGGCCGGGTGCACCTTCGGGAACCGGAGCGGCCCCGTACCTCGCGCCACCAGGTGCGCGAGCAGTTGCGCCAGACGGACCCCGCCATCCTCGATGAACGAGCGTAGCGACATGATCTCTGTCCCCTCCGCGCCGCGCTCAGTATAGAGGACGTAGGCTTCGATGCGTTCGTCGGACGCCACGGCGAATCCGCTGATGTCGTCCTTTCTCGCCGTCAGCGTCTCGACGGATCGTTCCCAGCAGACGTGCGGATCGTCGTCTCCAAGCAGACCGTTGGCGGTGAGATCGTCGACGGTGACCGGGATCACGAACCCCAGCTGGCGCGCCTCGTGCCCGTCGCGCTGTCGCTGGGCATCGCGCGACGCGCTGAGCCCGTCAGGGTCAAGTGCACAGTCCGTCAGCAGCGCCTCCTGGACATACCCGCTGGCTGTCAGCAACCCACAGGTGCCGGCGAGAGCTTCAGGCACTTCGGCAATCAGGCGCGGGGGTCCGAGAATCGCGAGCTTTGAACTCAGCGATTCCAGCAGGTGGTGGCCGTGACCCTGCCGCCGGTGATCGGGGTGGACGGCAATCCTGTGGACGAGCGTGCCGGACGGCCGTTTCGCACCGATCAGGACGCCGATCGGATCGGCGCCTGCGAAGGCGACCATGCAGCTGCTGCACCAGACCTGCAGGTCGCGGATCGACCGCTTGAACGTCGCCGGCGTCACCGCCGGCTCGCCGGGAAAGTACGGCAGCCAGCAGCGGTTCAGTGCGTCCACGAGCAGCGCCACGTCGTCCGTGCGGCAGAAGCGGTACGCCGACACGGTGGGGAGGTGCCTACGAACCCTGGTGAGGCGCCGCCGACAGCGATCTCACTTCGTTGAGGTAGCCGCCACCCGACGGGGTGTCCCTGGCGATCGACGGCGCTGCCGGTGCCCGCTCCGCAGCCGCCGCTCCGGGCTTCTCGCCCGCCGCGGGCGTCGGCGCGTTCGTATAGGTGGCGATCATCTCGGCCATCATCTTCTTGCCGAACTCGATGCCATCCTCGACGAGCGCCAGGTCGATCGTCGTCGCCGCGCGCTCCCGCGCGACCTCCTCGACCCGCTCCTGGGTCTTGGCCCGCATGAACCCGGCCGGCACCCGGAAGAGCCGCTGCACGGCATCGTCCGTCCAGGCATACGTCGAGATCAACGGGTTCTTCCGGTCGTCCCTGGCGATCAGCCTGGACTCGGTGGAGGCGTCGGCCTCAGGGCCCGCCGGCATCGCCGTGGTCCCCTTCGGGCGGTCGGCGGACGGAACCGCGATATCGAGCGGCGCGCCCGTCTCTTCCTCGATCACTTGCCGCGCAAAGTCGAGCGTGATCGTGTCGATCCGCTTCATGCGCGCGCTCTTCTCGACCCGCGCCTTGACGCGGCGGCGCTGATACGCGTTCTTCATCGTCCAGAGTCCGCGCCGGGCGTCCTCGGACCAGCGGAGCTTCCGTCCGTCGTAGGTCACCTCTTCTTCAAGGCCTCCCTCGGCGGCCGCGATCTTCTCGATCATTTCCTGCGAGATCACGTCGAAGTCCGTCGACCCGCAGACCGTGCACTTGACGGCACCGCTCTGCGTCGCCGTGACGCCGCACTCCCGGCACATCGACACCGGGCCGGACTTCGCCCGCTCGAGGGCCACGGCCTCAGCCAGCGCCTTGGTGGCGTTTGACGCGCTCTTCGGCATGAATCGGTCCATCGCCTCGTCGATCACGGCGCTCGTGATGACGGAGTGCCCCTTCTCGAGGGCGAGACGCAGGACGCCGGTGCGGGCGATGCCCTTCACCTGCTCGGGCACGTTCGTCATCCGCGCCTCGGCTTCGGGCGTCCATCTGATGGTTTCCTCGGCCCGCAGGTCGATGTGCGGCACCTCGAGGCGCGTCGAGAGGAGCACGTCGCACGGCGCGGAGCGGAGGATGTTTTCCGAGTTGCTGCCGAGGCTGGTCTCGTCCTTCGGGCTGTGGACGCCGATCCGGCCCAGCACGATGAGCCATGGATTCGTCTTGCGCGCGTGGTCGATGATCTTCTGGAAGGGCTTGCCGTCGAGCAGCGTCTTCTTGATCTCGATGCCCTCGTCACGCACCATCCGCTCCCCGACCTCGAGATGCGACTGGTAGATCTGCGCGAGGCCGGTGTCGATGATCTCCTCGTGCAGCTGATTCTGCTCCTCGAAGCGGAACACCTTCGCCGCCTGCTCCGTGAGGACGTTGACGATGCCGTTGAAGACCGAGTAGTGCAGGTACGGGTCGTAGACGGCGATCACTTCGACCTTCTTGCCGAAGGTCTTCGCCAGGTCGGTGGCCGTCCGGAGCGCGCCGAACGACTGCGGGCTGCCGTCGACGCAGACCAGGATCGTGTCCCGTTCCGGCTCTCCGGGCTCGGGCACGTGCTTGACCACCCAGACATCGCGGTCCGCCTCGCGCGCCACACGTTCACACACGGAGCCAATCGCGCTGTCCTTGGCGCGACCGATTCCGAGCGCGCCGATCACGACCAGGTCATGCTGCGAGCCGGCAAGGTCCTTCAGGATCTCGGTGTGATGCTTCCCGTCCATCATCCGCGGCTCGAACGCCAGGCCGGACTCGCCACACATCCGCGACATGCCGTCGAGGTAGCTGTCGGAGATGAGCTTGAGACCCATCGTGATGAGGCTGTCGTGGATCTTCCGCTGGCGCTCCAGTTCCACTTCGTCGATGTACTCCTCCGGCAGCGTGTACTCCATCTGCCTGAAGCGGTAGTCGTGCAGCTTCGCCGCATAGACGTGGCACCCGACCAGCTTCGCGGAGAAGGCTTTGCCGAGCGCGAGGCTGCAGGTGACCGCGCGGTTGGAGTGGTCTGAATTGTCGACGGGAACGTAGATGCTCTTGTACATCGGATCCTCCGAATAGCCTTGCGGCAGCGTTATGCGTTGGTGGCTGCCGTCTGGCCCGGCGCGTCGCCGAGCCCACCGCGGGAACGAGAGTTGTTACGCCTCCGCACCCAGCCGATCACGATCAGCTCGAGTGCCAGCACCAGCAGCGCAATCCTGACCATCGGACCAACGCCCGACTGGACGGCCTCCGGTTCGACGTAGAGGGAGTGCCACACCGTGAGTCCCCGTCTGTTGCCGCGCTCACGGGAGAACCCGTCCCAGACCGAGAAGGCAATGGGCGCGAAGCGTCCGGGCAGCAACGGAGCACCCGACGAGGCGGCGAGGGGGCGCTTGAAGATGACCGACCACTCACCCTTGTCGTAGTTCGCGACGCCGGTGACATCGCCGGCGTCGTTGACGGCAATGTCGGTGCTGCCCTTCCCGATGAACTGCCGCGGCTCACCGCGGGCGAGGTCGAAGAACCAGAGGTCCACGGAGCTCTGTGAGTCGCCGAAGATGAAGTAGGGCTTTCGGGAGCCCGTCGTCGCCTGCGACGGAATCTGGATCGCGACGGCGTCGGAGAACTCGGATGGCGGCGTGTCCGACGCTCCGGCATCGGCGAACGGATCCGCGGCGGCGGCCCCCGCGGGCGCGACGGCATCACCGAAGGGATCCGCGCCGCCTGACGGCGTGCCGGCCGGTGCCGCGTCCTCTTCCTCTTCCGGCGGCACAGCCAGCGACGGGCCGTTCTTTCCGTCTTTCTGCGGGCTCATGTCGTTCCAGCGGACCAGGAACGCAATGGACTCCGTGTCGTAGACCGCCTGAACGGTCAGCGACGTCGCCGGAGGATGGAACGAACGACCCGGCTCGGTGACCTGTCCGACAATCGGGAACCGCGCGGCAGGAGCGGCGGCGAAGTTCGCGGCCCCCTTGGCCAGATCGATCGGATCCTGCACAGGCTTGGCGACGACGAGATTCGTATAGCCCGGCCCGCTGCTGCCGGACAGCGACGCGATGTAGTCCGTGATCGCCCAGCGCTGCTCGACCGAGAGGCTGTCGGCGAACGACGGCATCGGCGTGCCGTTGAACCCGGTGGTCATCGTACGGAAGATGTCCTCGCGGGTCGATCCGCCGCGGAACGTCCAGTTCTTCGTCAGATCGGCTGCGCGGATCGGGTGGTTCAGGTCGTCCTTCAGCGTCGGCGCCGATGGCCCGTCACCCCGCCCGAGATCGCCGTGGCACTTGACGCAGCCTGTGTCCACGTAAAGCTTCCGCCCGAGTTCGATGGACTCGTTCGAAGACCCTGGCGCGCCCGGGAGCTCCAGCGGCGGAGGCACGCGCTCCGGGTTCGAAAAGTCCTCGGAGAAGGTCGTCAGAAAGTGGGCGAGATCCGACACTTCCTGATCCGACAGCTTCGGCCAGGCCGGCATCGAGGTGTAGGGCATGCCGAGCCGGATGATGCTGACCAGATCCTGGTGACTCGGCAGCGCTCCGCTCGGGGTTCGGCGCACCTTGAAACGCCCCGACGTGAAGTCACGGGGCCTGGGCTGCAGATGCGGCGTGGCGTACCCCGCGGCGTCCCCCTTCTCACCGTGACACTGCGAGCAGTACTTCTGGTACAGGACCTTGCCTGCCTCCCGCTGAGCCGGAGTCCCGACGTCCGGACCCTGGGTGTGCACGCGGGACCCCGTCATCCCGGCGCACAGCGCGGCCAGCAGGGCAGCGACAGACCCTCGAAACATCAGGCGCGGGGTCACTTGTGCACCTCCTCCCGGGCGCGCGGCCTGGTGCCCGTGAAGTCGTAGAGAAAGAGGATCACGTCCCATATCTCCTCTTCCTTCAGGAACTTCTCCCAGGCCGGCATCGCGGTGTCCCACGGCGCGCCTTCCTCAGGCAGCCCGGGTCCGCCTTTGGCGATGCGCCAGAAGAAGAACGTCTCACGGAAATTCGGGAGCACCTGCCCGTCGGTGAAATTGGTCGGGATCGGGTTCAGGCCGTGCGCGAACATGCCGTTGCCGCCGAGATCGTCTCCGTGGCAGAAGACGCAGTTCCGGTAGTAGACCTGGCGCCCGTTCTCGACGTGTTTGCGGAACTCCGGCGGGTTCGACGTCTCGAGTTGCCGGTACGGGTTGTCGCCGTTCTCAATGTCGATCTTGTTCCCGTTGACCGTGATGTCGTTCGGCGACGCCGGATGGACCGTGCGCGGGAAGAACGGCGGCTCGACGGGCGCGTTCATGTCGAGATACACGTTGCCGGCCGCCAGTGCCGGAATGGCGAGGGCAAGGGCGCCAAGCATCGGGGCGAACCGTTTCTCGGTCATGAACCGGACGAGCGGACGGGACACCTCATCGCGGCGTTCCTGGCTCGACGTCATGTACGCGAGGTTCGCGACCGTGACGATGCCCATGTAGATGAAGATGACGGAGACGGGCAGCGGGACCGTGAAACCGAAGCGAAGCAGGATGAACACGCCCGCCCACCAGGCGAGGGCCCACGTCAGCAGGCCGGCCTTCCGGAAGCGGAGCAGCGCAAAGACGACAACGATAGCCAGGAGGATCGGAAGGTTCATGGCTTCACCGCTCCAGCCGGCGGGGCGGCAGCCGGTGCCGTGGGTGGCGTCGTGG